>JBEKKH010000006.1:0-49588 GCA_050010815.1 Streptosporangiaceae bacterium | reverse complement strand
CTCCTTCCGCTCCGAGGAGCCGTTCCCGCAGATCCTCAGCGCGGCCCTGACCAGGGTGTACGAGAACGCCGGCTGGGACCTGGCGCTGGGTGAGACGAGCACGCCCGACCCGAACCCCAGTTACCCCACCCTCACCGACCTGCAGCGGGCCGCGGTCAGGATCGTGCAGGAAGCCGGCTACAGCCAGCGGATCACCGACGGCGTGCACGGCTTCATCAAGGTCCGGCTGTCCAGCCTGCGGCTGGGTACGGCCGGCCGTTTCCTGCAGGGCGGCCACCAGCTCGACTTCGGCCGGCTGCTGCAGGCCAACGCCGTGCTGGAGCTGGAGGACGTGGGCGACGACAGCGACAAGGCGTTCTTGATGGGGACCGTGCTGATCAGGCTGGCCGAGCACCTCCGGATGGCGCACCGGGCCAAGCCGGCCGGGCAGCGGGCCCAGGCCGGGCTTGGCCACCTGACGGTCATCGAGGAGGCGCACCGGCTGCTTCGCCGCTCACAAAGTCCCGGCGGCGCCGCGGCGCACGCGGTGGAGATGTTCGCCGGGCTGCTCGCCGAGATCCGGGCCTACGGCGAAGGGCTCATCATCGCCGAGCAGATCCCGGATCGCCTGGTGCCGGACGTCATCAAGAACACCGCGGTGAAGATAAGCCACCGCCTCCCGGCCGCCGACGACCGCGACGCGGTGGGCGCCACGATGAACATGACCAAAGCCCAGAACAAGTATCTGGTCACGCTCAAGCCGGGTGAGGCCGCCGTGTTCACCGACGGCATGGACTATCCGCTGCTGGCCAGGATGCCCGACGGCACCGGCCGGGAAGCGGCCGAGGCACCCACCGCGTCCCCGGTTGGCGTGGTCCGGCCGCGCAGCGTCACCTGCGGCGCGGACTGCACCGGACGGCCGTGCACGCTGCGGGACATGCGGATCGCCCAGCGTGCGCTGGGCGAGTACCCGGCCATCCGGCTGTGGGCTGAGTTGTCGGTCCTGGCCCACCTGACCGGCTGGCCGATGCCCGTGCCGCGCACCGAATTGCTTTCGCTGCTGCAGGTGATGCCGTCCCGGTTGCGTGACTGCGCGATCTCCCACGGCGTCGACGCCGCCCTGGCCACACGGGTACAGGTCCTCGTCGGCCGGGTCAGCGCGGTTAGCCTCGCCTCCCATGTCAGCACCGCGATCAGGTCCAGGCTGGCGCAGGGAAGCTGGCTGTGCCAGCGCGAAGAACCACGGTGGCTCGCCCCCGCCTACAAGTGGACGCTGGTCCTCGACGCGCTCAAATCGGCCGACCGGAAGAATCCCGGTGCCGCCCCGCACCCGCGAAGCCTGGAGTGGGAACGGACGTACGGCCAAGCCATTACCGGTGACACCCTGGCCCGGCAGGTCGGCACCGTACAGCGATGGTACGACGGCGCGCAACGCGATGACTGGGAGGTCAGGGCGGTGGCGTTCGGCGTCGACAGTCCGTCTGGAGTGGAAAGAGCGGTCGGAGCCAGCGCGGAGGACGACGACTTCGAGGAGCGCCTGGCCGACGTCCTCGGCCAGTTTCTCGATTGCCACTGGCCCCGGCTGTACCTGACCGCCGACCCCCTCGGTGATCCCCCCGAGCAAAGGTAAATACGAGCCTCCCGCCCGGCCCGGTCCGCGTCCGCCAGGCCCGGTCCGCGGTCCCTGGGGTCCCGATCACCCCACCCGTCCCGCTCGCCGCATCCCCAGCCCGCCCACCGCGGGTTTCCGTGGTGGATCCGGGCTTGGCGGCGGATCCGGTGCACGGGGATGCACCGGATCCACCACGTAGCCCGGATCCACCGCAATCTATGGGTCGGCCCGCTGCAACTGCGGGCACGTACGTATTGTCCCGTCACATAGGTGCCGGGAAACGTGCCCGGCGGCGTACTACCGGGCGCCGGAGCGACCTCCCGGCGCTAGCGGACAAGCCGGTTTTCTCCGCACATAGTTCTCCACAGCGGAATCCACAGAACTGTGCGTTGACAGGCCAACTAAAGACGCATTCTGGTCAATTGCGTCAGTGGTTATCCACAGTGCGTGGTTGTGGAGAACGACGGCCTAGGCCGTCGTTCCGGTGACTAGCTGGTGGTTTCGTGGCTAGACGATACCCGGATCACCAGCGGCGGACCCGGACAGCCCGTGCGTACGCAGACACCCGCGGCGGCGTTCGTGCTGTCATTCCTGCGATCAGCACGGCACGCGGTGCCGCGGGTGTCTGCCTCGTCTGATTCCTCCCAGCCGGTGGCCGAACCCGGTCATCCGGGCGTTGGCCAACCTGGCCGGCTAACTACCCGGCGTCGTGACTCGCCCGTTCACCTCGGCACCCGTGACTGACTCGCTGCCGGGTTCGCCTTCTGTGGCGTCCGTAGCGTCCTTGGCCTCCGCGGTGGCGCTGGCGTAACGACGCATGGTGACCGCGGCTGCGGCCCCGGCGCCGGCCGCCACCACACCGATGCCGAGCAGCCAGCGCCAGTTCAGCAGCCTGCGCAGCCCGGTCTTCTTCGGAGTCGGCCTGACCTGCTGCGCGGTGGAACGCAAGGCGGACGACACCTTGGGCGCGACCGTGGTGGTGACGGCCTCTGCGGCGTCCTCAAGCCGCGGCGCCGCCCATTCACGCGCTCCCTGTACGGCGTCCTCGATAAGCGGCGCCGCCCATTCCCGTGCGGTCTGGACGCCTTGGCGGACGCCCTGAACGGCTGTCGAACCTGCGGTCGTGACCGCATCCGTAACCGTACCGGTGGCGTCCTCCAACCGCGGCGCGGCCCATTCCCGCGCGCCCTGAACGCCCTGGCGGGCTCCCTGAGCCGCTGTCGTTCCCACTCGCTTGCCTATCGGGACAGCCTGCGCGGCGGCGCTCTTGGCGCGCTCGCCGATCTCGGCCGCCCCGTCGGTGGTGCGTCTGGTGTTCATAAGGGACACAGTAAACCTCCCGAGCGTGATCCCGTTCTCCCAGGCTTCCCGGCTTTGCTGGGTTCAATCATCGCGCGCTACCGGTACGGTAAAGACTGGAGGAAATTAACAACGACGAAATGTCCGGCCAGCCCGCTGGCGGGACGAGGAGTCAAAAGTATGACAGACACGCTGACCGCCACGCTCCGCACGAACTCCGGACCCGTCGTCATCCGGCTTTTCCCTGATCACGCACCGAAAACCGTGCGCAACTTCGTGGAACTGGCCGAGGGTGGCAAGCAGTGGACTGACCCGCGCACCGGGCGGGCCACCACCGACAAGCTTTACGACGGGACCGTGTTTCACCGGGTCATCCCCGACTTCATGATTCAGGGCGGGGATCCGCTTGGTTCGGGCCGGGGCGGACCTGGCTACGAGTTCGCCGACGAGATCCACCCGGACCTCAGGTTCGACCGGCCGTACCTGCTGGCGATGGCGAACGCCGGGCCAGGCACCAACGGCTCGCAGTTCTTCATCACCGTCGGGGCCACGCCGTGGCTCAACGGCAAGCACACGATCTTCGGTGAAGTCATCGAGGGATCTGATGTGGTTGACCTGATCAGCCGGATGAAGACCGCAAGCCAGGACCGGCCGGCCCAAGACGTGGTCATCGAATCGGTCACGGTGGAACGCGGCCCGGCCAACTGACGGTCCGGGCCAACTGAGCGGCATTGCCAACTGATTGGACGAAGCCGTGAGCACGCCCAGCGATTCCGGACCGGGTGAGACGGTCCCGCCGGACGCAGTCGTGCCCGGCCGCGCCCCGGACGTTCCCGCTTGTTACCGCCATCCAGGCCGGGAGACATACGTCTCCTGCGTCCGGTGCGGACGCTACGCGTGCCCTGACTGCATGCGTTCAGCCTCGGTGGGCCAGCAGTGTGTGGAGTGCGTGGGCGAGGGCGCGCGCAGTACCCGCGCGGCCAAGACCACGTTCGGCGGCCGGCCGGCCGCCACCGCCGTGGTCACCTGGACGCTGGTTGCGATCAACGTTGCGATCTTCCTGGTGACGTGGGTCCGCCCGAGCATCGTCACCAACCTGGAGATGCTCGGATCCGCCTCATACACGTACGGCGGCGCCGCACATGGCGTCGCCGCGGGCGAGTGGTACCGGCTGGTCACGTCCGCGTTCCTGGCCCCGGCGACCGGCCTCGGCGGCCTGGGGTTCATGGACATCTTGTTCAACATGTGGGCGCTCATCTTCGTCGGACCCTCGCTCGAGGGCCTGCTCGGCCGGGTCCGCTTCCTGGCCGTATACCTGCTCAGCGCCGTCGGCGGCGGGGTGATGTACTACTTCCTCGCGCCACAGAACGAGCCGGCGGTGGGTGCGTCCGGCGCCATCTTCGGGTTGTTCGGGGCGTGGTTCGTCGTGTCGAGGCGGCTGCGTCTGGACACCCGCGGGATTGTCATGCTGATCGCCATCAACCTGGCCCTCAGCTTCTTCCTCCACAACATCATCGCCTGGCAGGATCACATCGGCGGACTGCTTACCGGGGCGCTGATCACGGCGGCCTACGCGTACGCGCCCCGCAAGAACCGGCCCGTGCTGCAGTTGCTCGCCACTGTTGTCATCGTGGCCTTGATCGTGGTCGCCGTCGTGGTCAGGAACGGTCAGCTGACCGGCGGGTGACCGTAGCGCCGACCCGGCGCGTGGTCAACGCCACCTGGTGGACCGTGCGGTCAACGCCACCTGGTGGACAAGGTGACGCCCGCGATGATGAACGCGAAGCCGACCACGAGGTTCCAGGAGCCTAGCGCGGTCATGCCGGGAATCGAACCCTGGGTGAAGTAATAGGTCACGATCCAGGCCAGGCCGATGATCAGGCAGGCCACGATGGTGGGGCCGACCCAGGGCGCACTGACCTTCCGCCGCGTCGTCTTCGACGGCGGAGGCGTGTAGACGGTCTTCTTCCGGACGCGCGACTTGGGCACAACGGCCTCCTGCGTAGCAAACCCTGTGGAGCAAACCTGCGGTAAAACCCGGTGATGCGGACCTAAGCGTAGCCGGTCCCCGGGGTGATCGCCCCGATCTGGGGACCGGCTAGCCGTCCCGGCTCCGAGCCTACGGGGGACTGCCGCCCGCGCTCGGTGTGGGCGAGGCCGAGGGCGAGGCGGAGGGCGTGGCCGCGGCCTGCACGAAGATGGTGACCTTGGATCCCTTCGTCGCGTTGCCGCTGGCAGGCTGCTGGGCGAAGACCGTGCCGGCCGCGTACTGGGCCGGACCCGACCCTTGCTGGACCACGACCTGGAATCCGGCGGTAGTCAGGATGCTGCTCGCCGTCGCCTGCGAATCACCGACGACCGGAGGCACCGTGACCGCTCCACCCGAGACGGTGATGGTGACGGTGGAGCCAGGCAAGGCCGTGCCGCCGCTGCTCGGGCTCTGACTGAGCACCGTCCCGGCCGCAGCGGTGGAGCTGGAATCCGGATTGACGCTGACCTTGAAGCCCGCGCTCTGCAGCGTGCTCTCCGCCACGGTCTCCGGGTCGTTAACCACGTTCGGGACCGTGACTGGAGCCGCCCCGCTTGACACGTACAGCGTCACCAGGGTCCCGGCCGGCTCGTTGTTGCCCTCCGGCGGGTTGGTGGTGATCACGTAGCCCTTCCGGACCGTGCCACTGGCCTGGTTGACCGGCGTGGACCGCAGATGCTGGGCCCTGATAGCCGCCTGGGCCTGTGCCAGCGGTTCGCCGTTCACCAGCGGCACGGCGTACGTCTTGCCGCCGCCGGCGAGCAGGTAGTACGCCACCCCCGCGACCACGCCGATCACCAGGACCAGGCCAAGGACCCATGGAATCCACCGGCGGCTCCCGCCGCCGCTGCGCCCGCGTTGGTCGTAACCGCCGCCTGCGTAGTCGTAGTCCTCGACCGGGGGGATCTGCGTGGTTCCTGCCATCATCGCGCTGTTACCCATCCGCTGGGTCCGCGGGTAGTTGTCGAACCTAGTCGGCGGCGCGGCCGACACCGGCATGCCGGAGGCAGCCCGCTGCAGGTCGGCACGCATGTCGGCGGCCGTCTGATACCTGTCGTCCGGTGACTTGGCCATCGCCTTCAGCACGATCGCGTCGGCCCAGGACGGCACGTCGGGGTCGACCCGCGACGGAGGCACCGGGTTCTCCCTGACGTGCTGGTAGGCGATCGCGACCGGTGAGTCGCCGGTGAACGGGGGCCTGCCGGTCAGCAGTTCGTACAGCAGGCAGCCGGCCGAGTACAGGTCACTGCGCGCGTCGACCCGCTCGCCCCTGGCCTGCTCGGGCGACAGGTACTGCGCGGTGCCGATCACCTGGGCGGTCTGGGTCATCGTGGCCTGGGCATCGCTCATCGCCCGGGCGATGCCGAAGTCCATGACCTTGATGTCGCCGTTACGGGTCACCATGACGTTGCCGGGCTTGATGTCCCGGTGCACGATGCCGGCCTGGTGACTGTAGTCCAGCGCGCGCAGGACGCCGTCGATGATCTCAAGCGACCGCTCGGGCAGCAGCCGGTGGCCCTCTAGCAGCAGGTCCCGCACCGTGCGGCCGTCCACGTACTCCATCACGATGTAGGGCACCGGGACGCCGGTGGCCATGTCCTCGCCGGTGTCGTAGACCGCGACGATGGACGGGTGGTTCAGCGAGGCGGCCGACTGGGCCTCACGACGGAACCTGGCCTGGAATATCGGGTCTCTGGCCAGGTCGGCGCGGAGTGTCTTGATCGCGACGATCCGGTCGAGACGGATATCGCGCGCCCGGTAGACCTCGGCCATGCCGCCGCGGCCCACCACGCCGTCGAGCTCGTAGCGGCCGCCGAGGAGACGGGGCTGTGTCATATCTCGCACTGTGCCAAACCACCCTGCACTATTTCTAGTTCTCTCGGTCGACGGTCGGAGAGGTCGCGGCCGGCGATGAGGTGCTCGCCGATGCGGTCGCCGTCGGTGAACTCGTGACCGTCGGCGAGGTGCTCGCCGACGGCGACGCGCTCGCCGTCGGCGAGGCCTTCTGTGTCGGTGTCGGTGTCGGTGTGGGGGACTTCACGGGCTGCGGGCTGTACGTGGGACTGAGCGATGGTGTCGGATGTGTAGCTACCACACTAGGCCGCGACGATGAGCTGGGCAGCTGGCTCGCGCTCGGCGATAGCGTCGCGCTCGGGGAGTTGAGGTGCTGTGCCGTGCTGTTGCCTGTTTGACCGCTGGCCTGGCCGGCCATGTGACCGCTGAGGTACAGGCCGATCCCGGCGGCCGCCGCGCACAGGACCGCCGTCGCGCTCGCGGTCACGATCCGCCGCCGGCGGCGCGCGGCGCGCGAGCCGCCGCTACGAGCCGGGCCGGCTTGCGTGCCCGCCGGTCCGAGCAGGGCGCCGGTCGCCGCCGCGGGCAGGTCCGCCCGGGTCAGCCCTTCCCGGGTCAGGCCGGCCTGGGTGAGGCCCGCCTGGTCGTCCGCATAGTCGTCCGGCGGCGCGGAATCGCCCAGGGCCATGGCGTCGCGCAGCCGGTCGGCGCGGTCGGCGACCACCCGGACGTTGGCCGGGCGCTCTTCCGGGGTCTTGGCCAGCATGTGATACACCAGATCGCTGACCGGCGGCGGCACGTCCGGCGGCAGCTCGGGCACCGGCTCGTGTTTGTGCGCGAACGCGATGGCCAGCGGCTCACGGGCGGTGAACGGCGGATGCCCGGCCAGGCACTCGTAGGCGACCACGCCGAGTGAGTAGATGTCAGAAGAGTCATCCACCGGCGCCCCGGTGGCCTGCTCGGGCGAGACGTACATGGCCGTGCCCATCACCATGCCGGTCTCGGTCAGATGGGACGCTTGCGCGGCGCGCACCGCGGTGGCGATGCCGAAATCGGTGATCTTCGTGGTGCCGTCCGCGGCCACGAGCAGGTTGCCCGGTTTGATGTCGCGGTGCACGATGCCGGCCTGATGCGCCACCTCGAGCGCGCGCGCGGCCTGGCTGACGATGTCCAGGGTGGCGTCGGGAGATAGCCGGCCGGCTTGGGCCAGGATCGCGGACAGCGGCTCGCCTTCCACCAGCTCCATGACCAGGTAGGCGCCGCCGAACTCCGAAGACTCGCCGTAGTCGTAGACCCGGGCGATGCCCGGATGGGACAGGCTGGCCGCGAACCGGGCCTCGGCCCGGAACCGGGCCAGGAACGCCTCATCGCCGGCCCGGCCGGTGGGCAGGAGCTTGACCGCCACGGTGCGGTTGAGCAGCTGATCCTCGCCGCGCCACACCTCGCCCATGCCGCCGGCCGCGATACGGCCGGTCAGCCGGTACCGGCCTGCCAGCAGATAATCGCTCACTGAGTCCCCAGGGATTTCAAGTATGCCTTGATGACCTGCACCGCGATCGGTGCGGCCGCGGTGGCCCCGTAACCGCCACCCTGGATTATGACGCCTACGGCGATCTTCGGGTTGGCGTAGGGAGCGAAGCAGGTGAATGCCGCGTCGTCCAGCCCGGTCACCGTACCGGTCTCGGCGGTCCCGGTCTTGCCCGCGATGACCAGCCCGCCCTCGGCGTTGGAGTTGAAAGCGTACCCGGTGCCTTCGGGCTCCTGCACCACCGCGAGCATCATTTTCCCCACATCAGAGGCAACGGTCGAGGAGACCGGTTGGCTCAACGCCGATTGCGGCGTGGTCTGCACCGTGCTCAGGTCGCTGGCGGTGACCTGCTGGACCAGGTAGGGCTTCATCAGCGTGCCGCCGTTGGCGATCGTCGCGGCGAACATGGCCTCCTGCAGCGGCGTCACGGTATCGCTGTACTGGCCGATGGCCGAGTAGGCGGTCAGCGGCAGGCTGGCCGGGACCACGTAGTTGCTCTGCGCCACCGGCAGCGGGATGGTCAGGTTGGCGTTGTTCATGCCGAACTTGGTGGCCATGGTGTTCAGCGCCCCCGGACCGAGATCCTCGCCGATCTTGCCGAAGGTGGTATCGCAGGACTTAGCAAACGCGTAGACCAGGGTGGCCTGGCCGGAGGGGCTGCATACCTCGCCGAGGTCGTTGGTGAGCGCGTGGGTGGACTGCTGGAAAGTGAGCGTGGTCGGCGAAGCGAAGTTCGTATTGATCGTGGTGCTGGGATTGCTCGTCAGCAGCGCGGAACTCGTCACGATCTTGAAGGTCGAACCCGGCGGGTACGTTCCCTCCAGGGCCCGGTTGAGCAGCGGCTGCGTCTTGTCGGCGAGCAGCTGGTTGTCGATCTTGATGAGCTGCTGGCCGTCGTGGGTGGCCAGCTGGTTCGGATTGAAGCTCGGATAGCTGGCCAGGGCCAGGATCTTCCCGGTCGACGGGTCGATCGCCACCACCGCGCCCGGCTTCCCGGTCGCCTGCAGGGCGGCCCAGGCCGCGTCCTGCGCCTTCGAGTTGATCGTGACCGTGACCGTGGCGCCCTTGGTCGTCTTGCCGGTGATCAGGTCGACGAACTTCCTGACGTCAAGCGCGGAGTCGTTGCCCGACAGCAGCGGGTTCTCCGCCCCCTCGATACCGGTCTGGCTGTAGAGCGTCTCGTAGCCGGTCACCGCCGCGTACTCCGGGCCGAGCGGGTAGTACCGCTGGTACTTGATGGAGTCATTGGGGTCGGTGCTCGGCTTGGAGGCGGCGATCGCCACGTTGTCTGAGGTGACGATGCTGCCGCGTTCGTACTGATTCTGAGTCGCGTAGAACGCGCGGGAGTTGCCGGGTTCGTTAGCCAGGCTGGCGGTCTCGAAGCCCTGCAGGTAGTTGACGTTGATCAGCAGCAGCAGGAACATCACCAGGACCGCAACCGAGATCCGGCGCAGCGCCCGGTTCACTGGAGCGTCACCACCTGGGTCAGTCCCTCTTCCTGGATCGGCCGCGGTGGCGGCCGCCGCGCGGTGTCACTGAGCCGGGCCAGCAAGGCGATCAGAATCCAGCTCCCTACCAGCGAGGACCCGCCCTGGGACAGGAACGGCGTGGTGATGCCGGTCAGCGGGATGAGCCGGGTCACGCCGCCGATGATGACGAACACCTGCAGGGCCAGCATGAACGAAAGGCCGCCGGCCAGCAGCTTGGAGAACGGGTCCTTGACCAGCATCGCAGTCCGCAGCCCGCGCTGCACGATGAGCCCGTAGATCAGCACGATGGCCATCACCCCGGCCAGCCCGAGCTCCTCGCCGAACGCGCTGATCACCATGTCGCTCTGCACCAGCGGGGTGATGTAGGGCTGGCCGCCGCCCAGGCCCTTGCCGAGCAGGCCGCCGCTGGCCATCCCGTACAGGGCCTGGACCGGCTGATAGGCGATGCCCTCGGGGTTGTTGCCGGCGAACGGGTGCAGCCAGACGGTGAACCGCTCGCCGACATGGCCGAACAGCTTGCTCGCTGCGTACGCACCCGCCACGAACATGATGAAGCCGAGCAGCAGCCAGGACGTCCGCGAGGTCGCGATGTACAGCATCGCGACGAACAGGCCCATGAACACCGCGCTGGTGCCGATGTCGCTCTCGAAGACGAGCAGCAGCAGGCTGGCCGCCCAGGCGACCAGGATCGGGCCGAGGTCGCGGGCCCGGGGCAGGTCGATGCCGAGCACCCGGCGGCCGGCCAGGGCCAGCACATCCCGCTTGGCCACCAGGTAACCGGCGAACGAGATGGCCAGCGCCAGCTTGGCGAATTCCTCCGGCTGGATCGTGATCAGTGAGCCGAACCGGATCTGGATCTTGGCCCCGTACACCTCGCTGATTGAATCCGGCAGCAGCGCGGGCAGCGCCAGCAGCAGGATTCCGGCGGCGCCGAGCGTGTAGGTGTAGCGCTGCAGCACCCGCGGTTCGCGGACCAGGGCCAGCACCGCGACGAAGCAGCCGACACCGATGGCCGAGAAGAGGATCTGGATGTCGGTGGCCGACGCGCTGAGGATGGGGCTTCCGGTGCCCGGGTCCACCTGCGACGCCAGCCGGTACATCATCACGATGCCGAGGCCGTTGAGCAGGGCCGCGAGCGGAAGCAGCAGCGGATCCGCCCACGGGGTGAATCGCCGCATGGCCAGGTGCGCGATGCCGATGATGACGATGTAGGCAGCGAGGTATCCGGCGATCCCCGAGGGCAGCCTGCCCTTGAGACTGAAACCCACGTTCGCGAAGGCGAACGCGACCAGCGCGACCGCGAAGACGAGCATGATCAGCTCGGTGCGCCGCCTGCCCGGGCCCACCAGCGGGCCGTCGGGATCAACCACGGGCGACGGCGCGGTCATGCTGCTCACGAGTGTCCCGCCACAGGCAAGTTGACGGCACTGGCGGCGATGCCGAATGCCTGCGGGGGCGGGCAGGTGGAGCCGGCCCCTGGCGGCGGCGGGCCCGGCTTAGGGATCTTGTCGACCGGCCGGTGGTTCTTCCTGGCCACGGTCACGGCCGCCTGGTATTGCTTGTCCAGCGTGACCCAGGACTGCAGGGTGGCGTACTGCTGCTTGCAGGTGGTGACGGCGGCCTGGACGTTCGCCACGATGGCCTCGGCGCTGCTGAGGTTGCTGGCGTCGTCGTCGTCCTTGACCGTCTGCTGATCGGGCAGCGGGACCTGGGCGAGCTTGATCCCGGTCTCACGGTAGGGCTTAAACAGGGAGATGCCGGCGATGCGCTGGTTGACGCCACGGTAGATGACGACGTTGCCCGTGCTGTCGGCCCCGACGTAGTACTGGTCCTGGCTCCATTGCCAGGCTACGTAACCGCCACCCACGATGACGACGAGCAGCACCACCAGCGAGGTGGTGACGATCGGCCAGCGGCGGCGGTGAGTCCTGGCCGCGCGCCTGGGCGTGGCCCGGTGGCTGCGCCGCCCGGGAACCCCGTGCGGGCCGGTGCCGTTCTCGCTGGCCAGCGGCACAGACCTCAGATCGGCTCCGTCGGCGCCCAGGACCGTCGGCGGGGCCCCCTGCTCGCTGAGGTGATTGTCGAAGTGGTCGTCGAGGACGTCGAGGGGGCCGGTGCCGTCGGCCATCAGCCGAGGGTCGCCGACGCTGGCCGCGGCCCCGGCCAGCACCGGGGTCTTGGTCGCCGGCAGTCCCATCGTGTCCGTGTCCACCACGTCCGCCACGATGCAGGTGATGTTGTCCGGGCCGCCGCCGTGCAGGGCGAGGTCGATGAGCTGGCGGGTGACGGCCTCGGGATCGGCGATCGTGGCCAGGGCCTCGCGCAGCGCCTCGTCGTTTACCACCCCGGACAAGCCGTCCGAGCAGAGCAGGTAGCGGTCACCCGGCAGGCCCTCGTGCACCGAGAGGTCGGGCTCGGCGACGGACCGGCCGTCGAGGGCCCGCAGCAGCAACGAGCGCTGCGGGTGGGTAGAGACGTCGTCGGCGCTGATCCGGCCCTCGTCGACCAGGGATTGCACCAGCGTGTGGTCGTGGGTGATCTGGTAGAGCTCATGCTCGCGCAGCAGGTACCCGCGCGAATCGCCGATGTGGCACACGGCCGCGTGCCCGTCCGACCAGAACAGCGCGGTGAGCGTGGTGCCCATGCCCTCGACCGCCGGGTTGGCGATGATCTTCTCCTGGAGCCGCATGTTGGCCAGGGCCACGGCCGCGGCCAACTCGGCCAGCATGTCACCGCCGGGCGGCTCAGCGTCGAGCTCGGCCATCGAGGCGATGGTCAGGGCGCTGGCCACCTCGCCGGCGGCGTGGCCGCCCATACCGTCCGCGACCGCGAGCAGGCTAGGTCCCGCGTACGCCGAGTCCTCGTTTCCTTCACGAAGGAGGCCTACGTCGGAACGTACCGCGTAGCGGAGTGCAAGTGTCATCTGCGCAGTTCCAGAACGGTCTTACCGATGCGGATCGGTACGCCCGCAGGCACTGGCATCGGCCGCGTCACCTTCTGCCGGTCCAGGTAGGTGCCGTTGGTCGAGCCGAGATCCTCGACGATCCACTGACCGTCCTGCGGGAAAATCCGGGCATGTCGGCTTGAAGCGTAGTCGTCGTTGAGCACTAGCGTGGCATCATTGGCCCGCCCCAGCGTGATCTGCTGCTGGGCGAGGTCCAGGGTCGTGCCCTTCAGGGCTCCGGCCGTCACCACCAGGGTGCGCGGCGAGCCGCGGCCGGCCCGGGCCGGCTTGGCCGGACGAGCCTGGCGCGGCGCCGCGGGCTGGCGCATCTTGCCTCGCCTGGTACCCGGGCCGCCGAGGAGGTCCGTGCGGACGACCCCGATGGCGGCGATGACGAACAGCCAGAGCACAGCCAGGAACGCCACCCTGATGATGGTGAGGGACAGCTCGTTCATTGGTGGCCACGCCCTTGGACCCTAGTAGCTGCTGCCTGAGTAACCACTGCCCTGGCCATCCTGGCGGTCTTGGCGGAAGACCAGCGTAGTCCGGCCCAGCGAGACGTGGGTGCCGTCACTGAGCGCCACCCGCCGGACCGGCTGGCCGTTGACAAACGTACCGTTCGTGGAGCTGAGATCGACCAGCACCACCTGGTCGTTTTCCACCCGAAGTTCGGCGTGGTGCCGGGACACGCCGGGGTCCACCAGCCGGAGATCGCAGTCCGTACCCCGGCCAAGCAGCGTCACCGGCGTGACCAGATCATAGGTGTGCTGATCGCCGCCGGCGGAGCCTCCAGGACCGCCGGGCGCGCCGGGGCCCGAGACGAGCAGCCGGGGGTGGCCGGGGAATCCTCGCCCTTGCGTGGTGCGCGGCAGGTCGCTGGCCGGCAGCCGGATCTCGCCGCCCTCGATGGTCGAGCCCCGGATGACGCCGGAACGGATACGGAACGTGCCCGCCGTTATGTCCGGTATGCCCTCGAACCGCATCCGCACCGGGCCCACGAACGAGTAGCCCTGCTCCTTGGCGTAGTCCCTGGCCAGGTTGGCCAGCTCGACGCCCAGGCTCTCGGCGTATACGTCGAGGCGCTCGTGGTCACTTTCGGCCAGCTCGACCACGAAGTCGTTCGGCACCAGGGTGCGGCCCTTGGCCACGATGGCGGCCCGGTCGTCCATCTCGCGCTGCACTGCGCTGGCCACCTCGACAGGCTGCAGTTCAGACCTGAAGGCGCGGGCGAAGGCACCCTCAACCATGCCCTCAAGCCGGCGCTCGAATCGCTGCAGAACTCCCAACGTACCCACCTCCCTTCGCGTCACCTGCCCCCGATCGTATCCGGGGCGCGGGAGCGCTCGCGGTCGTGCTAACCTACTCGTTGCCCGGGGCGGGTGGCGGAACGGCAGACGCGCACGGTTCAGGTCCGTGTGTCCGAAAGGACGTGAGGGTTCAAATCCCTCCTCGCCCACCGATAGAGATAGCTCATATCGCGGTCCCGCCTCGCCAGGTCACACTCAGGGCACGACGATGACGGGGCAGCGGGCGTGCCGGGCCAGCCACCCGGACACCGAGCCCGCCACTCGATGCCAGAAGTGCCTGGGTGCTCCGATCACCAGCGCATCGGCACTGAATTCTTCTGCGGCCGCGGCGAGTTCCCTGGCCGGGCTGCCCCGGCGGGTGCGGACGTGCACCTCCATCTCGGTATGGCCGGTCACCTGGTCGAGCTCGGTGAGCAGCCATCGCTCCAGCGCCTCGGCGTCACGCGGAACCCCCACGACCTGTCCGGTGAGCGGCTCGCAGTAGATCCCGGAGGAACATACGTACACGACGAGCAGCGGCCGGCCGAGCCGCCGGCAGACTCCGGCCGCGTAGGCCAGGGCGTTGCGGCTTGACGCCGAACCGTCGTAGCCGACGATGACCGGATGGTCGAGCCGGAGCGCAGCCACCATGGCCTCGGGCGGCCTGGGGGATGGCTGTCGCAGCCGCTCCGGCTGGCGCCGTCCCGGTTGGCCCGGCGGTGGGCTTGACTCTGCCTGGTCCATAGTCCGTGTCCTAGCGGAAGACCGTTTCCTGGACAGCCATACCGTAAGGGATGCCCCGGATGGACAGCCTTACTCGTTATTTGAAAAGCACTATAGATCAACGCCGGGCCATTTGGGCAGGGTCTTCCGGGCGAACCTTACGGTGAGTACTCTCCGGATCGCGCGGTGCGTGCCGTTAGACACGTGGCACGATGTTCAGGTGACCGCAGAGCAGGCGGGGACGCTCGGCAACCGGACGGACGCGACGGCACGCATCGTGATCGAGTGCGCGGCCGATGCGATCGTGGCCTTCAGCCCCGACCGGACGGTGATGCTGTGGAATCCGGCCGCTGAACGGATGTTCGGCTGGGCCGCCGCCGAGGTCGTCGGCCTCGAGCCGCAGATCATCCCCGAGGAGCTCAAGGCCGAGCACAACGCGGTCCTCGAGCGGGTCAGGGGGGGCGGTCAGATTTCCTTCGCCACCCGCCGGATCCGTAAGGACAGCACCGTCATCGACCTGCGCATCGACACCAGCGCGCTGATCGATGCGGCCGGCCAGGTGACCGGCTGGGTCAACGTCTGCCATCAGACCGGCGAAGACGACGTGGCCAGGCATTACATGGCCGAACGGGCCCGGGTGGTGCGAAGGCTCGGCGACGTGGTCGCGGATATGAACGCCCAGCGCGACCTGGAAGCGGTCCTGGACCGCATCGCCGCGAGCCTGCGCGAGCTGACCAGTGCCGACGCCGGCGGCTTCGTGCTCATCGAGGAGGACACGCTCAGGCTGGTGAGCACGGCCGGCTTGCCGCACTCACTGCGCGGCCGGACCGCGGCCCTGGCCCGGAGCCTGGTCGGTGAGCTGATGGAGTCGGGCAAGACGGTCATGATGGCGACCGGCGAATCGGGCGGCTTCGACGAACTGATCTGGTCGGCGCTGCCCGGCCTGCACACCATCGCGCTCAGCCTGTCGCACGTGGCGGGCAAGCCGTACGGGGCGCTGTACGCGCTGTACAGCCGGCGCACGCTCAGCCACGTCGAACTTGAGCTGCTCGAGCTGCTCGCCGGGCACGCCGGCGTGGCGCTCACCAACGCGATGGCCTTTGAGGAGGTGGTGCGGCAGCGAGCCCACGAGCGGGCGGTGATCGACGGCAGCGCGGACGGCATCGCCGTGCTCGATGCGGCCGGCCTGGTGCAGCAGTGGAACCCCGCGGCCCACCGGATCACCGGAATAGCCGCATCCGACGCGATCGGCCTGGTGCCGTCGTTCCCGCTCCCCGCCCCCGGAGCCACCCTCGCCCATAAGATGCCGAATGGCCGCTGGCTCGACGTCCTTTGTACCGCTCTCGCGGGGGGCGGCGAGCTCGTCATCGACTTCCGTGACGTCACCGCGGCCAAGGAGCTGGAAGAAGCCAAGGACCTGTTCCTGGCCACCACGAGTCACGAGCTGCGCACGCCGATCACGGTGGTGCAGGGCTTCGCCAGCACCCTGGCCAGCCGGTGGGACCAGCTCGCGGACGCCGAGCGACGGGCCGCGGTGCAGACCATCGCCGAGCGAGCCGGCTCGCTGAGCCGGCTCGTGGAGCAGCTGCTGCTCGGCTCCCGGGCGGGTGCCGAGCAGTTCCCGGTGCGCAACGGCCCGTTCGACCTCGCCGCGGTGCTGCGCGGGGTGGCCGCCGCCTTCCGGCCGCTGTCGGACAAGCACGTCATCGTGGCGGACGTCCCCGACGGATTGCCGCTGGCCAGCGGGGACACCATGGCCACCGACATCATCGTCGGGCAGCTGCTCGAGAACGCCTTCAAGTACTCACCGGCCGGCGGTACCGTCCGGGTCCGGGCCGAGGTAACCGGGGGCTGGATCGAGGTCACGGTGGAAGACGAGGGCATCGGCATCGCCGTGGGCGATCACGAGCGCATCTTCGACCGGTTCTTCCAGGGCGAGGCCGGTGACCGGCGCCGGTTCGGCGGTGTCGGCATCGGCCTGTTCATCGTCCGGCGCCTGGCCCACGCGCAGCACGGCGAGGTCACCGCGAGCTCGCGCCCCTCCGGCGGCACGGCCATGTGCCTGCGGTTGCGGCCGGCCGGGGAGTGACGGGGGCTAAGCCCGCCCTCACACCGCGGTGTGCTCGGCGTCCCCGGGCCTGTCGCGATGGCGTGGTTCGCCGCCGGTGGCCGCCAGGTAGGCGTCGACGATCTCGGGGACGTCGTAGCCCTCGCGGACGATCTTGCCTTTTTCTAGCCAGATGACCCGGTTGCAGCTCGCCTCGATCTCGGCCAGGTTGTGCGCGACCAGGAACACGGTCCCCGCCTCCCCGCGCAGCGACATGATCTTCTCGTGGCTCTTGGCCCGGAAGTTCGCGTCGCCGGTGGCCAGCGCCTCGTCGATCATCAAGATCTCGTGACTCTTGGCGGAGGCGATGGAGAACCGGAGCCGCTGCGCCATGCCGGTGGAGTAGGTGCGCATCGGGTACTCGATGAAGTCGCCGACGCCGGAGAAGTCCACGATGGACTGGTAGCGGTCCTTGGTCTCCTGCGGGGTCATGCCCATGGCCAGGCAGCCGAGCACCACGTTCCGCTCGCCGGTCAGGTCATCGAGCAGGGCCGCGTTGACCCCGAGCAGGGCCGCCTGCCCGCTGGTGTAGACGCAGCCCTGCTCGGGCGGCAGCAGGCCGGCGATCGCCTGCAGCAGCGTCGACTTGCCCGAGCCGTTCCGGCCGATGATCCCGATCGCGTCGCCGTGGTTGACCACGAAGGAGACGCCCCTGATCGCCTCCACCTCGCGAACCGAAGGACGGCGCTGGCGCTTGAACACCCGCATCAGCGCGGTGGCCGCGGTGCCCCTGTCGCCGCCGGCCCCGTACACCCGGTAGACGACGTGCAGGCCGTCCACGATGACGGTGGGTTCACCCCGGTTGTCGCGGCGGGGCGGCGGGGATGTCTTCCCCCCGAGGGTGAGCTCAGCCACGGCCGTATCTCGTTTCCGCCTGCCAGAAGTACACGAACCCGATGACGATCGCGACCACGGCCCAGCCGGCGCCGTACAGCCACAGCTCGTTCATGGTGACCGTCCCGTGGCAGTAGGCGCTGTTTTCCAGGTGGCCGCCCTTGACGTCGTAAAGCGCACATTTCGCCGCGTTGTACGGCTGGCTGCCCGGCCAGGCCTGCCGTTGCGTTTTGAGGATCGCGTTGCGCATCAGGTTGATGTAGACCGCGGCCGGGTTGACCTGGAAGAGGTAGGTGAGCTTCGGGCGGACCTTGAGGAAGCCGATCGTCGAGATGCTGAACATGACCCCTGAGGTGTACATCCAGGTCCGGACGAGGAACGGCATCAGCTGGCTGAAGTCGTCGGCGCCGGCGCCGAGGCGGGCCAGGAACAGGCCCATGCCGACGTTGAACGTCGCCTGCAGCAGCAGCGCCGGGATGGCCAGCAGCCAGTACCAGGTCAGCGGCTCGCCGGCGCCGAGCACGATCGCGGCGAGCACGATCATCGACACGACCAGCTGCTGGAGTTCGATCAGCACGTACCCGATCGGCAGGCAGCCCCGCGGGAACGGCAGCGCCCTGATCAGCGGGAGGCTGTCGGTGATCACCCGGGAGCTGGTGATGAAGGTCCGCTGGGTGAAGTTGAAGACGAAGATGCCCGTGATCAGGAAAGCCAGGAAGTTCGGCACCCCGCGCTTGGTGTCGATGATGACGCCGAAGATGAGGTAGTAGACCGCCGCGTTCAGCAGCGGGGTGAGCACCTGCCACAGCTGACCCAGCCGGGCCTCGGTGTACATCGCGATGTTGCGCGCGGTGGCGAAGCCCATGATGAAGTGGCGGCGGGCCCAGAGCTGCCCGGCGTAGGCGAAGATACCGGGACGCGCGGCGCTCGGCCTGAGGTGGTACTGAGCCGCCAGCGCGGCCAGGGACCCGTCCGGCAGCGAGTCGCCGACGTCGGGAGCGGCTAGGTTGTCGGTCAGCATGCCCGGACCGCCCTGGTCGCGTGCGCGCTCCTTCATGGGCGCGAGCCTACGGGGCACCGGTCCGGCCGCGTGCCGGGGAATGTGCTGACAACCTTCACGGACAGACGTTACCGTGCCGGCGGCAGGTCCCGTGGCCGCCGGGGGTTTCTGCGGGGACGCCGTTACCGTTCAGATATCTCGGGAGTGCCGCGTTTCCGAAGCATCCCGACGGGGCATTCCCGCTCGTAGCGGGTTCGTTCACGTTACTGGACAGACGGCTGGGGCTGGCATGGAGGTGACTGAAGGGAGCGTGGTCATGCTTCCGTTCGCCGCTTCAAGTGTCGGAGTTGCCCGTCGGCGGCTGATGTCGGACCTCATCGCCGACGGCATCGGCGATTCCGCCGTCTGCGACGTCGCACTCGTGTTCAGTGAACTGCTCAGCAACGCCTTGCGTCACGCAGGCCCGCTGCCGGGCGGCCAGCTCCGGGTCGCCTGGCGTCTGGACCCGGACAGCGTTCGGGTAAGCGTTCGTGACGGCGGCGGCCAAACCCAGCCTGAGCTGGGCCAACCGACCCAGGGCGCCACGGGCGGCCGCGGCCTGCGGATCGTGGAGAAGCTATCCCAGGGCTGGGGCACCAGCCAGGACGAGGGCAACGACGACGACGAGGGCAACACGGTGTGGGCGCGGATCCCGGTCAGTCGGCTGGCGAGAGACCGGGCGCCGGCTGGCGTGACCGCGGTGGCCAGCGAGTGCGGGTAGCCGGGCGATTCATCCAGGAACCTCTTAGGATGCGCTCAGCGTACTTACCTGGTTTCTCGGCGCGCGGCACGATAGGGTTCGGCTCGTGGAGCTAAATGTCTCGAGTCGATATCATGATGATCACACAACCGTGACCATTTGCGGTGAGATCGATCTCTACACCGCTCCGCGGCTGCATAGCGAGCTTGCCGCCGTCCTGGCTGAGGGCATGCCCGCCCGGCTCGTGATTGACATGTCCGGGGTGGAGTTCTGCGACTCGACCGGCATGAACGTGCTTCTGTCCTGCCTGCGCCGGGTGCGCGAACGGGGCGGCGAGCTACAGATCGCCTCCCCCAAGCCCGCGGTCCGCAAGATCCTCCAGGTGACCGGTCTAGACTCGGTGTTCACGCTCGTCGACGACGCGAACATGAGCAGGTCGAAGCCCGCGGTTCCGCGTAACTAGGCCGTCCGTTGGCCTAGGATCGGCCCCATGTCAGCACGGTCCCCCCTCGGCGAGGTCGCGGTGGTCATCGCGGCGCGGAACGAGGCGGACCGGATCGCCACGACCGTCGCCGCTGCGGCCGGTCTCGCCGGTCTCGTCGTGGTGGTCGACGACGGCTCCAGGGACGCTACCGCCGCGCTGGCCCAGCAGGCGGGCGCTGTCGTGATGCGGCACCCGAGAAACCAGGGCAAGGGCGCCGCCATGGAGACCGGCGCGGAGGCGGTCCGGCTGGTCGACCAGCGCGAACATCGCGAGCATCCCCGGCACCTGCTATTCCTCGACGCGGACCTGGGCGACACCGCCGCCGGGGCCGGCCCGCTGATGGATCCGGTGCTGGCCGGCACCGCGGACATGACGATCGCGGTCTTTGCCGCCACCGTCAAGCTCGGCGGGCACGGCTTGGTCGTCGGGCTCTCCGGGGCAGGCATCCGCCGGGCTACCGGCTGGCAGCCGAAGCAGCCGCTGAACGGGCAGCGCTGCCTGACCCGCGCGGCGTTCGAGGCCGCCCGGCCGCTGGCACCCGGCTGGGGGGTGGAGACCGCCCTCACCATCGACCTGCTGCGCCAGGGACTGCGGATCACCGAGGTTGAGGTGGAACTCGGGCACCGCGCCACCGGGACCGGCCTGCGGGCCCAGCTGCACCGCGCGCATCAGCTCACCGACGTGGCCAGGGCGCTCGCCGTACGCCGATGACCGGCGGCCGCGGCGCGGGTCCGGCGGGGCGGGTGAAACGCGTGAGGTCTGAGGGGATGGACGCGGGCCGGGCCGGGCTCATCGCCATCGGCGCCAGCATCGCCTGCACCTTCGCCGTCGCGGTGGCCGGACCTTCGGTCATGGAGCCGGCGCTGCCCGGCCGGCCAGGCCAACCACCGTGGTCGCTCGGCCTGCACCCGTCGTCCTATCTCGTGGTCGCGCTGACCGCAGCGGGGCTGGCGGCCGGCACGCTCGGGCTGGTGCTCGTGCTACGGGCGATGCGGGCCGGCTGGTCGGTGCCGCCCCGGGTCGTCGTCGTCGCCGGGCTGGCCGCCGCCGCGGCGCTCACGCTGGTGCCCCCGTTCGGATCCTCGGACCATCTGAGCTACGCCGCCTACGGGCGGATGCTTGTCACCGGCCACAACCCATACACCACCACCCCGGCGCAGCTGGCTGCCCTGGGTGATCCCGTCGCGCGGGCGGTCCAGGACTGGTCGACGTCGCCGTCGGTGTACGGGCCGCTCGCCACCGCGATCCAGGCGCTGGCCTCGCTGCTCGGCGGGACCTCGGTGCGGCTCACCGTGTTCGGTCTCGGCCTGGCCAACCTGGCCGCCTTCTCCGGCACCGCGCTGCTGCTGCACCGCATGCTGCGGGGTTATCCGGCCCGCCAGCTGCGGGCCGCCGTGCTGTGGGCCGCCAACCCGCTGCTGCTCCAGGTGCTCGTGGCCGGTGCGCACGTGGACACCCAGGCCGTGGTGTTCGCCGTCGCCGCGGTGAGCTGTATCTGCCCAGGGGGGCGACCCCCTGGAACCCCCGATCATGGGGGGGCTACCCGCCCCCCCATCCCCCCCTGGCCCCCCGCTAACGGGGGGGACAGCGGGCCCCTCCGTCCCTTCATACCTTCCGGCCCCTCCAGGTCCCTTGGACCCTCCGGGCCTTCCGGCCCCTTCATATCTGCCGGGCCCTTCATATCTGCCGGGCCCTCCAGGTCTGCCGGGCCCTCCAGGTCTGCCGGCCCCTCCAGGCCTCTCGTGCCCCCCTGGCGGGCGGGGGGGGCGGGGATACTGGTGGGGCTCGGGTTTGGGGTCAAGGTGACGGTGGGGCTGGTGGGGCTGGGGCTGGCCATCGCGCTGGTGCTCCGGCTGGGCTGGCGACGCCGGCTCGTCGCGCCGCTGGCCGCGCTCGGTGCCGGGTTCGCCGCGACCGCCGGAGCGGCGGTGGCCATCGGCGGGTCCGCCATGCTCAGGCAGTCGTCGCAGGCGAGCGACATGGTCTCGATCGGGTCACCGTGGCGGGTGATCCGGACCGTCATCCATCTCGTCGTCGGCGAGGCCGCCGCGACCGACATCGTCAGGGCCGGGGCCATCGCGCTGACCGTGGTGCTCGCGGTACTGATCATCCGCGGGATGCCCGGGATCCTCGGCGACCGGGGCCCCGTTGCTCCGGCGGGCGGCGATCCGGCCGCGGGTGTCGCGTTCGCGCTGGTGCTCGCGTGGCTCTTCGCCTGGCCCTATGTGCTGCCGTGGTACGACGCGCTGGGGTGGGCGCTGCTGCCCCTGGTGCCGTGGGTATCCGCCGCGGTCGTCGACGGGATCGGCTGGCTCCTGCTTGCCCGGACCGCGGCGCTCGGCTTCGGTTACCTGCCCGCCCGGACGAGCCACGCGACGATGCCGCCGGGTCTGACCTGGTTGCAACCGGTGATCAGGCACGGGGTGACGCCGGTGATCCTGGCCGCGGCCACGGTCTGGCTGGTGGTCCTGATGGTGCGTTCGGGTCGTCGTCGGCCGAGTCCTCGCGGCCCGCGGGCTCCGCGGCACACCGCGGATCCGGCCGGCACCGCGACCAAGGCCGGGTGAGCAGGATGAGCACCGCTACCGGAGTCCCGGCCGAGGCGCGGGCGGGGCGGGCCGGCCCTGCGAGCTGGCCGGGCCGGCTGGCCGGGCGAATGGCCGGCTGGCCGCCCTGGGCGATCACGGTGCTCGGCGTGCTCGCCTGGGTCGCGGCGCTCGCCGCCGTCGAGCCGCTCGTGCGCGGCTACCTGACCAGCCCGCCCGACCAGCGGATGGTAGACCTCAGCGTCTACCGCAGCGGTGGCCTCAGCGTGCTGCAGGGTCAGCCGCTGTACACCGTGCTCACCCAGCCGCCGCAGTTGCTCCCATTCACCTATCCGCCCACCGCGGCCTTGTTCGCGGTGCCGCTCGCGCTGCTGCCCTGGCCGGCCGCGCAGCTCGCCTGGGTGCCGGTCATCTACGGTCCGCTCGCCGTGGTGATCTGGTTCGCGTTCGCGCCGCTGCTGCGCCGGGCGCGGGCCCGGCGGATGCGGACCGTCGTGTTCGCGGTCATCTTCGCGGCCTGCGCGTACCTGTTCCCGCTGCGGGACGAAATGCGGTTCGGCCAGGTGGACATGGTGCTGCTCGCGATGGCCTTGGCGGACTGCGCGGCCCGCGCCCCGCGGTGGCCGCGCGGTGCGCTGGTCGGGCTGGCCACCGCGATCAAGCTGGTGCCCGGGGTGTTCATCGTGTACCTGTGGCTTTCCGGGCGGCGGCGCGCGGCGGTGACCGCGGCGGCGGTGACGCTGGCCTGGACCCTGGGCGCCTGGCTGGTGCTGCCGGACGACTCCAGGACCTACTGGACCAGCGTGATCTTCCAATCCGGGCGGCTGGGGTCCAACGCCGGCACCTCGAACCAGTCGCTGCGGGGGATGCTGCTCAGGGAGTTCCTGCCCGGCCAGGCCCCCGGCGTGGTGTGGGCCGTGCTGGCGCTGGCCGTAGCCGTGGCCGGGTTCGCCGCGATCAGGCGGCTGGTCCGTGAGTCCAGGGAGACCGAGGCGATCGCGGTCACGGCGCTGCTCGGCGTGCTGCTTTCGCCGGTCTCCTGGATTCATCACTTCGTGGTGGTCGTGGTGGTCATCGGCGCGATCCTGGCGGATGGGCGGTCGGCGTGGCGGACGGCCATCGCGGCCGGAACCGCCGTGTTCTTCGCGCTGACCCTGCCGTGGACGGGCCAAGACCTGCTGGCCGGTTATGACGTGCCGGTGCAGGCGGCCCGGGTGGTGCAGGACGCCTTCGGGCTGGCCGCCCTGGCGCTCCTGGTGATCATCGTCAGATTGCCCGCGTCGCCGCAGCGTGGCCAGGAACTCTAACCGTCCGTAGCCGGCCGTCAAGACGCGCCGTTCGGTCCGCGTGGCATAGCTGCCGGTAGCGGGACGTCACGAAGAGATGTCACACAGGGCAATCTACTGTCCCCCCGGTGCCGAATGGCGGGCAGGATCCGGCGTAACGGATGTGCTGGATGAGACAGAAGTTAAAAGGGGTAATAGTTATGAAGAACATCCTCAGCAAGATCTTCCTGGTGGGCGCGGCCGCGGCGGCCATCGCGGTGCCGGCCACGGCCGCCAGCGCAGGCACCGGTTTCGCGGCGCAGGACAATGGCGGGGTGCTGATCACGCAGCAGCACGTGTTCGTGGGCGAGGTCCTCTCCTACCACGGTCACGCCGAGAGGGTCATCTACGTACACCCGAATGCCAGCGCCTCCGTCTTCCGCGTCTCGCCCAGCCTGCCGGATCCAAGCGGGACGGTTATCTTCGCGGCGAGCTAGAGCTACGACCCGGCCGGGATGAGCCCGCGGGACTTTCGAAGGGTTCTGTGGCTTATCCCAGGGTCGGGGCTGACCCGCGCACCCGGCCGAGGCTGGCATCATGTGGGCTATGCCTTACGCCTACCTGGGTCCGGAGGGCACCTTCTCCGAAGCGGCGCTGCGCGCCGTGGACCCCGACGCCGAACCGCTGTCCTGCCCGACCATTCAGGCCGCCCTGGCCAGCGTACGGGAAGGGACGGCGCAGCGCGCCGTGGTCCCGATCGAGAGCTCGGTCGAGGGAGTGGTCACCGCGACCCTCGATGACCTGGCCACGGGAAACGACCTGATGATCGTGGCCGAGCTGCAGATACCCATCGCGTTCGCGCTGCTGGCGCGGCCGGGTACCGCGCTGGCGGACATCAAGAAGGTCGGCGGCCACCCGCAGGCCATGCCGCAGTGCCGTGGCTGGCTGGCCGGGCACCTGCCCGGCTGTGAGTGGATACCGCTGGCATCCAATGCCGAGGCGGCGCGGCAGGCGGCGGACGGCCAGGTTGACGCCGCGCTGGCGGGCGCTTTCGCCGCGGACAGGTACGGTCTCGAGGTGCTCGTCCCCGACGTGCACGACCGGGCCAACGCGGTGACCCGGTTCGTCGTGGTGTCGCCGCCCCGGCCGCTGCCCGCGCGCACCGGCGCGGACCGGACCTCCCTGGCCGCGTTCCTCGCCGAAGATCATCCCGGCGCCCTGCTCGAGATCCTCACCGAGTTCGCCGTCCGCGGCATCAACCTGACTACCATCCAGTCACGACCGACCGGCGACCGGCTCGGCCAGTACTACTTCTTCATCGACTGCGAAGGGCACGTGGACGACGCTCGCGTCGGCGAGGCGCTGATGGGGCTGCGCCGGGTCTGCCAGGAGGTCCGCTTCCTCGGCAGCTACGCCCGGTGCGACGGCACCGCCACGCAGGTCCGCCCGGGCACCTCGGACCCCGAGTTCGCGGAGGCCGCGGCGTGGCTCGGGCGGCTGCGCTTCGGCCGCCCCTGACCCGGCCGCTCCTGGACCTGGGCCGCTCCTGACCCGGGCGTCCCCTGACCCGGGCGTCCCCTGACCCGGGCGTCCCCTGACCCGGGCGTCCCCTGACCGGGCGTCCCCTGACCCGGGCCGGTCGGCCCCGGCGCGGTAGCTCCCGGGGACGGCTCGAGGGACGGATGGGTGACGCAGCCGGGTCGTTCGGCAGAAAATAGTCTTTTACAGGTAGGGACCCGAGCCCGGACGCTGCTGCGGCGGCTCCTGGTCGGGGGGCATCATCCCCGGCGGGAGCGCACGGCGCATCTGCTCGAGCTGGGATCGGGCGGCCATCTGCTGGGCGAACAGGGTGGTCTGGATGCCGTGGAACAGGCCCTCCAGCCAGCCCACCAGCTGCGCCTGAGCGATCCGCAGCTCGGACTCGCTAGGGATCCCGTCCTCGGCGAACGGTAGCGACAGCCGCTCAAGCTCGTCGACAAGTTCGGGCGCGAGCCCGTCTTCGAGCTCCTTGATCGAGCTCTCGTGGATCGCCTTCAGCCGGGCCCGGCTCTTCTCGTCCAGGGGAGCCGCCCTGACCTCCTCAAGCAGTTGCCTGATCATGTTGCCGATCCGCATGACCTTGGCCGGCTGCTCGACCATTTCGGTGACCGGCCGCTCGTGACTGGCGTTCTCGTCCTGTTCGCCACCCGCCATGATGCCGTCCGGACCTACTACGAGGACCTGCGGGTGCTCTTGCGGTTGAGGGTTCATCCCGTCGCTCATTCCCTTAGTTTTACCGGTCACACGCGCGGCTGCGCCTCGTGGGGTGTCATTCCGTTACGAGCAGGATCTTGCCGATGTGCTCGCTGGCCGCCATGACCCGGTGCGCCTGCGCCACCTGCGACATCGGCAACTCCCTGTCGATGATGGCGGCGACTTTCCCGGCGTCGATGAGCGGCCACACGTGCTCCTGGACCGCCGCCACCACGGCCGCCTTCTCCGGCACGGGCCGCGCTCGCAACGTCGTGGCATAGACGCTCGCCCGCTTGGCTTGCAGGACCCCCAGGTTGATCTCGGCCTTGCTGCCACCCTGGCGGCCGATGATGACCAGGCGGCCGCCTATGGCCAGCGCGGCCAGGTTCCGCTCCAGGTAGCTCGCGCCCATGATGTCAAGGATGACGTCGGCGCCCGCTCCGTCGGTGGCGTCCCGCAGCGCCGCCACGAAATTCTCGTCGCGGTAGTTGATGGTCACGTCGGCGCCGAGCTCGCGGCACCGGGACAGCTTGTGCGCCGACCCGGCGGTGCAGGCCACCCTGGCCCCGAAGGCCTTCCCGAGCTGGATCGCCATGGTGCCGATCCCGCTGCTGCCGCCGTGCACGAGCAGCGTCTCACCGCTGGTCAGCCCGGCCACCTGGAAGAGGTTGGAGTACACCGTGCACGCGGCCTCCGGGAACGCGGCCGCCTGGGTCAGGTCCACCTTGGCCGGGATCGTAAGCAGCTGTCCGGCGGGCACCACCACCTTCTCGGCGTAGCCGCCACCGGAAAGCAGCGCGCACGCCTCGTCACCGGGGCGCCAGGCCGTGACCTCGTCGCCGACGGCGATGACCCGGCCGGAGCACTCCAGGCCCGGGTAAGGCGACGCACCTGCCGGCGGCGGGTAGTGCCCCTCTCGCTGCATAACGTCGGCCCGGTTAACCCCGCTGGCCACGACCTCGATGACCACGTCGCCGGGCCCGGGGACCGGGTCGGGAACGTCGAGCCAGCGCAGGACCTCCGGTCCGCCGGGTTTGGTGATGACGACGGCACGCATGGTTCTCTCCTTCGCTCGTTCCTCGCCCGATGCCCGGTTCGCCGTTCGATGGCCGGTTCGCCGTTCGATGGCCGAGACTGCCAACTGTGCCACCACGGGGCTACCCGTTCGACCGTGTGCCACCGCGTCGCAACTGAGCGCCACCGAACAAGCGCTCTAGGTATCGAAATAGCGCGAGCTTTGGCTTACTCTCGGATAGATGCACGAACCCCGCCCGCATGCGCGCCCCACCCATGAGGACCAAGGGGGACGACCTGTGACCACCAACAACGATACGCCGCAGATCTTCGGCCCGGACGCCGGCACCGATGCCGACTTCTCCAGCGACTGGAGTGACCTCCTCGCGGGCCCGCCCGTCGCTGACGTCGGTGACGAGGACGAACCAAGCGGCGCGCATGACGACCAGCCGCGGCCCGTGGGATCCGGCTGGGGCGAGTACGCGGCACCCGAGCCGGCCGGCCCCAGCTCCTGGCAGCGGGCGTTCTATCCCCGTGAGGAGGAGTATCCGGTAGGCGCCGGCTACACCCCCGTCCCGCCTGATCTGCCGTCCGCTCGCGATCGTCAGCCGGCTCCGGGGCAACCGGGAAATGTGCAGGAACCGGGAAATGCTGTGGACGCCGGCTACGCGGCAGACGCAGGTTACGTTCCTGAGGCGGGTTACGTTCCTGAGGCCGGCTACCCGCCTGAGGCGGGTTACGTTCCTGAGGCCGGCTACGTGCGGCAGGTGGGATACCCGCAGGACCCGGGGTACGGGGCTGAGAATGAGGATTACCCGGAGGCCGTGGGCTACCTGCCGGACCTGGGCCTGGTCGCCGACGCGGGCCCCGCGCTGCCGATGGAGCCGCTGCCCGACCTAGAGCTCCCGCCAGCGGCGTTTCCCCCTGCACCCGCGATGGAGCCAGCCGTGGGAGAGGACGGCCGCAGTGGCCGCCGGGAGGACGTGCGGGCGCTGCTCCCGCCGGCTCCTGATCCCGGGCCGGCCCGCGAGACCTCGGACAGCCTGACCACCGAGTCCCTGCTGCACGGAAAGCGGGCGGCCCCCGGATCGGGCTGGCGCAGAAACGTCTACCGAGCGACCGGCGGCCTGCTCCGGTTCGGCGAGTCGGCGGCCGAGATGCGCCGCCGTGATCTCATCAACCGGGTGCGGACCCCGGTCGCGGGCGGTCACCACCGGGTGGCGGTGCTGAGCTTGAAGGGCGGCGTGGGCAAGACCACGACGGCGGTGGGTCTCGGCGCGACGCTGGCGACACTCCGCGGCGACCGGGTGATAGCCGTCGACGCCAACCCGGACCGCGGCACGCTCTCGGACAAGGTCCGCCTGGAGACCGCCGCGACGATCAGGGACCTGCTCAACGAACGGGACCAGGTCCGCCGCTACGCGGACGTGCGCGCCTTCACCTCGCAGGCGCCGAGCCGGCTCGAGGTGCTCGCCTCCGACCGTGACCCCGGAGTATCGGTTGCCTTCGGTGCCGATGACTACTGTGACGCGGCCCGCGTGCTCGAGCACTTTTACTCGATCTGCATCACCGACTGCGGGACCGGCCTGCTGCATTCGGCCATGTCCGGGGTGCTCCGGCTGGCCGATCAGATCGTCCTGGTCAGCTCGCCGTCGGTAGACGGCGCCCGCAGCGCGAGCGCGACCTTGGACTGGCTGGAAGCCCATAATTGCCGCGATCTTGTCCGGAACGCGGTGGTCGTGCTTTCGGCGATACGGCCGAGGAGCAAAAGCACCGTCGACCTGGACCGGCTTGAGCATCACTTTGCCGCGCGCTGCCGGGCGGTGACCCGGATTCCCTACGATCCACACCTGGAAGAGGGCGCGGAAGTCGAACTCGAGCTGCTCAGCGGCGAGACGGCCGAGGCGTACCTGGCCCTGGCCGCGATCGTCGGCGACGGGCTGGCCTGGCCGCGCCGGCTGACGTCGCGGCCGGCCTTACCGTAGGCTGTGACGCACAGGAGGGCTCGCCTAGTGGCCGATGGCGATGGTCTTGAAAACCATTAGGGCGGCAACGTCCTCGTGGGTTCGAATCCCACGCCCTCCGCTCTTGACCAGGCACTATGCCGGTATGCGGCGCCGGTCGGCCGGAACGTTCCCGGCCGGCCGGCCCGATATGAGAACAGGATGAGAACACGGCGTCATTGCTTCGCCTTCCGGCTGTTCTCACGGCTGGGCAGCAACGCGGCTTTTGGAGCACATACGCGACACCCTGGAATGCGCCATGGCTAACGTGATCTTTTTCCGGAATGCCCTGGATGGTCCGCCCGGTGCGCTCGCCGAGCTGGCGGAGGAGGTTCTAGATAGAGAACTGCCGACTGGGGAAGGCAACTGTCACCTCGCGGCTAGTGCGCCTTGGTCTCGGTATGGTCTTGACCGGGCCCGCGGTGCCTCCGCGGCCGCGGTACCCCCGTGGTCGACCTGGCCATGGTTCGATCTTTGGCCGTTGGTCGACGTGCCCCGGTGGCCGAGCTGCCGCCAAGCTGGCTGCGCTCAGCGCCTCGACGGCGGTCACCTCCACGGCCGCGGTGCCCCTAGCCGTGGCCGAGCTGCCCGGGTGTCGGTCCGGACGAAAGGATCTAACCGGTGGTGACACCACGATCCGGATGCCTGACGTTCCCCGGGGTAACTTCGGGTTGCCCGCGGCCCCCTTGCCGGCGCGGCAATGACCGGCCATGACCGTGAGGCGGAGATGCGTCAAAGCGTAAACTCTGACGCATGACCGCCTACACGCTCACCGCGGCCCGCACTCACCTGGGCGAGCTTGTCGCCGAAGCCCGCCACTCCCACCGCCCCGTCACCATCACCGAGCACGGCAAGCCCGTGGTCGCGCTGATCAACGTCGATGACCTCGCCGACCTCGAGGACGGCCTTGCGCTCGCGAGGTACCTCGCCGACAAGGAAGGGATGCGTAGCCGGGGGGTCGTCGCCGAGACCCAGGAAGACCTGGAAGCCGCGCTTGACCGCTATGAGGCAGATGGCACGTGGGGCTGACCATCGTCTACCTGGAGACGGCGCCAGGGGGATTAAGGCGCCTCCACCGGGAGAACGAGGCCGCGTTCGCCGTCGCGGGCACCGCCATCAGGGCACTCGCCGACGACCCGTACCCTGACGGCGCGGTGCCGTGGGGTGACTCCGGCATCTGGCGGCTTCACGCGGGCGATATCCGGATCCTGTACGAGGTGGACGAGGAGAAGCAGGCCGTCTACATCATCAACGTCGGCCTCGTATCCTAGGCGGAAACTATCTATCCGCGCGACGGGATATTAACCGCTTATCGCGTGCCCCGACGCCACCGGCCATCACTGGCCGCCGCCGACTGGCAGCCACCCCGGCGATCGCCCGGGGATCGGCCTCGGCGCCGACGTCTACGCCCGCCACCTGGCAGGCCCGCTGCGCCGGCGCCCTGGTCCGCATCGCCGATGGACCGGCCCGGGATGAGGGCCAGGACCTCGCCGAGGTCGCCCGGGGCGCCGCGGTGGTGGCCAGCTCGCCGAGGGGGTCGACCAGCTCGCGGGGGTCGGCGGGACACCGGCCCGGGGCCGAGGGTCAGCCTGCAGCTCGCCGACGTAGGGCCCACGCGGCGGCCCAGCTGCAATGAGAACAGGATGAGAACACGCGGCGCCGAACCTGGCGGAACGGCCTTGAATGACTCAGAACGGCAATGCCCGCTGACCTGGGCAAACCGGAACCAGGTGGAACGGCTAGGTACGAGCTGGAACGTCCGAACTGGTCTTGAAAGCCATTAGGGCGGCAACGTCCTCGTGGGTTCGAATCCCACGCCCTCCGCTCAAGACCTGCAAACGGATGAGGCATCTCACGCTCGGCTAGGTCGCGGGAAAGAGCCGCCGCCATGCAACTCACGCTGGATGCGGTTGCCCTCCGCTCAGCTAGTCTTCGGCTATGAGCCTCACCCTGCCAAGAAACCTTGACGTTTCCCAGGGAACTGGCGTGATCATGGTGGTGGCGGTTGTCGCCGTGGTAATAACTTTCGTGCTCATCGTCCGACGTGGCATGAAATAGCCCTCAGCAGCACCCCGTGAACCAGAGGCCTGCACCGACGCCGGGCTAAAAGCCCAGCTAACAACGCTACCCGCGGGATGCCTGGTCTCCGAGCGGTGGCGTGGTAGGGCGGGCGGGGCGGATGGGACGTCAGGGGTCGCGCCTGGGCTTAGACGACATGCTGGGGTGAGGAGGCGTGGGCATCATGGCGATCCGGGCTGTGGTGTTCGACATCGGCGGCGTGCTGGAAATTACCCCGGACCTAGGCACCGACCGGCGGTGGGAGGAACGGCTCGGGTGGCCGGCCGGTGACATGGACCGGCGCATGCGGGACGTCTGGCGGGACGGCAGCATCGGCACGATCACGCTGGCCGATGTGCACCGGGCCATCGGGGATCGCCTTGGCCTTGATGCGGAGCAGCTCGCGGAGTACATGGCCGACCTGTGGCGCGAGTACCTAGGCACCGCGAACACCGAGCTGATCGAGTACGTCCGCCGGCTGCGGCCGCGGTACCGCACCGGGATCGTGAGCAACAGTTTCGTCGGGGCCCGGGAGCGCGAGCAGGCTGCCTACGGATTCGAAGACCTCGTCGACGAAATCATCTATTCGCACGAGACCGGGATGAGCAAGCCGGATCCGGCCATCTACGCCCTCGCCTGTGCGCGGCTGCACGTCCGGCCGGCCGAGATGGTGTTTCTCGACGACACGGAAAGGTGCGTGGCCGGTGCGCGTGACGCAGGCATTCACGCCGTCCGCTACCGGGACAACACCCAGGCCGTCGGCGAGATTGAGAGACTGATCAAGGTTTCATGACCGGTCCAGGCGGGGGCGGCCGGCACGATGGAAACCTGGGCCGGTGATGGCCGGCACAACCGTTCATCCGTTCATCGTGCCGGCGGATCTCTCGTGGCTGGGACCCAGCGGCATCGTGTGTCACACGCCGAACAGGATCTGGCCGCCCCCCGGGGGGCGGGGGCTCCCGGACGGCGGCCTAGTAGTCTCGGCAGCATGCGAAGCCAGGAACTGCCACCCTTTGGCCTGCTTCAGGTCGTTACGCGGTGGCAGTTCGCACCGGTGGTGACGGGCTTTGTCGTGCTGGCGGCGGGCCTGTACCTGTGGGGCGTGCTGCGCGTACGGCGGCGTCATCCGGCTCGCCCGTGGCCGCTGTGGCGGACCGCGCTGTTCCTGGGCGGCCTGGCCGTGGTCGTGATCGCGACGCAGAGCGGCATCGGCCGCTACGACGACGTGCTCTTCACCGATCACATGATCCAGCACCTGCTGCTGATCATGGTCGCGCCGCCGCTGCTCGTGGTCGGCCAGCCGGCCACGCTGTTGCTGCACGCGAGCCGCAATCCCGTGCACACCTGGGCCAAGAAGACGCTGCGTTCACGGGTGGTGACCGCTGTTACCTGGCCTCCGTTCGGCGCGGTGCTTTATCTCGCCACCATTGTCGGCACGCACCTCACCAGCTTCATGAACCTGGTCCTGACCAACGGGGCGGTTCACGACGGGGAACATGCCCTGTACCTGGCGGCCGGTTACCTGTACTTCCTGCCCCTGATCGGGCGGGAGCCGATCAGGTGGCGGGTTTCGTACCCGTCCCGGATCTTTCTGCTTTTCATCGCCATGCCGGTAGACGCCTTCACCGGCCTCATCCTGGGTTCGGAAAGCAGCAACCCGTTCCCCGCACTGGCGCAGCAGCGGCCGAGCTGGGCGCCCAGCGCGATCAACGACGTGCACACCGGCGGTGCGGTGATGTGGGTGGGCGGAGCGGGAATCATGTTCGTGCTCGTGCTGGCGGTGTTTTTCGCCTGGAGCCGGGAAACGAGCAGCGACGGCGGACTCGGGTGGCTGGAGGCCGCGCGCCGGGCGAACTTCGCCACGCTGGTTACCTCGCACCGGGATGCGAGCGCGGGCGGCAGCGCGCCGGTCCAGGCCCCCCCGCCCCGCGGCACGGAGAGGGTCGATGACGATGAGGATCAGCTGGCCGCCTACAACGCCTTCCTGGCCCGGATCAACAGGCCTCGCGAGCCCTAGGAGTCTCCCGCGGTGGGCGCTCGGCGACACGCCGGTAGGGGTTTCTAGGCAAATCTAGGGTTGAGGCTAGATCAGGCCATAGAGTCCGATGATATGGATCCGGTGCGTAATCCGTATGCCCCCGGCGCGGGGCAGCGACCGCCAGAACTCACCGGACGGGACCGGGAGATCCGGCAGTTCGAGGTGGTGCTCGAGCGGATAGCCCGCGGGCGCCCGGAGCGGAGCATGGTGCTCACCGGACTCCGCGGCGTGGGCAAGACCGTGCTCCTGAACACCTTCAGGTCGATGGCCCTCCAGCGGCTATGGGGCACCGGAAAGATCGAGGCCCGGCCGGATCAGTCGATCAGGAGGCCGATCGCGGCCGCGCTGCACATGGCGGTGCGGGAACTCGCGCCCCGGCATCGTGCCCCGGACCGGGTCGAGTACTTTCTCGGCGTCCTCAAGGCGTTCGCCCTCCGCGACCCGACGGCGCCCAAGGGGTCTTCCGTCACGATCACCCTCGGCATCGACGTGCCCGCTCAGCGCGGTCGGGCGGACTCAGGTGACCTGGAAGTCGATCTCACCGAGCTGTTCGCCGAGGCCGCCTCGGTCGCGGCCGACCTCGGCGTCGGCATCGCCCTGTTCGTCGATGAGATGCAGGACGTACCCTCGGCCGACGTATCCGCACTGTGCGCCGCCTGCCATGAGCTTTCGCAGACCGGCGGCCCGCTTATCGTCGTCGGGGCGGGCCTGCCGCACCTGCCGTCGGTCCTGTCGGCCAGTAAGAGCTACTCGGAACGGCTGTTCAGGTACACGCGCATCGACCGTCTCGAGCGGGAGGCCGCCGACCTGGCACTGCTCGCTCCGGCCCAGCGTGAGGACGTGACCTTCACGCCCGGCGCGCTGGACGCGCTGTACGCCGCCGCCGACGGCTATCCGTACTTCGTCCAGGCCTACGGCAAGGTCACCTGGGATGTCGCCGCGTCGAGTCCGGTCACGGCGGCCGACGTGAGCGTGGCGGCGCCCGAGGCGGAGGGCGAGCTGGCGGTGGGATTCTTCGGCAGCAGGTACGAGCGGGCCACTCCCGCGGAACGTGAGTACATGCGGGCCATGGCGGCCACCGGGGATGATCCGGTGCCCACCTCGATCGTGGCCGACGAACTCGGCCGCAAGCCGTCGAGCTTGTCGCCCGCGCGTGACGGGCTGATCAAGAAGGGACTGATCTACAGTTCCGAACGCGGCCTGATCGCCTTCACCGTCCCGCACTTCGGCAAGTTCCTGCGCTCCCAGCCCATCTAGTTCTATCCAGGTATCGGGGACTCTAGCGATTTTCCTAGAGTTGGCTAGATACGGGCAGACTCGCGCGCCTCGGTCAGCCCGAGGATCTCGTCGGTATCCGCGTCGATAACCGCCGCGCGAATGGCAGGCCGGCGCGCCTGCAGGTAGACGGCGAAGACGATGTCGACCCGCCGCTGCCGCACGATCCCCGGATAGACCACGAACCGCCAGCACCCTTCCCGCCAGACATCGACCGGGACCGCAGTGGGGATACCAGGCGCGTACTTGCGCCACTGCGCGCTTGAGTACAAGGCGGACATGGTCCGCCCCACCGGGAGCCTGCGAAGCTCGCATGGCTCCGAATAACCGAGCCGGACCAGGATCTCGCCGAGTTCCGGCGACAAGAAGGCGGCCAGGACCAGCTCGAAGGCCACCAAGGCCAGCCACAGTTCAGCCTCGGCGGAGGAGGAGGGCATGCGGAGCGGGGGCACGCCGATCGTGGCCACGGCCGAGGCGGACAGCAACGCGGAACGCGCCATCGTGCGCAAACCGATCGGCGTGTCGCTGAGTTCGCCGAAGCAGCCGCAGCCGGCCCCGGGACGCCGCTGCCGCATCTCGTTCAGCGTGCCCACGGCGACGAGGAAGAACAGCGCGGTCGCCGTCCGCACGACAGTGCCGGGCACCCGGACGGATACGTCGCCGATCCGGCTGGCGGTAGCGACGAGCCCGAGCCCGAGACTTAGCTCGGTGCTGAACATCACGACCATGACAGGGCGCCGCAGGCGGAGCGGGAACAGCCCGGTCGGACCGGTGCTGGGCAGGCCGGGACGCGGGCTCAGCGCCTGCCAGGCCTTGGCCGTGCAGCCGCCGAGCAGCATGATGGCGAGCAGCGGGATCTGGACCTCTCGCAGGGCGGTGAGCATCCTTAGCCGCCGATCATCATCGTCGCGTTGAAGCAGCCCACTTCCAGGGCTCCCCCGAGTTCCACGAACGCGGCCATGGTGAGATCAGCGATCCGGCCCTTCCGCGAGGTCCCGCAGGTGACACAGCGATCGCAGAACAGCCGGGCCGTTGCCCCGCAGCCGGTCACCGGGACCAGCCTGGTGCGTTCCGCGCAGTCGTTGCGCAGCCGGAGCATGCTGCCCACCGACAGGTAGGGCAGGCGCACGCAGCCCGGTGCCGCCGCGTGCGGGTCAGCCGCGTGCCGGCGGCCGGAATGCGATGACGGCATGAAGGCGCCATGCTCGCAGCTTGTCTCGGGATCCAGGGCCGGGTAGGCGATTCCGAACAGGCCCTCCCGCTCTTCTCCAGGCTCATGCCAGACCGCCGTTCCGCTGACCGGATCGGGTATGTGCCCGCTGACCATGGGCGGTGCGGGCGGGTGCCCAGCCCGGTAGGGGGGCTGGGACGTGGCGGGTATCAGGGCCACCAGGAAGCCGTCGTGCTTCAGGCCGATGACGTCGAGGAGGTAGCCCGGCTCGAGCCGGGGGAAGCGGACCTGGATCCGCCTGGTGGCCTCGGGGGCAATCATCACGATCCGGCGTCCCCTGGCGGGGCCCTCGTCGACCAGCAGGCGAGCCGGGCCCGTCCGCTCGATGATCGTCCCGGTGACCCGGCCGACTTCGGCCCAGATACGATCCACCACGGGACCGCCGGGGAGGCTGCGCCGGGCGATGGCACGATCACCCTGCCTCAGGGCCGCCGGGGTGATCGACCCGCCTCGCCAGGCCTGCGCGGAGGCGGCCAGCGGAAACCGCTGTTCTCCCCGCGCGGTCTGCAGGACGAGAATGTGCGGGCTGACGTCCAGAATACTTCCGGTGACCGTGTACAGCAAAGATCTTTCTTGGGCGGGCCCTGGGCCCCCATCCGCCGCCGTTAAGGGCGGAAAATCAGGTTCACCCGATCGGCCGAGCACCGCAGCCTTCAACCGCGACCGGCGAGCGAGACGGGCCGGACTGGTGAACTGCGTGACATCGTCGCCCCAACGGGGAATGTCAGCCAAATGCCGCACTTGCCTTCCGTGGGATTGCATCGGACACATTATTTGACACTGCTTGGTGCGGACAGTTACGTCAAGCCGTTCGGGCCACCTTTGCCCGCGAGGCCACAGAGATGCATCCCTGGCGGATAGCCGGCAGGGAGGATGCCGCGAGCGCGCCACTCCAAGCACGTAACGTAGCATGATGATTACCTTAAGTAAGATAGTCCTCATGAGCTGCGCCGGCAACAACGAGGAATCGCGAGCCAACGACCACGACACGGCCTTCCGCGACTACGTTGTTGCTCGCGGGTCTGCCCTGCAGCGAATGGCGATCATGCTCACCGGTAACCGGGCCGACGCCGAGGACCTGGTCCAGGCCGCGCTGGCCAAAACCTACCTGGCCTGGGACAAGATCAATGATCGTGCCGCTCTTGACGCTTATGTCCGGCGCGCTATGGTCAACACGCATATATCGTGGTGGCGCCGTCGTAAGGTCGAGGAATTCCCGACCGATGAATTGCCTGATCAGGTGGTTGCGGACCATGCCAGGGAAAGCGATACCGCTGAGGTGGTGCGGCAGGCTCTCGACCGGCTGCCCCAGCGGATGCGTGCCGCCGTCATGCTCAGGTATTTCGAGGACTTGACCGAGCCGGAAATCGCCGCGGCGCTCGGAATCAGCCTAGGTACCGTGAAGAGCACGGTGTCGCGGGCGGTGGCCAGGCTGCGTATCGACGCGGAACTCGGCGCGAATGCCGACTCATGACCCGTAGCGCCATCAGTGATGTTTTCGGATGACGACGCCGGCTAAGGGTCTACTCCCGGCCGCCCGACTCGTGGCACTATCAGGTATGCAGGTCAGGCACCGGCAAGGAGGTTGCTCTGTGCGCAGCACGATGATGGACGTCCCGCTGACGATCGGGTCGATCATGCGCTACGGAACGTCGATATACGGCAATCGCGAGGTGGTCACCTGGACCGGTGACGGGACCAGGCGACGCAGCTACGCCGAAGCGGGGCGCCGGGCCGCGCAGCTTGCGAACGCCCTGCGCCGGCTGGGCGTGGACGCCGACCAGCGCGTCGGCACGTTCATGTGGAACAACGCCGAGCACCTCGAGGCCTACCTGGCGGTGCCGTCCATGGGCGCGGTGCTGCACACGCTGAATATCCGGCTGGCCACGCCCGACATCGGCTATATCGCCACCCACGCCGCCGACCACACCGTCATCGTGGACGCGTCGCTGGTGGCCAGGTTCGCCGAGATCCTGCCGCACGCGCCGTCCGTCAAGAACGTCATCGTGAGCGGAGGGTCCCCGGCGCAGACGCCAGGCGCGGACGAGCTCACCGGGGCCAGCGTCTACGACTACGAGGAACTGCTCGCCGCGGAGGGTGACTCGTTTCCGTGGCCGGTGCTCGACGAGCGTTCGGCGGCCGCGATGTGCTACACCAGCGGGACCACCGGGCACCCGAAGGGCATCGTCTACAGCCACCGATCCAGCTACCTGCATTCGATGGGCGCCTGCCTGGGCAACGGCTTCGGCCTATCCGAGACCGACCGCGTGCTGCCGGTGGTGCCCATGTTCCACGCCAACGCGTGGGGACTGGCCTACGCGAGCCTGATGTCCGGGGCCGACCTGATCATGCCGGACCGGCACCTGCAGCCGGCCACGCTGGTCCAGCTGATCGCCGACGAGCACGTCACCGTGGCCGGCGGCGTGCCCACGATCTGGGCCGGCGTGCTGGCGCATATGCGGGCCGAGGGCGGGAACCTGTCCTCGCTCCGCCTGATCATCGCCGGCGGCTCCGCGGTGCCGCACGCGCTGCAGGCCAATTACGAAGCCGAGCTCGGCGTGCGCATCCTGCAGGCCTGGGGCATGACGGAGACCTCGCCGCTGGCCAGCGTGGCCAACCCGCCGCCCGGCGTGAGCGAGGAGGAGGCCTGGGAGTACCGGGACAGCCAGGGCCGGCTGTTCTGCGCGGTGGAAGGGCGGCTGGGCGGAGACGGCGGGGAGATCCTGCCGAACGACGGCGAGGCGGTCGGCGAAATCGAGGTGCGTGGGCCCTGGATCACCGGCTCGTACTACCGGGACGACGACCCGGCTAAGTTCCACGACGGCTGGCTCAGGACCGGCGATGTGGGCACGCTGGACGAGCGCGGCTTCATCCGGCTGACCGACCGGGCCAAGGACGTCATCAAGTCCGGCGGTGAGTGGATCTCCTCCATGGAACTGGAGAACATCTTGATGGCGCACCCCGATGTGGCCGAGGCCGCGGTCATCGGGGTCGCCGACGACAAGTGGGGAGAGCGGCCGCTCGCGGCGGTGGTGCTGCGACCCGGCGCCGAGGTGACGGCGGACAAGCTTCGAGCCTTCATGACCGACCAGGTCCCGCGCTGGCAGCTGCCCGAGCGCTGGTGCTTCGTCGCCGAAGTGCCCAAGACCAGCGTGGGCAAGTTCTCCAAGCGGCAGATGCGTGACGCGTACCAGCGTGGAGACTACGAGGCCCGGTCAGTGCCGGTACGCTATGGCCCACCGCACTCCTGGTGCGGGTGGAGGATTCGCCTAGTCCGGTCTATGGCGCCGCACTGCTAATGCGGTTTGGTGGCAACACCATCCGGGGTTCAAATCCCCGATCCTCCGCGGACGGCCAGGCACTCCGCTGGACGGGCGGGGTGCCTACTTGCGAGGACCCGCTGAGCGAGCCCAGGCTTGTTTGGCTTGCTCCGACAGATGCCGCCCGGCATCGGCGAACAGAGCCGCCAGTCCGGCACCGTGCTGGTCCGCCAGTTTCCGGTTGTAGCGGACGACGTCGAGTTCGTTCGCCGCGGTGATCTCCACGAACGCGCGCAGGGCCGGCGTCGGCGGGATGTGCCGCGTCCCCGTGAAGCGATCGGTGAAATCGACCGCGGGCCCTGCGAGCTGCGGATACAGCTGCTGGCGGTCACAGCTGGCGTATAGGTAGACCAGTTGTTCCGCTTCGGATCCGATCGTCTTGGCGAGCAGCGTGCGCTCATCCAGGCGCAGTAGGGCGGTGGCGAATCCGTCGGTGCCGTAGGCGGCGTGGCACAGCCCGGCCAGCTGCACTGGAACGGGGGCACCCCACTCAGCCAAGAGTGCCGCCACCCGGTCGAGGTGCTCGAACAAGGTCCCGCCGGGATGGGCAATGTGTTCAGCTCCGCGGGCACGAAGCAGCTTCTCTGCTGCTGCTCTCCGCGTGTCGATGGCCATGGCTGTCTCCGTTCTGGTCGCCGCGGATGTCGGCGCCAAGCTCAACCGTCCCACGACTTGGGCCGCACGGGAACGGGCATCCGTCTTGCGCGCGGATTCCGGCTTTCCGTTGCTTGCGGTAGGCTTCACGCGGGTCAAATCCCCGATCCACCGCGGACGGCCAGGTACGTGATCTTCAGGGAGGCCTGACCATGACGGGACCCGAGCACTATCACGAGGCGCAGCAGCTGCTGGCCGACCCGAATTACGGTGAGCCGAAGGGGATCGGCCGCAGCGAAACCATCGCCGCCGCGCAGGTTCATGCCACGCTCGCGCTCGCCGCGGCGACCGCGCTCGCTGGTGACAATGCCCTGGATCTGCAGGGGTGGCGGGTTGCCGCCGGGGCCGAGCCAACGGACCCGCCCGGGGCGTAACGGCCGCGCTGAGGTGCGGGGCCTGATTCTGTCCGCGGCGATATTGCTCTTTGCTAAGTCATATCCATAGACTTAACGTGGCTCCGCGGCCGGATGAGGAGGACGCATGCCAGTCGACTGGGTTGTCGTAGGCCTCGACAACGGCGGCACCATGAACAACGGGACGGTCCTGGATGCCAGCGACCGCTACCTCCTGGACCAGCTGGCCGAGCTCCCCAGCAACGTCAGGGAAGGCCCGGACAAGGCCATTCAGTCGCTGGTCGACTCCGTGCACCAGGTGCTCGACCTTACCGGCGTGCCGATCACCTCGGTCCGGGCCGTGGGTCTGGACACGCCCGGCCCCGCCAGCGGGAACGGCGTCATCTCGTCCAAGGGCGCGACGAACTTCGGCCACGCCGGCTGGCGCGGCTTCGACATCCGGACAGCGCTGGCCGAGCGCCTCGAGCTCCCGGTGATCTACAACAACGACGGCAACTCGGCGGCCCTGTACGCCCACCATGTCCGGTTCGGTGCGGAGGCCGGCCGGCGCGGTTCCGTGGCCGCGATCGTGGGAACCGGGCTCGGCGGCGGGATCGTCGAGAACGGCCGGGTGATCAAGGGCGCGGCCGGGATGGCCGGCGAGCTCGGGCATGTCCCCATCCCGCTGGAGGGCCTGCTCGGCCCGGGCCAGCCGATGCCGGCCTGCAACTGCGGCCAGTCCGGCGATGCGGAAAGCGTTGCCTCGCTCACCGGCATCCAGAACAACTTGCTGCCCTACTGGCTCACCAGGTATCCGGAGCACGAGCTCGCCGGCTTGCCGATCGGCAAGGCGGCCAAGCTCATCCGCAAGTACGCCGAAGACGGCGACGAGATGGCACTGGCGATCTTCCGGCAGCAGGCGCTGGCGATCGGGCGGCTCTTCACCACCGCCGCGAACTTCCTCGATCCCGACGCCTACTTTCTCGGCGGCGGCGTGGTCGAGGCTGCTCCGCACTTCCGCGACTGGTACTTCGCCGAAGTGCGGGCCAACACCGCGCTACGCGAGGAACAAGCCCGGGTAGCCGAGATCACCTTGGTCCCCGACCTCGACATGGCCGGCGCCCGCGGCTCAGCCGTCGCTGCTCGCGACTGGGTTATCCACGAAGCACAGGGACTGCTGCCCGGCAGTCCCTGACCGCTGGCGAGAACCCCGAGCGGGCTAACCCCGAGCGAGGTGAGGCGGCGCGTCAAAGCGCCCCGTAACCGAGCGGGCAAGCACAGCTAGTCCGAATCCGCGTCCTTGTCCTTGAAGATCAGCCCGCATACCTCCAGGTAAAGCTGCTCTGGGTAGGGCAGATGATCAACGATGCGCAGCGCCTGGTCCTGCCCGGCGGACTCCAGGATGAACTCGCCGTAGCCGAGAATCCGGCCCAGCGTGGACCGCTGGAAGCTCATGTCTGTCACCTTGGACAGCGGCATCATGTTCACCTTCTTGGTGACCAGGCCCTGCGACAGCAGCATCCGCTGCGAGGTGACCACGAAGTAGTTCTCGTTCCACTCGAAGACCTTGATCACCAGCCGCAGCAAGAGCACGATCCACAAGATCCAGATCACGAGGAGGGCGATGCCGTTGCCGTGGGCGACCGAGTTGCTCAGCCAGCCGGCGATGGCCAGGCCGACCAGGAGCTCGAAGATCGGCCTGATCAGGACAGCTGGATGCTGATGGACGGTGATGACCTGACGTTCATGCGGCAGAAGGTACCGATTTACCTTGGCCGGTACCGTATCAGTATTCGGAACCAGCCTCATGACGGCACCTTGAATCTAGATAGTCGCGAAGAAGTGAGACAACCCGCTTGCCACCGTGGTCAGGAAGGTGCCCATGTTGTGCACGATGTGGGCTGCCCCGGTTGGCTGCTCGATGATCCACCATACGATGAAAGCGACAGCCAGCCACCCGAGGATGGTTTTCAAACTCACGTCGCCTCCCATGGGCGCCCGGACTTGCCCTACTTGCCTGAGTAACCATCTTAGCTCTAGCCGATTTGCCGGCCAAGGCTAACAGGTTGGAGCTGCCGTGTCGGTATGAACATGCCCCGTGTCACTCCTAAGTATGCCCCATCGGCGGCAGCAATGCGTGACTGAACGTGTGTAACGCGCCGGCATGCCCCGCAAAAGCCCCTAAAATCCTCCCGTCGCGGCCTTGATCGACGATTCTGCCGTCACGACGGGCGGTCATCTGACAGCATTCCTCCGTGCAGAGCATGCTGGGGAACTGACGGTGCCAGACGTGGGTGAGACTGATTTCGCGGTCATCGTCTACCGGGAAGAAGATCGGTGGGAGGCCGACGTGCTGCCCGCGGCGGTTACCGCGGACCTGGATGGCCTGGTGCAGGCGCTGCGCCGGCAGCCGAGCATCGGCGGGACCATCGGCTTCGCGGGCGTCGGCGACGACTTCTTCGTGGCGATCATGGTCTTCGGTGACGAGGTATCGTTGTTCCTCTCCGACCTCACCGCGGCGGTGGATTATCCGCTGGCCCATCAGGTGCTCGATGCCCTGGATATTCCGGTGCCGTCAGATGACGAGCTCGATCAGGTTCTGCCGGCCGGGGATCTGTCCATCTTCGCGGACCTCGGCCTCGACGAGATGGAACTCGGCGCGATCTCGGCCGACCTCGACCTGTACCCGGAGGATGCGGTGATCCGCATCGCCGAGCGGTTGCGCATCGGGGACGCGGTGGAGCGCGCACTCGATATCGCACTAGGTCCGTGACCGGATATATCGCTGCTTTCGAGCCCGCGATGCGGCTCGCCCTGGCCGAGGCGCGACTAGCCAGCCCTGATGACGTCCCGGTGGGCGCCGTCGTCCTCGATGACGCGGGCGCGGTCATCACGCGAGCCCGCAACCGCAGGGAAGCGGACCGTGATCCCACCGCGCATGCCGAAATCGTCGCGATCAGGCAAGCGGCGCAGTCTGTTGGCCGCTGGCGGCTGACCGGCCTGACGCTCGTGGTGACGCTTGAGCCGTGCACGATGTGCGCGGGAGCGGTCACCGCGGCCCGGCTCGGCCGGCTGGTCTACGGAGCCGAGGACCCCAAGGCAGGGGCCGTGGGCTCGCTGTGGGACGTGCTCAGAGATACCAGGCTGAACCACCGTCCCGAAGTCATCGGCGGGGTCCTGGCGCAGGACTGCGGCGCGGTGTTGCGCGACTTCTTCGCCACCCGCAGGGGGCAGCGGCCGGGCGGCTAGTTCGTGCCGCCGATCACCCGCCGATTCGGGTAAGCTCACCAGCGGTGGAGTCGCCTAGTGGCCGAGGGCGCACGCCTCGAAAGCGTGTGAGGGGGCAACCCCTCCGTGGGTTCAAATCCCACCTCCACCGCTGAGCGGGCCGGGAAAACGTGAGGCGTGCTCACGGGGGACGTGCCTGCTGGGAACTTAACGTCACTTCTCGGACGTTCGCACATGTGATCAGCGGTAAGCAGCGCTGCAGGTTGCCCTCGGTGAGGCCGGTCACCCGTTAGACCAGACCCCGGCGAGGGAGAACCGAGTGTTTGGACCTCAGGGAACAGGATTTTTCCTGCTTCTGATGGTGGCATTCGGGGCCTTGCTGGTCTGGGTGGCCTTGACCAAGCAACTCGTATTCCGGGTGCTCGCGGCCTGCCTGGCGTTTCTTCCCGCCATGGTCTTCGGGGTCGCCGCGGTCAACAAGTTTTACGACTACTACCAGACCTGGGGCGGGATGATCAACGATCTCACCAGCCAGGGCGCGAGCAGCATTCCCAAGTACGCGGCCGCCGGACGCAGTCCCAACAAGCAGTTCGATAAGAATATCGGCCGTGTCACAAGCACCGCGGAGGACGCCGAGGTCGGGTACCTCTTCCAGACGTCCGTGACCGGAGTGCAGAGCCACATTACTCGTGACGTGTACGTCTACCTCCCACCGCAGTACTTCCAGAAGACTTACCTGCACTACAAATTTCCCGTTATCGAATTGCTGCACGGCTCGCCCGGCAACCCTGCGGCCTGGGTTGACGTGATGGGCGTTATTCCCACCTTCCTCAGCTTGCTCGAGAATCATCCCGCGGACGCCGCCGTGCTGGTCATGCCCGACACCGACGGCGGCATGCAGTACGGGCTGCAGTGCCTCAACGATCCCGGCGGCATCCAGGACATGACGTTCGTCGCGCGGGATGTGCCCAACGCCATCGCGCGAATCGCCCGGGTGCAGCCGCCCGGCCTGGCGTGGGGCCTGGCCGGCTACTCCGAGGGCGGCTACTGCACCGCCAACATCGCCCTGCAGGACCCGCAGGGGTGGGGGGCCGCGGGCGTGATGTCCGGCTACTTCAGCCCCATCCTCAGCCAGGTCCCGGCCGGCGGCAAGCCCGGCGGCAAGCCGCTATCGGTCGACGTGTTCCGCGGACACCCCGCGCTGCAGCTGCTGAACACGCCGAGGCTGTACATCACCAGGATGCCGATCAACAATCCGCTTCCGGCCTTCTGGATCGCCGCGGGGGAACAGGACAGGGGCGATGTCGACGCCGCGATGAACTTCAGGCAGCTCCTTGAGACCCGGCTGGCGAGCGTGCCGCTCTTCCTCGTGCCCGGCGGTCACCAGGGCAGTGTGTGGCGCGCGGACCTCGTCCCGATGCTCAACTGGATGACACCGCAGCTAGGCGCGAACGCCGCGCGAGCCGCCGCCGCCGCAGCCCGGGCGGCCGCCGCGGTCCGCGCCGCCGCGGCCCGCAAGGCGCACTCGGCTACGCCTCACCCCACACGCAGCCACGCGGCGACAGGGAAACGGTAGGAGGCTCGCGCCAGCCCCCGGTGACATCCGCCGAACGTAGTCAGGACCCGCTCAACCGCACTGCAGGTTCTTCCCTGGACATTCCTAGTTTCGCTGCCGTTATGCGGGTAAATAGTTGATCGACTGCTTCCCCGATCTCCGCTGAGTCGTCCCTGGCCCGCACGGGCGCTCAGGTCGGCGCGGCAGCGCCCAGCAACGGGACGTACCGGAGAAACAGATGAGCCTGCCCCCCCGCCAGCAAGTGGTGCTTGACCAGATTGAGCGGGTGCTCAAGGCGGCTGATCCTCAGTTGACGTCGATGTTCGCCGCCTTCGCCCGGCTGGCCCCGGCTGGGACGACGCCCGCTACCGAGGCCATTTCCCGCCGGTCGGTGCCGCGCATGACGGTCATGGTCTCCGTCATCGTGGTGAGCGTGCTGAGCCTGGTCATGGTCTTCATCGTGGCCACCAGCAGAGCCTGCCCCGGCCTGTCGTCGGATCAGGCCATCGCCAGCGGCACGGTGCGGTTCGCCGGGTGCAGTAAGGCCACCGACGCCTGGAGCAAGGGCGGCCGCTGAGCCGACGGCCCGGTCCCGTTCCGATGTCCTTCGGACGTATGCGTAATCAGTCTGCTACTTTCAGTACTGGCTCGGAAGGACGCACGTCCGCATCCGGGCCGTAAGGTGTTCAGGCACCCGTAGGGGGAAAACGTGGCACAAGTGCCGGTGCATAACTTCTCGAATGGCCTGCTGAATCCGGGTATCGGCTACTTAATGTCCTGCCTGGGCTCTTTCCTGGGCCTCCGCTGCCTGTCCAGAGCCCGCGCCTATACCGGCCGAACGCGCGCCATCTGGCTGCTGCTCGCGTCCGTGGCCATCGGGGCGACCGGCATCTGGGTCATGCACTTCATCGCCATGCTCGGCTTCACGATTCCCGGACAGCAGATCCTATACAACGTGCCGGTCACCCTGGTCAGCCTGCTGGTCGCGGTGGTCGTGGTCGCCATCGGCCTGTTCATCGTCGGCTACAGCCGCGGCGGCCTGCTTCCGGTGCTGGCCGGCGGGGTGATCATCGGCCTCGGCGTCGCGACCATGCACTACGTCGGAATGTCCGCGATGAGCATGCAGGACATCGTGCGGTACAACCCGGGCCTGGTCGGGGTATCGGTGCTGATCGCGGTCGTGGCGGGCACGGCGGCGCTGGTGGCCGGGCTGCACGTCGGCGACGTGTGGTCCAGCCTCGCCGTGTCACTGGTCATGGGGGTCGCCGTCACCGGCATGCACTACACCGGCATGGCCGCGATGCACGTGTACACGGGAGGCAAGATGGCCGTGACGGGGAGCCCCCTGGACAGCTTCCTGCTCCCGCTGCTGCTAGGGGGGAGCGTCCTGACGTTCCTGCTGGCGCTGATCATCGCCATGTCGCCGAACGAGGAGGAGATCCGGGCCGACGCCAGCCTGAGCGAGCGGTTGGCTCCGCCCGCTGAGCCCTTCGGCACGCCGGGCTACGACGACACCGAATCAGACCTGGATTACGCGTCCCTCAGGACCGAGACCAGACAACGGACGCCCTTGCGGGTGGCTGGCGCGATCATGCCTCGTTCGTTCTGGCCTGTTCGAAGGAAGATAAGGGATTCGGACTCTTAAGGGGGCGGTGCTGTCGTCGGTCTTGTCCAGCTGGCCCAGTAGGGATGTGATCGTCTCAGCCAGATCGGTGCCACCGGCAGCCTGAGTCAGCAGGCTGGTGAACGGCCCGGCGCCAAGCTCGCGGCGGTACGCGGCCAGGCGGCGCAGATCGTTGCCAGCCTGCGGGACGCCGAGGCGGAGCCGGATCGCCAGCGCCCTGACGTGCCATGTGACAGCGGCGGCCTGTGAACCGCCGCGTTCCTCTTCCAGGTGGCCAAGCTGGCTATAGCTGATGGCCAGGCCGGCCTGGTCGCCGAGCCGTTCTGCGATGTCGAGGGAGCGCTGGTACTGGCGGGCGGCTTCGTCGTAGTCCCCGCGAATTTCGACGAGGCTGCCGAGCTCAAAGTAGCTGTCGGCCAGGCCGGCCTGGTCGCCGAGCCGTTCGCGGATGTCGAGGGAGCGCTGGTACTGGCGGGCGGCTTCGTCGTAATCCCCCCGGTGCTCGGCGAGGACGCCGAGATTGTGATAGCTGTCGGCCAGGCCGGCCTGGTCGCCGAGCCGCTCTTCAACATCGAGGGAGCGCTGGTACTGGCGGGCGGCTTCGTCGTAGTCCCCGCGGGCCTGGGCCAGGATGCCGAGCTGGTGGATCCAGGCGGCCCGGCGGGGAGAATCCGCGGGCAGCCGGGCGAGAGTGTCGGAGATCAGCGCGGCCTCCTGGTCCCAGGCACCCCAGGTGTCCAACTGGTCGCAGGCCCACTCGGTGACCTGGCCGGCGCCCTCGGTGTCCCCGGCTTGCAGCAGGTGGTAGCGGGCCTCCAGCAGGTCATGCACATGGGCTGCGCGGTCCTGCGGCCACATCTGGACTCGCCATTGCCAGTACCCGGCCGCCTGCCGGTGCACCTCAGCTAGCCGCTGGCCGGGCTCTCGGGCGGCCCGCTCGGCCAGCTCGGTGGCGGTCCACCGGTGCACGAAAAACCACCGTTGCTGGCCTGCTTCGCTGGTGGTCAGGAGACTGGCGGCCTGACAGGCGGCGATCTGCCCCGGCAGGCCGGGATCCGGCCGGAACGGTGGCACCGGCCGCCGGCTCAGCTCGGCGATGTGCGGCGCGAGCTGTGCCCGGACATCGTCGGGGACGGCCGCCAGATCAAAAGACTCGTCCACTGTGATCCCGGCGGCGCTCAGGATGCCGGCGATCTGCCGGGAGGCGGCCGCCTGGTCGGGGATGTTCTCGGCGTCCGGGTCGGGCTGCCCGGCCTGGAACAGCACCGCATTGCGGTCGACGGGCTCCCGGTACACCGAGACGCCCAATAGCAAGTCCGCCGCCCCGCGAACCCGGGCCAGGCGACCCAGCAGGTCCTCGAGCAGCACAGCGTCGGCGGCCAGCGCCACGGTCTCGGCCAGCGCGGCCTCCAGGCCGGTGCGGGCAGCCAGCCACTGGCCGCGGTCGGCGCCGCTGAGCGCGCGGGTGAGCGCCGCGTCGAGCCGTTTGGTGACGTCGGGGTAGCGGGCTTGCCCGCCGGCCAGCAGCGCATCGAGGTATTCCAGCGAGCGGGGATGCCCGCCGGCCAGCCGCCACACCAGCTCAAGCTGCCCGTCATCCAGCTGGTCCAGCGCCGGCAGGGACCAGGCCAGCTTCATCGTTTCCGCCCGCGACAGCGCCCCCAGCTGCCGGAACGACAAGAACCGCTCCGCCCCGGCGGGCAGCGCGAACCGGTATCGGCAGGTGATCAGCAGCCGGCTCCCGCCGGGATCAGCTACCCAGGCGGCCAGCAACTCAGCTAGCACCTCATCACCGACCGCATATCTAGCATCGCCGCCGGGACTCAGGTTGTCTTCGAAGTTGTCAAGCAGCAGCAGCACCGGCACGTGGTCAAGGACTTGACCGCGCAGGATCGCCAGCCGGTCCTGCCAGCCCAGATCCACCTGGGTCGCGGCATCAAGCGCCTCGATCACCTCAGCGGTGCCCTGGCCGTGGCCCCTGCTCGGCAGCTCGCGGCGGATCGTGCTGATCACCGCGCCGAGCAGGGTTTCCAGGGTCAGCGGGCCGGTCAGGCTGACTAGGATCCGGCCAGGTTCGGTGTCCGAGATCCGGGTGGTGATCTCGGTGGCCAGGGTGGTCTTGCCGATCCCGCCGATCCCGCCGATCACGATCCCCGCCACGCTGGTGCTGGCCGGGCTGGTGCTGGCCAGGTCGGCGGCCCAGCGGCGCTGCTCGGCCCGCCGCCCGACGAAATACCGGCCCTCCTGTCCGGCCAGCCCGGCGACCTGCGGCCGGGACGGCTGCCCCGATGCGGGCACCAGGGGGCCCGGGTCGAGCACCGGGACAGTCCCGGCGGCGGCCAGGATGGTCACGGCGGCCCATTCACCGAGTCCAGCCAGCTCGGTGTCCCGCCGGTCCGGGGAAGTCTCCAGTTCGGCCTGGACCTGGCGGCGGGCCTGCGCCAGGGCGGCGACCACGTCCGGGTCGCGGGCCTGGGCCAAAGTGCCGTAGAGGCGGGCCAGCAGCCGGGTGGCGTAGGTGTCGGTGATGGAGGTCTCGGTGGCGATCACCGCCGCGGCGCCGCGCTGGCACAGCCGGGCCGCGAACGAGTTCCCGTCACCGCTGGCGGCGGCGTCGGCGTAGCAGGCCGACAAGGTGATCACCGGCGGCATCTTTCCGGGGGGGATCGCCTGGTCGGTGAGCTCATCGGCGGTGACAGGCCGGGCCGAGCCGTCCTCGTTCTCTAGGTTGAGGGTGCCGGTGGAGCCATGCCCGGAGATGTGCAGCACGTGGGCCGGGCCGCGGTCCAGTTCCTCCCGGATCGCCGCTACGGTGGCGAACGGGACGACCCGGACGTCGGCGGCGTCCTGGCGGGCGGAGCGGACCGCAGCGAGCACGTTGCGCAGTTCCCGCTCGTAATCCAGCACCGGCCCGCCGGTGTCGGGGGCGGCGATCGCGACTACGATCCGCAGCGGCCCCGGCAGCACCCGGGCCCCTGCCGCGTCGGTCTTGCGGTACAGGCTGACCAGTGGGTGCAGGGCCAGCGGCCCGCGGCCATCCGGACTCGGCAGCGCCTCCCACGGCAGCCCGGCCAGCCCGGCCGGCACGGCCAGCCCGAACCGCACCGGCTGATGCGCCCGCTCGGCCGCCGCCAGCACCCTCTGCAGCTCGCCGGAAACCGGCTCGGGCAGGAACGACTCGCCCAGCAGCCGGGCGGCCCGGCCCAGCGACGCCTCACCAGCGGCCCGGCCCGGCGACGCCTCACCGGCGGCCACCTGAGCCTCTGCCGGGCCGCGGACCGGCAGGCTGACCTGGGCCCGGGCCCGGCGCGTCTCATTGACCGCCTCGGCCAGGCCGGAGCGCACCCCGCCATGGGCGGCGGCCA
>JBEKKH010000005.1:0-40360 GCA_050010815.1 Streptosporangiaceae bacterium | reverse complement strand
GCGACCATCCAGAGGATCGGCTCCCACGCCGCGTCGAAGGACACCGAGGTGGTGTGCACCGCCCGCATCTGCCGCTTATCCATGATCTCCGTGACGGCGCGGAAGAGCGGCGAGCCACCACGGTATACGTGGGCAAGGTTGACGATGCCCTCGTGGGTGGCGAAAACGCCTTTCGGGGCGCCGGTGGAACCGGAGGTGTAGATCAGGTAAGCCGGGTTCCGCGGCCGCAAGACGGCAGTTCGGTCTCCGTCTGCCGGATTGCTGTCGCGCTGTGTGGCCAGTGTTTCGGTCAGCTCGCCGAGCAGCAGGAACGGCATGCCGAGCCCCGCCGCGACCTGCCCCGCTGGTCCGGCAAGCGCCGCGCCGGTGAGGACGAGCGCCGGCCGCGCTTCACGGAGGATGAACTCGACGCGTTCCGCCGGATACTCCGCGTCGATGGGCAGGTAGGCGGCACCGGCCTTGAGGATTCCGAACAGCGCGACGACCAGGTCCACGCCACGCGGCAAGGCGACGGCCACGACCTGCTCGGGACCGATGTGCTGCCCGATGAGGTAGTGGGCAAGCTGGTTAGCGCGGGCGTTGAGCTCGGCAAACGTCAGCCTGATGGTGCCGGACACGAGGGCGTGAGCATCCGGCGTTCTTGCCACCTGGATCTCGAATAGATCGGGCAGGGTACCGCCGCTTGTCTCTGCTGCCGTGTCATTCCAGCTGGTCAGGAGGTCTTCTCGTTCCAGCGGATCGAGAATGTCGATCTGGCTGATCCGCTGCGCCGGGTTAGCGGTGACGGCGGCGAGCGTGCGAACCAGCCGCCTCGCCAGGGAATCAGCGGTCGCGCGGCCGAACAGGTCGGTGGCATATTCGATGCTGCCTGCCAGTCTGGCCGCTTCCGCAGAGCCTGGCTCGGCAGGGCCTGGCTCAGCAGGGCCTGTTTGGGCAGGGCCAAGCTCACGGAAGCCCACAGACAGGTCGAACTGGGACCGGCCCGTCTCGGTTTCCAGCGTGGTGACGTGGATTCCTGGCAGGTCAAATTCGGTCTGTGTGTAGTCTTCCAGGGCGATCATGACCTGGAACAGCGGGTGGCGAGCGGAGGACCTGACCGGATTGAGGTGCTCAACCAGCCGGTCGAACGGCAGGTCCCGGTTTTCGTGGGCACCGAGGTTAATGCTACGGACACGCCTGACCAGCTCAAGGAAGGTGGGATCACCGGAAGTGTCGGTGCGCAGCACGACCGTGTTGAGGAAGTAGCCGATCAGGTCATCGAGTGCGACGTCGCTGCGGGTGGTTATGGGTGCCCCGAGTGGGATATCGGTACCCGCACCCAGCCGGGTCAGTAGGGTCGCGAGCGCCGCCTGAAGGACCATGAAGAGCGTGGCCTGGTTTTTCCGCGCCAGGGCACGGAGGGCCCGGTGCACCTGAGGGCTGACCTCGAAGGCGACCGTGTCGCCCTGGTAACTGGAGGCCGCCGGACGCGGCCGGTCGGCTGGCAGGGGCAGTTCCTCCGGCAGCCCGTCGAGTGTTTCCCGCCAGTAGGCGAGCTGCCGGGCGGCGAGGCTCGCCGGGTCGCTCTCAGCGCCCAGCAGCTCACGCTGCCACAGAGCGTAGTCCGTGTACTGGACGGGAAGCGGCTCCCACGTGGGTGCCTGGCCGGCGTGGCGGGCCGTGTAGGTGGTCACCAGGTCGCGAGTCAGCGGGCCCATCGACCACTCATCGTGGATGATGTGGTGCATGAGCAGCATCAGCACATGCTCGCCCGGCCCGACCTCGAACAGGCGGCTCCGTATCGGCGGTGCGGCGGCCAGGTCAAATCCGAACCGCGCAGCCGCCGCCAGAGCCTGCGGCAGGTCCGACTCGGTGGTCTGGACTACCTCCAGCAGGTCGCCCAGATCCGCCTGCGGAAAGATGTGCTGATAGGGCTCGCTGCCTTGCTCGCGAAATGCCGTGCGCAGCGCTTCGTGCCGGTCGGCGACATCGTTCAAGGCGGCCCGCAGCGCTGCCTGATCCAGGTCTCCCGACAGGCGGAGAATGACCGGGATGTTATACGTCGGCGAAGGGCCCTCGAGCTTGTGGATGAACCAAAGCCCTTCCTGCGCGTACGACAGCGGATTCATCGCGGGCACTCCAATCTCATCGTTCTCACCATGTGCTGAGCTCACCTGCCAGGAGGAGGTCGCGGCAGCGCTTGCGCTGCACCTTGCCACTGGTCGTACGCGGCAGTACGCCCGGCTTGAGCAGGATCACCCGAGCGACACCGATCTGATGCTCGGTGGAAACCGCCGCACGTATCGCTCGTATCACTTCCGTCCGGTCCACCGGCGCTGGCGTCGTCAAGGCCTTGGCCGCTGCCTGGTCAGCAATGCGGACTTTTGCTCCCGTCTCGACGGCGACCGCGATCGCTATACCGCCGCCGGACTCAACAGCGAACGCCGCCGCCCGGCCCGACGCCAGTGCGGGGTGGCTCTTCTGCACGGTCAGCTCGATGTCCTGCGGGTAGTGATTGCGCCCGTCCATGACGATCACGTCATCCTGGCGGCCGAGCACGTAAAGCTCACCATCCCGGCAGAAGCCCAGGTCGCCTGTGCGCAGGAACCGCCGCTCCGGCGCGGCTCCGGGTGGCGGGGTGTCGGCCAGGAGGCCGTTGAGCCGGGCGTCAGGCCGCCGCCAGTAGCCAGGGCTGACGCTGTCACCAGCAAGCCAGATCTCTCCCACCTGGTCAGGCGGGCATTGCCGATGAGTCTGCGGATCGACGATGCGAAGATCGAATCCGGCGGCGATAGGGCCGCACGAGACTACCTGGCGAGACTGCTCGGCTTCCTCCGGCGGACGTATCACGGCGTCGTGCTCCACGGCGGGGGCGGAGATGGTCAGATGACCGTTCGCGCCCGCCTTACCGCTGACGTACACGGTCGCTTCTGCGAGGCCGTACGAAGGCATGAAGGCTGCGGGGTTGAAGCCCGCGGTGCGGAATTTGCGAACGAAGCGCTCGAGCGTATCGGCGCGAACGGGCTCGGCTCCGTTCAGTGCGACTTGCCATGTAGCCAGGTCAAGGCCAGTCAGCTGGTCCCCGGTCACCCGCTGGGTACACAGGTCGTAGGCGAAGTTCGGCGCGCACGTCATGTGCCCGCCGAACCGGGTGATCGTCTCCAGCCAGAGCACCGGCCGGAGCATAAACGCGGTTGGCGGCATGAGGATCACCAACCCGCCGCGGAAAACGGATGTGACCACCTGCGCGAGACCCATGTCATGAAACAGCGGCAGCCAGCTCACCATGCACCACCGGTCGCCTACGGCCAGCCGGGGCAGGTATGTGGCCTCCTGCTGAGCGAGGTTCGCGGTGATATTGCGGTGCGTGATCTGGACGCCCTTGGGATCGCTTGTCGACCCCGAGGTGTACTGCAGGACCGCGATGGCGCCGGCGCCATGGCCCGGATCGCGGTACTGGCTGGCCATCTCGCCGGGAATCCCAGCCAAGGCGAGCGCGCGAACGAAGCCCAGACCGTACCGGTCGGGCTGGTCGGCGATATCCGGGGTCGTGATCACCAGGCTGGGTTCCGCGTCGCTCGCGATGCGGTCCAGCCGGCTAACCGCGCTGGCGGCGGACGTACCCGGGTAGGGCACGGGGACGGCTATCATCCCCGCGTAGGCACAGGCGAACAATCCGATCACGAAGTCCAGGCAGGTCGGAAGCATCAGCAGCACCCGGTCCCCGGGCTCGGCGGAGCTGAGCAGGTGGGCGGCGCCTGCCCGGGCCATGCGGTCCAGGTCGACATAGGTCATCGACCCGGTATCGCGCCCCGCGCGGTCGAGCACAGCGCACGCCAGGTCCCGCGGACGCAGCCTGGCCTGCAACGCGAGGAGATCATGCAGGCGCTCGCACCGCGACGCCTGGTCGGCCGCCGTATCTTGAACTGTGTCACGGACTTCCATGTGCGCTCCTGCCAGCTGGACGGATATGCTCCGCCTGCGCATAGATCGGGGTCAGTATGTCCTGAGCGTGATCAAGCAGCGCGAGGTGTCCCCCGGCCACCTCAACGCACGCGAATGGCCCTGTCGTCACGGCACTCCAGCCGGCCATGTCCGCAGCGGTCAGCGCGGCGTCATCGGCGCCCACCACGGCGGTGACCGGGCAGGACAGCGGCGCGCCGGCCATGCGTGGCCAGTAAGCCTCATACATCCGCATGTCCGCGCGAAGGACGGGCAGGAACACGGCCAGCAGCTCCGGACTGGCCAGGATTCCCGCTGGTATTCCGCCGTACCGGCGGTCCATGACGGTCGTGAACTCGGCATCGTCCAGACCACTGACGAGCGGGCCGAGAATCTCCGGATCCGTGCCGGGCGCCCAGGTCGCCGCCACGACGAGATGTACCGGCGGGAGCCGGTACATCTCCTGCAAGCGGCTCGCGAGCTCGACCGCGATCAGCGCGCCCATGCTGTTGCCGACCAGCGCGTATGGCACGTCCAGGTAAGGCAGCAAGATCGGTGCCAGTGTCCGTGCGATCGTGGTGATGCTCCCGGGGAGCGGCTCGCGCAGCCTGCCCTCCCGACCGGGCAGCTGAACCGGGCAGATTTCCGTGTCCGCCGGCTGGTTCCCGACCCAGGACCGGAACGACGACCCGCCTGCCCCGGCATGCGGGATGCAGAAAACACGGAAAGTCACCGTCCCGCCTTCGTTACGGATCGGCAGCCACGGGTTCGTGCGTGTTCCAGGCTTTCCTGCCATGACCGATGTCCTTACGACCTGTCGCGCCTGGTCAGCGCCGGCCGGCGAGCAACCCCTGACCGGTCGCTGTCATCGAGGTAAGCGGCCAGCTCCTGGATGGTCGAGTGCTCGAAGATCTTCGCTACTGGCACATCTACCTCGAAGTGCTCCTTGATGTTGTTCGATAGCCTCGCGGCGATGAGTGACTCGCCGCCGAGGGCGAAGAAGTCCTCGTTGACTCCGACATCCGCACGCTCCAGGAACTCGCACCACAGATCGCGCAGCCGTACCTCGGTCGGCGTACGCGGGGGCCTTGCCGCCGTTGTCATGGCCGGGCCGAGCGGCAGCGATTCCAGCGCGCGCCTGTCGGCCTTACCGCTGGCCAGTCGCGGAAGGCCGGGCACCACCACGATCCGGGCTGGCATTATGGCCCGCGGCAGAATTCGCCGGAGCCGCCCGAGCAGCAAGGGAGCAAGGTCGGCGCGGTCACCGTCCTGAACCTCTGGCGCCACGACGACGTAGCCCACCAGCTGCGGCTTGCCCTCGACGTCGCGCTGCACGACGACGGCGGCATCCACCGGATCAAGCGCGCAGAGGGCCGCTTCGACTTCGCCGAGCTCGACCCTGACACCGCGCATCTTGACCTGGGCATCCACCCGGCCGGCGAAGTGCAGCTGACCATCCGAGGACCTGCGGGCCAGATCGCCGGTGCGGTACATCCGCTCACCGGGAACGCCGAACGGGCAGGCGACAAACCGCTCGGAGGTGAGACCTGGCCGGCCAAGGTAGCCGCGGGCGAGGCTAGCGCCGGCGATGTACAGCTCGCCGAGCACCCCGGTCGGCACTTCGCGCAGCCGCGGATCGAGCACGTACACTCTCGTTCCGGCGATGGGGCGCCCGATCGGTGCGGCCGAGTCGGGCAGACCCGGTCGGCTCCGCCAGAATGTCACCCCGGCCGATGCCTCCGCGGGGCCATACCGGTTGATAAGCTCCGCCCGCAGGATCTGGTGGCAGCGGTTGGCCAGGTCTGTCGTGAGCGGTTCGCCGCTGCACAGTACTTGCCGCAGGCTGACGCAGTCTGCGGCGCCAGGCTCGGCGAGGAAATCCCGCAAGGTCGTCGGGACGAACTCCACCGTGGTGGTCTTGGTCCGCTGGATCAGCGAGACCAGGTAGGCGGTGTTCGCGTGGCCGCCATGCCTGGCGAGGATTACCGCCGCTCCCACGCTCAGCGGCAGGAACAGCTCCTTCCCAGACGTGCCGGCGGTAAGCGGGGTCGTGAGCATCGTCCGGTCGTCCGGCGTGAGAGCGAACTCGCCGTGCCACCACCAGCGCAGGGTGTTCACGATGCCGCTGTGCGGCACCATGACTCCCTTCGGCTGGCCGGCAGAACCTGATGCGTAGATAACGTGAGCGATGTCCGCCTTCGTGAGCGGCGCCAGCCGTTCGGCATCTGTCAGATTGGCGTCATCAAACCCGGCGATCAGGTTCGCGGTGTCAACGTCATCAAGCACGACCCTCCTGGCCCGACCCGATACCGCGCCGATTCCGGCGAAGCCAGCAACGGTCAGCACCGCTATCGGCTCGACATCGGCGAGAATCCCCGCTGTCCGTGCCGGGGGCTCATCGACGTCCAGCGGGTGGTACGCCGCTCCTGCCTTGACCACGGCCAGGATCCCTACGGCTAGCTCGAGGGAACGGGGAATCGCCAGAGTGACTATGCGCCCCGGGCCGGCGCCCAGCTTCACGAGGTGCCTGGCTAGCCGGTTTGCGCGCCGGTTCAGATCGTCATAGGTGAGCTGCCCGTCCTCATGCCATAGGGCTAGCGCACTGGGGTTCTTGCGGACCCGGGCCTCGACGATGTCTGTGAGCGTGCCGCCATCCGGCGGGCCCTCCAGCCCTGGTTCATTCCGATGATCTGCTATCTCCGCGGCACGCCCAAGTGCTATCGCTTCCAGGAGAGCGTCGGGATCGGCAAGGAACTGCGTCAGCAACCGGTCAAAGATACCGGCGTACTCGCGGACGGCCGCCTCATCAAGCAGGTCGGCATCGTATTCAACGGTCAGCCTCAGGCCATCGCGGTCGTGCAGCAGATCGAAGCTCAGGTCTGCCTGGGCGAAGCGCTTGAGCGCCGGGGCCACGCTCGCCCGCAGCCCCTCGAAATCTGGCATGGTACTCGCGTTGTCCAGGTTGATCAGGGCGGCGAAGACCCGGGATCTCGCGCCGTCTGCCCGGCTCGCCTGCTCCTGCAAGGCGGAGATGGAGAAGCCAGGGCGGCCACAGCTAGCGATCAGGGAGTCATGCATCGACCGTATGTAGTCGCGTACCGCGAGCTGCGGACGGATCACGCTACGAACCGGCAAGGTAGCGGAACAGTTGCCGACCACTTGGGTGCCACCGGGATAGTCGCGGCAGGCGAATGGAACCGCGATCACCAGATCATCCTGGTCAGAAACCCGGTGCAGCAGGTATCCGTACGAGGCGAGTAGCACGGCGAATGGTGTCACGCCCAGCTGGCCGAACGCTCCGGACAGGCGGCTGGATGCGTCGGGGCTGATCACGTGCCGCAGCAGGCCAAGCCGGCGGTTCGCGGAGCTGGGCGTCCGCCCGGCGCGCAGGACCAGCTCGGGGACGCCGTCGGGGAACTGATCGCGCCAGTAGCTGACGTCGGCCATGCCGTCCTGGCTTCGCCGGCGCTGCTCCCCGGCGACGTGCTCGCGATACTGCACGACCTCGGGAAGCGGCTCGGGCACGCCGCGGACGTAGCCGCGGTACATGGCGGCGATATCGGACAGGAGCAGGTCGAACGACCAGCCATCGATCATCGCGTGATGGATGGCGACATAAAGCTGATGGTGGTCGGCCGCGAGCCGCAAGAGCGCCAACCGGACCGGAGGACGGGCGCCGAGTCCCACTACCTCGGTGGCCTGCGCCTCGTACCAGGCGTCCAAACGCTCCGAGCGCTCGCGCTCGGGCATACCGCTGAAGTCGACCTGTAGCAGGTCGGACTGCGGCTCGACCACCCGCTGCCTGGATCCGTCAGCGTCAATGATCATGTGCAAGCTGTCATGCCGGGCGACGAGGCCCTGCACGGCCGATCGCATGGCTCCGGTGTCAAGCTCGCCCCGCAGGTCGAGTACCAGACCCTCGGTATAGGCACGGGAAAGGTCGGGACTCATCTGGTCAAGCAGCCACATCTCGCGCTGCACCTGGCTCAGCGGATACTCGGCGGCGCTGTGGTTGCCGGCGGCACTGCCGTTCCCGGCGGCACTGCCGTTCCCGGCGGCGCTGGCGTCAGCTTCGACGTGCCCGAAGAAGCCCGCCGCGGCCATCTCGCTGGCGGTCTGCGACACCACATCTATGATCTGGTCGATATCGGCGTCGGTGTGCGCGATGGACAGGAAGCAGTTCCGCCCTTCCCAGACGTAGACGCCTTTGTCGATGAGCGAAGCATAGAAGAGCTCAGAGGTCAGTGACTTATCGCCCTTCGCCGGGAACCGGAAACGGAACAGCGAGCCGTAGTAGGCCACCCTGGCCGGGGCACCCGCCTGGGCCATGGCCGCGTTCGCTCGTTCGGCGAGATCCGCCGTCCGGGCCTTGAGCTCGGTTTGCAGTCCGGGTCCGCGGCGCTTGAGCTCACCGAGGACCGCTCTGGCCGCGGCGAGCGCCAGCGGATGCTTAGCGAAGGTGCCAGTAAAGAACGTTCTTACTGACTCCGGGTAGTTCGTATCGTCGAACTGCCAGGCGCCCCCGTCGACGGCGTCAAGATAACGCGAATCGCCGGCGACCACTCCGATCGGCAGCCCGCCGCCGATGATCTTCCCGTACGTGGTGATGTCTGCCCGGATTCCCAGAATGGCCTGCATGCCGCCGGGATGCATGCGGAATCCGGTGATGACTTCGTCGAAGATCAGCGCAATCCCGCTGGCCTGGGTCTGATCGCGCAGACGGCGGAGGAACTGCACAGGCAGCAAGTCAGGGTGTCGGCTCTGCACTGGTTCCACCAGGACGGCCGCGAGTTCATCACCGTATGCCCGGATAGCGTCGAGAGCCTCCTGCGCCCCGTAGGGCAGCACCAGGATGTTCCGGCTGACATCTTCGGTGATTCCCGGGGCCATGGGCACGGATTCGGCGTATTCGCCGCGCGCGAGCTGCTGAGCGAGGATGGTGTCGGCAGATCCGTGGTACGAGCCGGCGAACAGCGCGATACGGGATTTACCTGTTACCGCGCGCGCCAGCCTGATCGCCACCATGACGGCTTCCGACCCCGTGTTGCAGAAGACCGCGCGCTGCTGGCCGGTCATCTCGCAGATAAGCCGCGATACCTCCGCGGCAAGCGGCGAGTGCGGCCCTAGCTGCATGCCTACCGATAGCTGCTGCGTGATAGCCGAGGTAATGAACGGCTCTTGATGACCGAAGAGATTTACCCCGAATCCCATAGTCAGGTCGACGTATTCGTTGCTGTCGATGTCCCACACGTGCGAACCGAGTGACCGCTCCACCACGACCGGGTAGGTTATCTGCCTGAGCGCGGAGTACGGCTGCGGAGCATGCCGCATGTCAGCATGCCTGGCTCGTTCGGCGGCGGCTAGTTCCTTTGACTGCCGGGTACGCGCCGAGTACCTGCGTACCAGCTGGTCGGCGTAGCCTGCCTGCGCGTCGGTGAGGCCGTCGACCGCCGCCCGCTGCACCGGCCGGAACGGGACAAATGTTCCTGGCGGGGCGGACGGAACCAGGCGCGCGGTCGGCACTGGCGCCACCATCGGCACTGGCGCCACCATCGGCACTGGCGCCACCATCGGCACTGGCGCCACCATCGGCAGCTGGCGGTTGCCGTCAGGCTGGCGGCCGCGCAGCAGCTCCAATGCCTGGCTCATCACTTGTGCATGCACCTGGAGGAGCTGGCTGATCGTGCTATCGGCGGGAGCGCCAGCAGTAATGGCCGGCGGACCGGGCATGGCGTCCCTGATCGCGGGCTGAACCTCAACAGCCGGTCTAACCTCGCCGGCCAGCGCTGAGAGAACGTCGGCCCTGGCGGTCTGGCGAATATGCGCGGCCAGGCGGTTCAGCGTATTCAGCTCGCCGAACAGCTGATTGACTGGCACGGCGACCGCAAAGGCCTTCTGCGCCGCCTGGCCAAGCTGGAACAATGCCATCGAGTCCGCGCCAAGCTCCACGAATGCCGTGTCCGGGTCGACGACGGAACGCTCCCCGAGCAATGTGCTGATCGCCTGGTTCAGCGAGGCGAGTACCGGATCCACCTGACCACTCCTCGCCTGGTTGTGCCCTAGCTGCTTACGGTCAGTGGCCTCGTCAAGCCAGTGCCGTCGCCGTTCAAACGGGTATCCGGGCAGCGCCAGCCGGTCCTGCCTGCCTTCGCTGTGAAAGCCGGCCCAGTCGATGTCCTGCCCGGCCACATACATGCTGGCCACAGCGTCGGTCAGCACCGACCAGTCGGATACGCCAGCCCTGAGACAGGCCCGCCATAGCCCGCTAGGCACCGTGCGCACGCCCGCCGCGATGAGCGCCTGGCCGGGACCGACCTCAAGGAAGCGGTCGCAGCCCTGGTCGGCAAGTACCCCGACGCCGGCCGCGAACCTGACCGGGTTTACCAGATGGCGCGGCCAGTAACTGGCATCGAGCTGACAGCCTGCGCCGAACGGACGGCCATCGAGATCGCTCACGATAGGTATGGACGGCTGCTGGTGCGTGACCGAGGCGGCGATGGACGCGAGCTGCCCAAGTACCGGCCGCATCATCGCGGAGTGGAACGCGTACCCGGATTTCACCGGCCTGGTCGCGATGCCACGCCCGGTCAGCTCCGTGACGAAGGCGCGGAGGTCTGCGGGCCGGCCGCCTACCACAATGACGTCGGCGGCGTTGACGGCCAGTACCTCCACCGCGCGATCGGGCGGTCCGCCGGCCAGTGTGCTGAGCACGACCTGCTCAGCGGCGAAGACGACTGCCATCGAGCCCGGTTCACACAGCTCTTCCATGAGCCTGCCCCGCTCAGCGGCGAGACGCAGCGCGTCGGCTAGCTCAAGAACCCCTGCCACGCAGGCGGCGGCCACTTCCCCGATGCTGTGGCCGAGCACGTAGTCGGGCACGACGCCCCAGCTGCGCCAGACCTGCGCCAGCGCGTACTCGACCGCCACCAGCGCGGGCTGGGTGTACCTGGTCCTGTCCAGGAAATCGTGCTGCCCGGGTATCGGGAACAGGACCGACAGCAGCGGCACGTCGAGATAGCCGGCGAGCAGTTGCTGGCAATGGCACAGATGCGTGCGGAAGACCGAGTTCGTGACGTACAGCTGCCGGCCCATCTGCAGGTACTGCGAGCCCTGTCCGCTGAACAGCATCGCGAGCTTTCCTGGCTGCGAGCGGGCCTGGCCGCGATGTATCAGGCCGGCGCGGGCGGCCTGGGTCTCGCTGCCGGCCAGCGCGTCTAGGCCGGCCAGCGCCCCATCGTAATCACCCGCCACGACGGCGGAGCGATGGCGGAAATGCGTCCGGCCACGCGTCGTGGTCCTGGCCATGGCGGCGAGATCACAGTCCGGATGCGCGCGCAGCCAGTCAGCGTGACGGCTTGCTGACGAGGTCACGGCGGATTCGCTGCGGGCGCTCAGCGCCAGCAGGTGGAACGGCCGGTCCAGCGCGATGTCAGCGCCGCCTTGCCGGGGCAGTTCGGCGGCCAGCATCTCGCGGACGATGACGTGTGAGTTCGTGCCGCCGAAACCGAATGAGCTCACGCCTGCCGCCAGCACCTGGCCGGGGCCGGCCGTCACCCAATCCCGCGTGCGGGTGGCGATGCGCACTGACGAGCTAGCCGGGAGCCTGGGATTCATCTCACGCAGATGCACCTGGCCGGGTACGCGCCGGTGCCGCAGCATCAGCAGGACCTTGATCAGTCCGGCGATTCCCGCGGCGGCTTCCGCGTGGCCGATATTGGCCTTAGCCGAGCCGATGAACAGCGGCTGCTCTTCGCTCCTGTCGCCAGCGAGGACCGCGCTGATGGCGGCAACCTCGATCGGGTCCCCGAGCGGGGTACCGGTGCCGTGCGCCTCGACGTATCGGATATCAGCTGGGGTCAGCCCGGCGTCCTCCAGCGCATCGCGGATCACCGTCTCCTGGGCAAGCCCCCTGGGAGCGGTGAGACCGTTGCTGCGGCCATCCTGCCCTGCTGCCGAGCCCGCGATGACGCCAAGAATGCGGTCCTGATCGCGTACCGCGTCGGACAGTCGCTTCAGCACGACCACTCCGCATCCCTCGGAACGGACATAGCCGTCCGCCGCGGCGTCAAAGGTCTTGCACCTGCCGTCCTGCGCCATCATTCCGGCCGACGCGAACGAATCTGTGATCTCCGTGGCCAGCAGCACGTTCACCCCGCCGCAAAGCGCGAGATCCGATTCGGCGGAGCGCAGGCTCCGCATGGCCAGGTGCACGGCAACGAGCGACGACGAGCACGCGGTGTCCACCGCGAGCGAGACGCCACGCAGGTCAAGCAGATATGAAAGCCTGTTCGCCGTGATGCTGCCGGCCAGGCCGGTCCCGCTGAACCTCGACCACGGCGCTGTGTCCGCTCGCTGCAGGCGGCTGTAGTCACTGCCGCTCACGCCGATGAAAACTCCCGTGCGGGTTCCGGCCAGCCCGGCCGGGGGAATCGCGGCATCCTCGAGTGCCAGCCACGCTGTCTCAAGCAGCAGTCGCTGCTGGGGATCTACGAACGGAGCCTCGGCATCTGAAACGGCGAAGAATCCGGCGTCGAACTGATCGATGCCAGGCAGCAGGCCCTGCGCGCGGCCGGGTGCGTCGCGGCCGGGAACCGCCAGACCATCGCCGCTCGCCTCGAGCAAGGTCCACAACGCGTCAGCGTCCGGCGCGCCTGGAAAGGCGCAGGCCATTCCGATGACGGCAACTGGCTCTGTCGCCCTTGCCGGACTGCCCGCATCGGTGACGCTGCCCAGGGCATCGGCAATACCGTCCTGGAGTGCGTGTTCCGTCGCTCGGCTCAGCAGGCCAGACAAATGTATGGCCATTTCTCTGATCGTCGGATGATCCCAGGGAAGCGTCTCAGGCAAAGCAATAGCTAGGTGGTCCTGGAGTTCTCCCACCAGTACGAGCGCGTCTACCGATGAAAGACCAATCTCGGCAAAACTGGTGTCCGGGTTAAGGCTATCGGGATCGGCATAGACATGGTCTGCGAGCTTCGACAAGATCCAGGATTCGATCTCGTGAGCCGTCATCGATCAGCCTCCAGCACCGAAAAGGCACGAAGATGAACTTTATGGCACCACAGCCCTGGCCAGGGACGAAAATTTAGGTCGCCAATATATATATCGCGGGCTATACACCTCGCCATCTCCGGGATACGCTGGGGCGCATGGTGCGGCTGATGTCACTGGATAAGAACAGTGATAACTGTACGCTGCGCGGCCTTGTGGACGCATCAGTCGTCGTACTCTATTCATGTAACTACCTGGAGTGAAAGGCCCTGGCTGACCAGGCGGGATGAACGGGATGAAGTCGACGCTCGAGCTAAGAGGACAAGGAACCGGCGATTGACATGCGCAGGCTGTTCGCCCACAGGGATGCACGTCTCTATCTGATCGGTCAGGTTCTGTCCGTTACAGGTGACGGTGCCCTATGGCTTGCGATGGCTATCTGGGTAAAGATCCTCACGCACAGTAACAGCGCGGCCGGCTTTACCATCTTCGCGTTCATCAGCGGATTGCTGACGGCGCCCCTCAGCGGTCTGCTGGCCGACCGGGTGCGGCGGCGACCGCTGCTGATCTGGGCAAACGTAGGCTCGGCGGCATTGGTGTGCCTGCTGCTGATCGCGCAGCATCGCGGCGAAGTGTGGCTAATCTACGCGGTCTTGTTCGGCTACGGCGTTCTTAACGGCCTGATCATGGTCGCCCAGACCGCTTTCCTCGTCGTCCTGGTGCCCGATGACCTCCTGCCAGAGGCGAATACGGTTCTGCAAACTGCCGAGCAGGGGCTGCGGCTTATCACCCCGCTCATCGGCGCCGGACTGCTCGCCTGGGTCGGACCCGATCCGGTCATTCTGGTCGATGTCGGCACCTTCCTGCTGGCCGCCCTGGCCCTGCTGGCGCTGCGGGTGCGCGAGGAGGTTCCCGAACGTTCCCAGGAAAGCTGGAACTCCGAGTTCATGGCCGGAATACGGCACATCGGACGCACACCCGCGCTGCGCCGGCTGCTCATCGCCGGCGTCGTGGCGCTAGTCGCGTTCGGCTTCTTCCAGATCGTCCCGTTTGCCGTGGTGGCGCAAGGCCTGCATAGATCGCCCCCGTTCCTCGGCGTGCTGGAAACCGCCACCGGTGTCGGTGCCGTCGTCGGCGGCGTCCTGGCCACGAGCATCATCGACCGGACAAGCGAGCGCGCACTAGTGCTGTGGGGGGTAGCCTCATGCGTGGTCGCCGCCATATTGCTGCTGACAACCCTGCTTCCCCTGATCCTCATCGGAATGGCACTAGCGGGAGCGTGTGACCTGTGGGTCAACATAGGCGGCTACATAATTATCCAGCGCAATACGCCGGTCAACCTGCTGGGTCGAGTGGACGCTGCCCTCAGCATGGCCATCGTAATTCCACAGGCCATTTCACTCGCGACCGGGGCGTCGCTTATCGGGATCATTAATTATCGTATCCTGCTTGTCGCGGTCGTGGCGATACTCGTGATTTCTTTCTTTATATTCGCCCGTGGCAACGACGAGGCGGTCGTCACCGACGCCCACCTTGAGACACAGGAGTCCTGACCAGGTCAGCTTCCCGCCCACAGGTACGAGCATTCCACTCGCACAGCACCGCACTATTAAATTAAGAGTGCTCTCAACCTCGGCGCGGTGGCGCATGACGGCAAGATGACTCTGGACTGTGCGTGACGATATTCCAAGTTTTCCCGCAATGTCTTGACTGCGCATGCCAGCAGCTATCAGCTCAAGGATCTCAATGTGCCGCGTCGTTAGGTGTGCGGCTTCGCAGTTGCATGATCTTATGCGGTTTTTCGTCAGTCCCATAATAGGTGCTCCCACCGAACAATAAGCCTGCGGGGGTTAGGGCACAGCCATCTTCGCTAAACTCTCGCTAAGCCGATCCCGTGCGTAAGTGGATCGGTCGTGGTGCGCTATGAGGTCATCGCGTCGGCGTCCATGGCTTCGCGCAGGCTCTTCGGCCGCATGTCTGTCCAGTTCTCCGCGACATAGTCAAGGCACTGCTGGCGGCTTGCGGAACCTAGCGCCACGCGCCATCCCGCAGGCACCTCAGCGAAGCTGGGCCACAGCGAGTGCTGGTCCTCGTCGTTGACGAGGACGAAGAACTCGCCGTCTTCGTCGTCAAATGGGTTGGTGGCCATAGGGCTGCCTCTCTATCGGTCAGCCTGAGCCGGTCAGGTATTCCTGACCGGCGAATTCCTCAAGCCCGCTGCACGCACACCAATTATTGAGGGTCACGGTCCCACACGGCAAGGCCCAGTGGGTGCCAAAAGTTGGCCGCGCGCTGTAGGCGGAAGGTTCGTGTCAGACCGTCAAAACTCGCTCATGGCCATTGGCCTGGTATTTTCGTGCTTGCTAACACCAGACTGAACTCGTAGTGCGTGTTGGTCACAGGGCTCGATTTTCCAGCCCGGTGGCGCCCAGGCAGCCGTCGAGCAGGTGGGGCCGGTACTGGATCTCCTTCAGCGTGCTCCAGATGCCCTCGGCGGGGTTGACCGAGGCTGGACTGGGCCGACCCGGGCGGTGCTCGCCGGCTTGTCGCGCTGAGCAGGCGCGCAACAGTCGGGTACTCTGAGGCTGCTGCCTGGCAGTCAGAGATCGCCGAAGGCGCGCAGAGCGGCGCGAGTGACCGCCTGCCCGTTTTCCTGCACGAAGTGGCCGGCATCGGGGACCATCATCGGTTCCGGGCAGCCGGGAACGTCCGGGCTCCTGCCTGGAACCGGCTATCGGGGAAAGGAGCGTCGTAGGCAGCGACCTCCTGATCGGTGAGCTGCGGCGCCGCGTCGCGGATCCATTGCCCTGCCGGCAAGTCGGGCGTGTTGCGGACCAGTGACCTCCATTCGTAGAAATGCGGACCGAGCGGCTTGCCGACCCGGCCAGAACCCGAGCTCTGGCTTGTCCTTTGTAACTGCTGCCTGCGAGCTCACCGGTTGCCGAGACGGCGCCGCTCCAGCGTGTAACCGACCGCCACCAGCAGGAGCGAGGGTAGGACGAACTTCCACTGCGGGAAGGTCGCTGTCCCGGGCGGGTCGACCGCCTTCGCGCCCGGGTAAGCCAGCGCCGAGGTGGCAGTGAGCCAGTACATCGACGCGGCCAGGCTGGCCGAGTCGAGCGCCTGGCGGGCGGCGGCAGGTGAGTCATGCGCCTGCCACAGCTGCCACAGGGTCATCGCGGCGAGGCTGGCGCCCATGCTCACCGTCTGGCCGTTGTGGAACTTGGCATGCGGCGGCCAAGTCGTGTTGTAGATATGCGTCTCGTTCCAGTCGGCTAGGTAGGGGCCAACGGCCGTCTCCGCAGCGACCAGCGAGATCAGTATCTTGCCCGCGCCGAAGCGACGAGGGCGTCCGTGAGAGTTACTCATCTTGCCTCCTCCGGGCAGGGACCCGCGTCGGCGAGCCTCGCCAGAGCTGGAAACACAGCTTGTATGTCGTCGTGCAAAGCGCCTGGAACGCCGGTTGCTGACCGCGCCTGTCTGGGCTTCACGAGAAGGCTGCTGCATGGTCGGTGACGAACTGCTCGAAGGTGCGTGCCGGGCGTCCGAGGATCGAGGGCACGTCGTCGGTGACCCAGTCGGAGTCGCCTTGGGCGAACAGGGTGACGGCCTGGGCGTTCATCTCGGCGATGTGCCCGGGGACGCCGGCGTCGATCATTGCCTGCTTCTGCTCCTCGGAAGTCAGCGGGTGGAAGGTGACCGGCCGGCCGAGCACCTTGGACAGCATCACGGCCGCGTCTGCGTAGGAGAGGCTCTCGGGCCCGGTGGGCCAGTAGGTCTTTCCCCGGTGGGCGGCGGGTGTCGCCGCGATCTGGGCGGCGACAGCGGCGACGTCGCGGGTGTCGACCATGCCGACGCGGCCGTCACCGGTGGAGGAGCCGAAACTGCCCGTCTTGGCGATCGCGGGCGCCAGCATGAGGAAGTTCTGCATGTAGGCGTTGTTCCGCAGCAGCGTGTAGCCGAGCCCGGAGGCGATCAGCCCGGTCTCGATCTCGGTCTGGTCGCGGCGCCGCGCGATGGGCGAGTCCGCCGAGGCCTTGCTGGTGATCTTCACGACGTGCCCGACGCCCGCTCCCGCGGCGCTGGCGACGACGTTCAGCTCCTGAGCGGGAATCGCCGGGCTGACGAGCACGACGGCCGAGACGCCTCGCATCGCCGCGTCGACGGTCGCCGGAACGTCCAGATCGCCGACGGCGACGTCTGCTCCCGCCTGCGCGAGCGCGGTGGCCTTCTCCGGGTCGCGGACCAGGACCCGCACCGGCTCACCCCGCTGAGCGAGCAGCCTCGCCGCCTCCGCGCCCACCTTGCCGGCTGTCGTAATGAGGATCATCTACAGTCTCCTTCTGCTGAGGTAAGGGCAGCCCCAAGGCTGGCTGGACGGTGATCGCTGACTGCGCGTCCGAGCCTGCGGGGCGCCAACCACGCTCTGCGCGGTCCGGTTTCGACCTTTGGGGGCGGCGCAGGGAACAGCCGGCCCCGGCAGCAGCGGGACGTCCTGCTCTGGAGCGCGCCCGGGTGGCCGGGCACCGCCCGGCCGGCTCGCGAGCCGGATCTCCGCGAGCCGGCTGACACCTTCGGGGCTTAGCCGAGTCCGATCTGCTTGGCCATGAGAGCAGCATCCCAGAACGCGGAGATGACGATCAGCTGCTCACCCTCCCACTTGCTCGTCTGGCCAAACTCGAGGTCGAATGCCTTCCCGGTCGGCGGAACCACCGTGCCATCGGGCTGGGTCATCTTCCCGGTGAACGTCCCGGTGACGTTGGTGACCACCGTGATCCAGTTGTCGCCTCCGAACTGGATCGGATACGGGGTGTGCACGCGGACGTCGGGAAACATCTCGACCAGTTGCTGCATCGCCGCGCCGTGAGCCTCACGGCCGTAGATCGGATCTGCGCTGCCGGTCATGTACGCGATCATGTCGGGGTGGTGGACGTCCTCCAACTCTTGCCAGTTGCGCGCATTGAAGAGGTTATCGCCGTTCGTCATGAGCTCGAGGAGGTGTGTCGTCCGGCTGGTTTCGGTGGTGGTAGCCATAAGGGCTCCTGTTCTTGCCGGTGATTCGTCAGGTCACGGCAGCTGTGGCCGCTAGTCCGCGGCCGATTGCGCAGGATGGCGCTGACTCTAATTTTGTGGTTCGCCCTAACCATAGCACTCATTCTGCCGGTGCCCCGACGCGCCGGAGCCGGGCCGCGCGTCACGAGGAGGCCGCCCCGGTGCTTCGAACGCCTCACCCTCACCCTCACCCTCACCCTCACCCTCACCCTCACCCGATAGATGGAGACAGATCGATTTCTAGTGTTGAGTCAAAACTTGGAGTAAATCCGGTAGGCTGTTGATATGGCCGCTACTACCGGACTGCGCGACCTCAAGAAGGCGCGGACGCGCCGGCTTATCGCCGACACCGCGGCCCGCCTGTTCGCCGAGCGCGGCTACGAACGTGTCACGGTGACTGACGTGGCACGCGAGGCCGAGGTCGCCGAGCAAACGGTCTACAACTACTTCCCGACCAAGGAACGGCTGGTCACCGACCGCGAGGAGCAGGTTCAGGACCGGCTGTGCGACCTGATCCGTTCCCGCCTGCCCGGCGCTACCCCGGCCGCTGCGATCCGCGGCTTCGTCCTCGAAGCCGTCGCCGGAATTCGCAGCATCCCGCCGGAGATCTGGCGTGGCGAGCTCGGCTACCTGGCGGCGATCAGCCCGACGGTTCACCGCCTGGTGCTGGAGCTGAGCGACCGGCAAGCCGCTGCCCTCGCCGCCGCCATCACCGAGACCACCGCCGTCGCGCCGGAGGTCGCCGGGCTCCAGGGGATCGCGCTGGCCGCGGTGTTCCAGATCATCATCAGCGAGGCCGGCCGCCGCACCCGCGACGGCCAGAGCCAGGCCGAGATTGCCGATGAGCTGCGTCCGATGGTGGAGAACATCCTCGACGAGCTCGACCGCTGGCTGAGCGTCTCAGCTCCGCCAGCACAGCGGTAGCCGGGGCAGCAGCCGTTGCGGTCAGCCGAGCGCCACCCCGGCTCCTGCGGCCACGTTGGGTGTGCCTGAGCACGCTGTTCTACCTGCGCCGCGAGCGCGAGGAGCGGGCACCGGGGCCGGTCGTTCGCCGAGGCGCCCTGCAATCCTGCGCGGGCAAGGTGGCCAGAAGATTGACGGGCCGGTCCCGTTGGCTTTGATCCAGTTTGCCATCTGGGCTATATGGCCGGCCAGTCGGCGTTATGGCCGGCCAGCAGGTCGACCCGCAGGTCGGCTCCCCGGGCAACCACTTCGGCGGGCTGCTCGTCGAGCACGACGCTGAAAGGGGTGATCCGTTGAAGAGGATCGCGGGCGCCACGGGTGCCGAGGTCCAGCCCCATCAGCGCGGCGGCCGCCTCGACGAGCCGTGATCGCTCACGCTCGCGAAGCCGTCGAGGGTCGGCGCCACCCCCAGGGCCGCGGCTGCAGCCTTCCGGACGATCGCGGCCTGGTCGTGGGTGAAAGCCCCGGTTCTGGTTCCGCTCTACAGGACGGCGCGATGGAACAGGTGCGCATCGGTCGGTGCGGCGAATCGCGCCGGACAGCACCTGGCTTGCCTCCGCCGCCCATGACGGGACAGTGCGGATCAGGATGCCTGAAGCGAACACGGGAGCAGAAACGCTCAGAGCGTCCTGGGCGTCTCCTGGTACCGCTGGCCAGCAGCAGACGAGCCCGTCCCGTGACCGGGTGGTTTCACGCGCGCCTGGGAAATAGGTGCTGTCGGGGCAGGGGCACACGTTTGTTGCGGGAGTTTCGATGTACCTCCGGTGGTCCTTGTACCTGTGGTGCACCTGGTGTGTACGTGGTGGGTACCTGGGCGCTCTTTCGCCGGTCCTGTGGTGAAGTCGGCCCGGGGCGCGGTGTCGGTCTTTCGACCGGTCCGTTTCTAATAAATAATAAGCCGGAGCCGCTTCCCGAACCGGGCATGCGACTTTGGCACCGCACCCGGCTCTCCACAAGCCCCGGAGGGCTGCGTGGTGGTTGTCCTCATCCCGTGGCGGCCCAGGGGGTAGGGATGGCTGCGCCCCGGTAGCGGTTTATCGTGGACCGCTGGGTCTGGGAGCTGCCGGGCGGTTACGTGGATGACGGCGAAGACTCCGGCGCGGCGGCGGCGGCGCGCGAGGTGGAGGAGGAAACGGGCTGGGGTTCCCTTCGGGCAAGATCTCGCGCACCGAGACCATAACGTCACCGAAGGAATGCAGGCTCAGGTATCCAGCCACGGCCTGTACGCACTGTGCAGCCTCGGTGTCAAGCCGTTATGTACCTCCTGCTCGCGGCACGGCATCGGCGGTGATCTGCCCGTCGCGGAGTTCGATGACGCGGCCGCACCGGGCGGCGACCGCGGGGTCGTGAGTGGCGAGGATCAGCGTCAGGCCGCGATCGCGGTGCAGGGTGAAGAGCAGGTCGAGGACTTCGGTGCCGGTGGCGGAGTCGAGGTTGCCGGTGGGCTCGTCGGCGAGCAGCAGACGGGGGTCGCCGATGAGGGCACGGGCAACGGCTACGCGCTGCTGCTGTCCGCCGGAGAGCTTGCCGGGCAGGTCGTGCTCACGGCCGGCCAGGCCGACGGCGGCTAGCAGGCCCGCCGCCTTCGCCCGCTTGTCGTAGCCGGTGCGGAACGGCAGGACCGGCGCGGCCACGTTGTCGCAGGCGGTCAGCGCGGGGAGCAGGTGGAACCGCTGGAACACGAAACCGACCTCGCGCCGGTAGCGGGTGCGCTGCTTGTCACTCATTGTGCCCAGGGCGCTGCCGTCGACGGTGAGCGTGCCGCTGTCGGGGATATCCATGGCGCCGGCCAGGTGCAGCAGCGTCGACTTGCCGGAACCGGACCGACCGGTGACCGCCACCGCCTGCCCGGCCGGGATGTCCAGCGTGACCTCGGCCAGCGCCTGCACCGGCAGTCCCGCGCCGGTCCGGTACGTCTTGCTCACCGAGCCGAAGCTGACCTCCGCACCTGCCACGACAAGCCTCCTGTGGTTATTCGTCGGCGGCCAGGACCGCCGCCAGCGGCCGGCCGGATGTGCAGAGTAGCACCGTGATCGTGGCCGCGACCGCGACCGCGATGCCGCCGGCCGCCGCGGCGGCCGCGGCCGCGGCCACCGGCACCGACAGGCCGAACGCGACGCCAGCCAGCACCAGCCCGGTGGCGGCGCCGGCGATGGAGCCGGCGACCGCGGTGACCACCGCCTCGCTGGCCAGCAGGCGGCCGAGCTGGCGGCGGCCCCAGCCCGACGCCGCCAGGGCGGCCAGTTCCCCGGCCCGTTCGCGCAGGTTCAGGTAGGTCACGTCCGCCAGTCCCGCAGCGCTCAGCATGATCGTCAGCAGCACGGACACCAGGTCTGTGCCCCGCGTCGACCCGTTGACCAGCCCCGCCAGCTCGCTATCCCCGATCGACATGGCGAACGAGACGTGCGCCGCGAGCAGCACAGTGAGCCCGGCCACCCCGACGGCGAGCCCGGTCGCGGCGAGCGCGCTGCGACCGGGGACACGGGCTATGCCGGTGAATGCCAGGCCGGTGACTGTCCGGACCCCGCGTCCCTTGCGGCGTGGCGCGCGGGCGGCGGGCAGCAGCGCCTCCGACGGCGGGACTCGCGCCGCCGCCAAGGAGGGCACCAGTCCGGAGACAGCGGCGAGCACGGCGGCGACCGGCAACACCAGCGTCGCCCGCCACAGCGGGACACGCAGCCCGAGCCCGGCGATGAGCGCGGCGGACACCCCGACGCCGGCTAGGCCGGCCGCGACGCCTAGTGTCACTACCTCGCCGAGCATGACTGTGAACACCTGGAGCCGGCCCCAGCCGAGGGCCCGCAGGGCGCCGATCTCGGTACGGCGCCCGCGGACCCCGGCGAGCGCGGCGCTGGACAGGAACAACGCGCAGACGACGAGGATGAGCACGAGCAGCGCCAGCGACTCCCGGTCGCCTTGCCGCAGCACGAGCAGCGCGACCCCGGTCTGCGTCCAGTCCTCGGTGAGCCGCAGCGGCGGCCGCCCGAACTTCCCGGCTGGCAGCCCGATCGTCACCGGATACGGCGAGGATCCGGCGGTGACGATCACCTGCAGGCCGGTCGCTTTCGCGATCTCCTCACCGATCGCGCCGATCTTGTCCAGCTCCTCCCGGACTGTGCCGCGCAGCCCGGATACCCGTACCCGGATCGACCCGATCGGCGCCGCGGTCTGCTTGTCGCCCATGCTCAGGTTGAGGGCGGCGGGCTTCTCGATCGCCGCCGCGCCGGCCAGCGTCGTGTACAGCAGCGGCGGCTGCTGGGCGTAACCGGCCATGTTCCCGTCCGGCTCCAGCGGCTGGTCGTCTAGCGTCGCCCGGCTGGCCGCGTCCGCGCCGGTGAGCAGCGGCGTCCGGTAGCTGGCCAGCGGCGACCCAGGACCACTCCCGGAGAACCCCGGCAGCCGCTCCGGATCGAACTCCCCGACCAGCTGGAGGACGTTCTGGTTGACCATGCCACCGCCTGCGGCTTCCGTGAGTTCGGTGAGCGTCCGGAACCCGGTATCGGCCGCGGCGGCCGGGGCCTGCACGAAGTACGAGCCGTCCGTTTTGACGCCGGCCGCCCACACCGAGACCGGGTTGCTGACCGGTACTGGATCGAGCCGGCCGTCCGGCCCTGGCCGGTAGGTGACCGGGCCCGGCAGCCAGTACTGGCCCAGGCTCTGGGCGGAGCCAGAGCCGGACCCATCGGCGAGCTGCGCCAGCAGGTCCTGCCATGCTGCCGCGCCGGTGACCGTGTCATGCATGACCGGGGACTCTGGCTCGGACCCGAGGGCACGCATGATTTCCGACTGCGATGCCCCGGATCGTGCCACGGTCGCCGCTGCTGGCGGCAGCAGGCTGACCGTGACATGGTTGGTGTCGCCGTCGAAGGAGGTCGTGCTGCCGATCACCGGGATGGTGGGCAGGTTGACGTTGTCCTTGACGGCTCCCGGTCCTTCACCCTCGGCCAGGTACCGGCCTGAGGTGACCGCTTGCCCCAGGCCGGTCAGCTCGTCCTCCGCACGGGGATCGATTCCCGCCATGAGGACGGGAAACGACCAGGGGACATAGCCCTCAACCGGCCCCGGCGTCCCGCCGGTCCGGGAGAAGCACCATCCGTTCAGCAGTCCGATGGTGCGCAGGAACGGGGAGGGCTGCCCTGGAGGCGGCGGGATGGTGGACGGGCAGATGATCACGTTCTTGCCGTCCGGCAGGTGCTCAATCGGCCCGCTCACCGACCCCACGTGGATCACCGATTTCGGCGAAGGAAACAGCGGCGTCACGCGGTCTGGGGTGATGTACACATATCCATCGTCGTAGGGCGGATAGACCGACAATCCCTGATCGGCGGTGTACCGCGAGGTGATGAGCAGCACCCTCGATCCGGACCGGCCAGCCGCAGCGGGGGACAAGACCACCGGGACGTAGGCCGTCTCCAGCACGTAGCCGATGATCTCTAGCGGCGCGGCCACCTGCACCCCGGGCAGGCGCTGGACGGTGGCGTACTGGCTCATCGTGATCCCGCCGGTCGCGGTCGACAGGTAGTTCACCTGGACGAGGTGCTTGCTCGGTACCGTCTGAACTGACCCGCGCGGCAGCACGAGCAGGTCGTACTCGCCGCGCCAGTTCGCGCCAACCACGCCCGTGACATCGGCCGCGTTCACTTCGACCGAGGCGGTCAGCAGCGAGAACGCGACGGCCGCCACCAGCATGCCGGCGGCCAGCGCTACCGCGCGGCCCCGCGCGAACCGCACCCCCCGCCATACGAGCCTGAGCATCCGGCCTCCTTAATTGCCGCTAGGTAAGCGTTTACAGTAAAGGCATAAGCCGGTTCGCCAGGGGTTGTTAGCTGTTGCGCTGAATCTGGGTAATGATATGCCTGCGGGGGAACGGCCAGGGCTCCGGCGTGTTCCGGACGGCCTCGTCCCCAGGAGCAGCTATTTCACCGTGACAAAGACGGGCATCCGCACGTCATAGTGGTCTAAGTCACGGAGCGGGACGAGCTGCCTGGCCATTTTCTGCCCCTTTTATTCCGAACGGGCAGTGGTTCCTCCCCCATCACCCGCCTGCCGGTAGAACGGGCCAGAGCTCTTGTTAAAGATGAGCACAATCACGGCGAGGCCGACCAGCCATATGACTACGCCGACGATCAGCGTGGCAGCGACGCGTGCTGTGCGGAGCGAGATGATCGGCAGGCCCAGGGTGCCGAGAACGAAGAGCACCGCCGAGACGCCCCTAGCCCAGCTTCGCCCTCTGCCGTTCGCCCACGCCATCCAGAGCCATCCGCCTACCGCGATCAGGGCACCGGTTACCAGGAGGCCGACCCGGAAGTTCTCGGCGGTGTGCAGCTGCGCCGAGGTGTCGTGCGGGTGCGCCGTGAGAATAGCCGACTCGAGGCGGCCTCTGCTGACCAGCGCGACGATCAAGACGACCACCTCGAGCGCCGCACCGGCGTACATGAGCCTGACGGCACGAAGCACCGTACGCGGCGGCCGGGCGCGCTCAACCTGCTGCGGAGGTTCCGAGACCGGATACGGCTCGTACATATTTCCCCTCAGGTGCACGGATCTCATCGTCGGCCTGCGACCTGCCTGCTGGGCCTGCGCCGGCGGCGCGGGCCGCGAACGGCAGTGGCCGTGGCGAAAACACGACGCGGGCGCTGGGTCTGGCGCTCGCCGGAGAGGGCGTGCTCGCCGGAGAAGCGGTAGGAGAACTCGGGCGCCATTCCGTCAAGCATCGGCTCCCAGGTGCCGGCGCCGATCTGGGCGAAGGTAGAGCGGACCTTCTGGCGACGATCCGGTAGTACATCGGGCAGCCTCTCATCCAGTAACCGTACGGCCCCGGGGAGCAGTCCCGGCGGTGGCGTGCGCTTGTGTCAGTTGGCGATGGCGATGGCGATGGCGACGTGCCGGTGCACGGCGGCCGGATTGTCGAGCAGGGTGAGCATGCAGGCGGCGAGGTCGGCGCGGGAGATGCTGAGGCGGGCATAACCAACGCCGAGTTCCTGCACGGCAATATCGAGGACATCCCGCTGCCAGACAGACACGTCGACGCGGTCATCTCCAACTGCGTGATCAACCTGTCCGCGGATGAGCCACGCGTGCTCGCCGAGGCGTTCCGCGTCCTGCGCCCCGGCGGGCGGGTGGGCGTCAGCGATGTTATCGCCGCCGAGGATGCCGCGCCGGGCCAGCGTGCAGCCGCCGAGCAGGCGACTGGGTGCCTCACCGGCACCGTGAGCGCCGGTGAGTACCGCCAGCTGCTCCTGCAGGCAGGATTCACCCGGATTGTCATCACCCCGGTCAGCGATGTTGGCGGCTGCCTGTACCCGGCAATCGTCCACGCGGCTAGGCCCTCCGCTCCTGCGGGGGTGCTGATCCGGCCGATGCATACCGCGGACGCGGGGCAGGTGCTGGCGATCTATCAGGCCAGGCTGGACACTGGGCAGGCCAGCTTCGAGACCGCCGCGCCGTCCTGGGGCGCTTTCGATGCCGCCCGGCACCCGTTGCATCGGCACGTCGCCGCCGACGCCGCCACCGGGCAGGTCCTCGGCTGGGCCGCCGCCTCGCTGGTCTCCAGCCGCTGCGTTTACGCCGGGGTGGTCGAGCACAGCCTCTACGTCGATCCCGCCCGTCAGCGCCGTGGCATCGGTGCCGCTCTGCTGGACGCGCTGACCGGGTCAGCCGAAGCCGCGGGGATCTGACCATCCAGAGCGGGATATTTCCGGAGAACATCGCCAGCCTGCGGCTGCATCACCGGGCCGAGTTCCGTACCGTCGGCATCCGCGAACGTATCGGCTGTCACCGCGGCCGGTGGCGCGACGTCCTGCTCCTCGAGCGCCGCAGTACGTTCACAGGCAGCTGATCCGCGCGTAGAAGTGCCGTCTAGCTTGGGGCGGCCTGCTGAGCCAAGGCCTGGGCGCCGATCTGGATGGCGTCCCAAGGGCTGCCCAGCGGCGGGGTGTAGGACAAGTCCAGGTCGCTGATCGAATCGGCGGTCATCGCGTGGAAGATCGCGGTGGCGGCGATGTCGATCCGCTTCGCGATCTCGGCGTGCCGGTGGCCGAATAGCTGCACCCCGAGCAGCCGTCCGGTGCGGCGGTCGCCGGTGAACCGCATCGCGATCGGGTGGCTGCCCGGATAGTAGGCCTTATGGTCATCGGCTTCGGCCGCGATGGTGACCGGGTCGAATCCGGCGGCTGCGGCTTCGTGGTCGCGCAGGCCGGTGCGGGCGGCGGCATGGTCGAAGATCTTCACCACCTGGGTGCCGAGGCTGCCCGCGAATTCGCGGTGCCCGTCGGCCGCGTTCTCGCCCGCAACCCGGCCCTGCTTGTGCGCGGTGGTGCCCAGCGGGAGATAGGTGTCACCGAGCAACCGGTGATAGGTGGTGACGCAGTCTCCGGCCGCGTACACCTCCGGGAGCCCGGTGCGCATCTCCCGGTCGACAGTGATCGCGCCGCGGGCACCGAGCTCGGCACCGGCGGCCCGGGCCAGCTCGGTATCGGGACGCACACCGACGACGACCAGGACCATGTCCGCCATTCGCGCCACAGTTTCCCCGTCCGCCGTGCTGGCCCGAACCCGCAGCCGCCCGGCTTCCCCGGGCTGGGCGCGGCTGATCTGCCGGACGATGGTGCGGGTCAGCACCTCAACGCCGTGCGAAGCGAGCTGGTCACGGACGAGGTGGCCGAGCTGCAGGTCTACTGTGGGCAGCACTTCGGGTAGCTGCTCGATCTGGATGACGGACAATCCGCGGGTAATCAGCGCGTCAGCCATCTCTAGGCCGATATAACCCGCGCCGACGATGACGACGGTGGCGGGGGCAGTCTGTTCCAGGGTGCGCATCACGGCGAAGGTGTCGCCCATTGAGTGCAGCAGGTGCACCCCGTCATCGCGACCCAGAGCACCGGGGCCGGCCAGCCCGGCGATCGGCGGGCGGACCGGTACGGCTCCGGTGCCGACGATCAGCTTGTCGTACCCGATGCTCTCCTCGCTGCCGTCCGAGCCGGTGACCAGCAGCTTGCGGGCCGCAACATCGATCCGTCGGGCGGTGGTGTCCAGCCGCAGCGTCATCCCGGCTGCCTCCAGGTCCGCGATCGTTCGGTGCGCGAGGTTACGCCAGTGCGTGACTTCACCAGAGATGTAGTACGGGATACCGCAGACCGAGAAGTTCGGGAAGGCATCGGCGGCCACCACGGTGACCTCCGCCCCCGGATCCACCTCACGCGCCCGCAACGCCGAGCTGATCCCGGCATCACTTCCGCCGACCGCGACCATGTGCATGATGACCTCCCGTTTTCGTCCGGGTGACTGTGTCCTGGTCACGGCACTTATCTTGACGGTCATCATTAACTCAGTCAAGATTGAGTCAATGAATACTGATCAAATCTATGAGCTGGCAACCCGGGCAGCCGTTCATGCCGCGCTGGGCGACCCGGCCCGGCTGCTGATCGCAGACAAGCTCGCCGACGCAGACGCGTCCCCGTCAGACCTGGCCGCTGTGCTCGGGATGCCCTCCAACCTCCTCGCGCACCACCTGCGCGTACTCGAGCAGGCCGGCGTCATCACCCGTCGCCGTTCCGAGGGCGACCGGCGCAGGAGCTACCTGCAGCTCAGGCAAGGGGTATTCGATTCGCTCACCCCGCCGCCGCCGCCGGCTCGCGCGGCGCAGCGGGTGCTGTTCGTCTGCACCGCTAACTCAGCACGCTCGCACCTGGCCGCTGCACTGTGGCGCCGGGCCAGCCATGTACCGGCTGCATCAGCCGGAACCCGCCCGGCCGCGGCGATCGAGCAGGCCGCGATCGCCGCCGCGCGGCGTCACCACCTGCCCCTGCGCCGCGTCAAGCCACGGCATTTCAGTGATATCCGGCACGACGGGGACCTCGTCATCACCGTCTGCGATCTGGCCCGCGAGGAACTCGGCCAGCAGGTAACCATGCACTGGTCGGTCCCTGACCCGGTCCCAGCCGGCGACCCTGCCAGCTTCGACAGCGCCCTCGCCGAGCTCAGCGACCGCGTCGAGCGCTTCGCGCCGCGCCTCATTGCCGCGCTTCCCGGCTGAGCCCGGGCCGGGTGCCGTCCTCTGCTACGCGTCTGTTTCCGGCGCGCTCTGAGCCGGGTCCTGCGCTGAGGCCGTGGCAGAAACCCGGTCACCGTCCGCACTCAGCTGATGAGGCATGATGATGTCGGCAGCCTGCGCGGGCGTGAGCGCGGGATACAAGACCCTGATGATGAGTACCCCGGCGATACCCCCGGCCGCCTGGGCGACGATGAACAGCGGAGCCGAGGATGGGGCGATCCCGGCGAAGGTGTCCGTGAGCATGCGGCCGATGGTGATCGCCGGATTGGCGAAGCTGGTCGAGGAGGTGAACCAGTAGGCTGCGCCGATGTAGGCGCCGACAGCCGCGGGCGCGATATTGGCCCGGCCCGTGCGGGCAAGGGCAAAGATCACGAGGATCAGCCCGGCGGTGGCGATAACCTCTGACAGGCCGTGGGCTCCGGACGCCCGGTGCTTGGTGGAAATCGAAACCGCGGCCAGCGAGTACATGAGGTTCGCCGCGACCGCCCCCGTCACGCACCCGGCGACCTGGGCAAGCAGGTAGGCTGCCGCGTCCCGCCAGGACAGCCCGCCGAAGGCAGCATCGGCGAAGGACACCACAGGGTTGAAGTGCGCGCCGGACACAGGCCCGAACATGAGGATGATCGCGAACAGCCCGGCCGCTGTTACCGCGGAGTTCTCCAGCAACTCCAGCCCGGTCGCTCCCGGGGACAGCCGTTGCGCGGCGATCCCCGACCCGATCACGATCGCGGCCAGCAGCGCGCTGCCGAGGAATTCGGCCACCAGCCGCCGCCATAGCGCGGTCGGAGCTGGTCTCGCTGTCCTTGCCACACCGCTCATCTTGACTCACGGCAGGCAGATAAGGCCATCCTAAAACTCGTAATAGTCACAGCACCAAAGCGTCCGGTGACCGCCAGCAGGCACAATGCTCCGGCTCACGATGCAAGTCCGCGCTTGCCGGGGTTTGCCGCTCTAGATCAGCACGGTCACTATAGATGCATGGTGAAGTCCCTGCCCGTGGTGAGCCTCAGCGACCCGGTGGCGTGCTGCCCGCCGCTGTCGGCCGAGCCGCTGTCACTGGCGCAGGCTGAACAGATCGCGCCGCTGCTCAAGGCGCTCGCTGACCCGGTCCGGCTGCGGATGATGTCCCTGATCGCATCTCACCCTGGCGGTGAGGCCTGCGGCTGCAACCTCAGGGAGGCGTTCGACCTGACCCAGCCCACCATCAGCCATCACCTGAAGGTGCTGCACGACGCCGGGCTGCTGGACCGGGACAAGCGCGGTGTGTGGGTCTACTACCGTGCCCGCACTAGCGCCCTGGCCAACCTGGGCACGCTGATCGGGGCCGCGGCGGCCTAGGCAGCACGGCACCGTGGCACCCCTGGGCTCCGGCCGGAGGCCGGAGCGTACCTACTGCGTTGTAGCTGGCTGGGCTGATGATGTCCTGCGGGCGGCTCGGCCGGCCATGAACAGGCATCCGGCGGCGGCGGCGGAGAACGCTGCACCGGTGATGAAGACCGCGGGGTAGCCGGCCAAGGCGTGCAGGAGGCTGCCCGTCACGGGGGCGAGAACCTGCGCCACGGTCACGATGGTGGCCTGGAACCCTGCCCACCGCGCGTACATGTCCGCCGGGGCGTAGTCGGCCAGTAGTCTCGCACGGGCCAGGGTGACCACGCCGAACCCGGCCCCGAACAGCAGGATGAACGCGACCAGGCAGGGCACGGCGCGGGCATCGCTGAGCAGCGGGATGACCGCGAGGGCCTGGAAGCCGACCAGCGTCCCGGTGAGGCGGGCGAGTCCGACCCGCTGCGCGGCCTGGGAGAGGAATATGCGGCCGAGCACGCTGAGGATGCCGAGGGATCCGGTGGCGGCCGCTGCGACGGTAAGCGTGTAGCCCGCCCCGAGGAGATAGGAGACCAGGTACACGTTGACGAAGACCAGGGAAATGGAGATCAGGAAGGAAGCCAGCGTGAGCCAGCGGTACGGCGTGGACGCCGCGGCCATGCGGGCGGCTGCGCGGATGCCCTTCCTTGCGGTCCCGCCCGGATCATGAGCGCCAGGTCCACGGCGGGGATCGCGGACGAGCAGTGCGAGCGGCAGGACTGCCCCGGCGAGGACGATCACGGCGAGCGCGACCAGGGCGTGGCGCCAGCCCAGCCACGCAACCAGCGCGCCGGCGGCGGGGAGGAAGACGGTACTGGCAAATCCGCCGAGAATGGTGACGGTCAGCAGCCTGCTGTCGCGCCGCTCGGTGTAGGTGCGCACGACGATGGCGAACGCCGGCTCATACAAGATGGCGGATGTCGTTATCCCGACGCCGAGGAAAACGGCGAACAGCTCAAGGGGAGTGGATATAGCCGACCAGGCCACGAGGATGAGGGCGCCGCCGATGGCGCCCACGGTCATCAGGGCGGCGGCACCGCGCCGGTCTACCCACCATCCCACGGCGGTGGAGGCGACCGCGCGCACGGCGATGGAGAAGGAGTACGCCGCGGTAATGAGGGGCTGACTCCAGCCCAAACTCTGATGCATCTCCGGCAGGAACACCGAGAACGTGTAGATCATCGCGCCCCAGCAGGTTAGCTCGACGAAGCCGAGCGCCCACGCCGTTCGCGGGGAGGGCTGCGATCCGGCTGCGCGGTCCCCGGCCTGCGGCGGGTGGTGCTCTCCCTCTGTCCGATGTCTCATGTCTCCCCTGCCGCAGCCTGACCCTGGCAGCGCGGCAGACGGCACGCGCTCACCTCACATCGCCGGTCCTGAATACAGGAACGTCGCAGGGCTAATGGGCAATTGTAAATCTGGCACCGCCTGCTCGCGGGTGTGTTAAATGAATGCTGGCCTGCATGATCACGCGGCCAGTCATGCCACCTCTAGCGGGGCTCAGAAGATCGCGCTGGTCATAGTCGGGCATGTCTTGATTGACATTCGCGGACCGGCCTGGGCAGAGTTCTTGTACCGAGATCCGGTGATGCGAGGAGACATGCAATGGGCGAGCTGCCAGTTGCCGTAATCGGTGCCGGGCCCGTGGGCCTGGCGGCGGCAGCGCACCTGCTGGAACGGAACCTGGAGCCGCTGGTGCTCGAGGCCGGCGATGGCCCTGCGTACGCGGTCAGCCAGTGGGGTCATGTCCGGCTGTTCTCCGCCTGGCCGGAGCTGATAGACACGGCCGCGACCCGGCTGCTCACGCCGTCCGGGTGGACGGCACCGGCGGCGGAAGGGTACCCGACCGCGGCCGAGTGGATTGCCTCCTACCTGCGCCCGCTGGCCGGCGCACTGGGCGGGCATGTCCGTTATGGCGTGCAGGTGACCGGCGTCTCGAGGCGCGGCCGGGACCGGCTAGTGGATGCCGGGCGCGCAGGACAGCCGTTTACCGTGCACGTCGCCGGTCCCGCAGGCACCGAGTCGCGTCTGGAGGCCCGTGCGATCATCGACGCGTCCGGCACCTGGGGCCAGCCGGCCCCGGCGGGTGCTGACGGCCTGCCGGCTCTCGGCGAGCGGGCGGCCGCCGGCGTTCTGTCCTACAGGCTGCCCAGCTTCGCGTCGGCAGAGGCATTCGCCGGCAGGCACACCGTGGTACTCGGCAGCGGCCACTCGGCGCTGACCGCGATCAGTGAGCTAGCCCGGATCGTCCAGGATCACCCCGGTACCCGGGTGAGCTGGGCGCTGCGGCGCGGAGGGGTGGGCACTACCTTCGGTGGCGGAGACGGCGATCAGCTTCCCGAGCGAGGCGCGCTCGGCACCCGGGCCCGCGAGGCGGTCGAAGCCGGGCTTGTCGATGTTGTCACCGGCTTCCGGACTGAGCGCGTCCAGGCCGTCCCCGGCGCTTTGATTCTGGTCTCCGAGGACGGCCGGTCCCTGCCAGCAGCCGACCAGGTGCTAGTCCTGGCCGGCTTCCGCCCGGACCTGTCGTTCCTGTCAGAGATGCGGCTGGAACTGGACGTCACGTTGCAGGCACCGGTCAAGCTGGCCGCCGAGATCGACCCGAACCTGCATTCCTGCGGTGACGTCGCGGCCACCGGCGCCGCTGAGCTGGCGCACCCGGAGCCGGACCTGTACCTGGCCGGCATGAAGTCTTACGGCCGCGGCCCGACGTTCCTGGCCATGACAGGGTACGAGCAGGTCCGCAGCATAGCCGCCGAGCTAGCCGGCGACCACGAGGCAGCCGCGCGGGTCGAGCTAGTGCTGCCCGACACGGGAGTGTGCGGCGGCACCGGCCTGTTCGACGAGCCCGCCGAGATCAGCGACGGCGCATGCTGCGCCCCGGCCCCGCAGATCGTGCAGATCGGGCGTGCCCCGGCCGCCGGGTGAGCGCAATCGGGGACCCCGCAGGCTGGCCTTATCCTGCCTGCGCATTGCCTGCAGGGATCATCCCGTGGCTCGCCTGCGCGCCCGGCCACTGGTGCTGCAACGCATTCCGGGGATCAAGAGAAATAGCAGGAGCCGTTGGTATCAATGTGACTATCTGGAATTCATGCGCTTCATGAGCACATTCATTATTTATAAGCCCATTGACATATCTTAGTGTGTATTGCACGGTTGACGAAGACGAGGCGAAGCCGCGGCCAGGCCTGTTCCGGGGACGGTTTCACGACGAACTCCTGATGCAAATAAAGGGGGGAATGTGCGCCAGCCTCGCGTGCTCGTGGCCTCCGCGTTCGAGGCAGAGATGCAGCCCCTCGCGTCCGCCTGCGCAGCCGCTGCGATCCGTGCACAAGGCGCCGAGGTCACCGGCTGGGACGCGCACCTGTCACCGGACGCGCTGCCCGAGGGCCCGTTCGACCTCGCGCTGATCTCCGTTCAGCAGTTCGAGGGACTGGAGCGGGGCATCGAGGTGGCGCGACGGCTGAGAGCGCGATCGGGCGCGACGCTGATCGCTTTCGGCCAGTACGCGCAGATGAACCACCGTGCGTTCCTGGACGTCACGGATGGCGTGGCGATGGACGAGCCGGAACGCATCGCGGCAGAACTGGCAGAAGCGGCAGCCGGGACGCGGGAGCTTGCCAGCGTCCCAGCGCTGATGACCCAGGCCGGCCTGGCACCGAAGCCGCCGCGTCGGCGGATCGGCGGGCTCGTTCCCGCCCGGGACCTTTTCCCCTCGTTCGTGCACTACCCAGCTCATCACTCACCGTTCGGGCTTATGGGCAACATCGAAGCATCGCGGGGCTGCCACCATAAATGCACCTATTGCTCGGTGTACGGGGCATACGACGGGGCGGTCGCCGCCTACGAGTCCGCGACCATCCTGGCCGACGCGCTGCAGCTGGCCGAGGAAGGCGTCCGGCACTTCTGCTTCATCGATGCCGAATTTTTCAACTCCCGCACGATCGGCGTCGGCGTAGCGGAGCAGCTCGCCCGCCAGATCGGGCCGGTCACCTTCGAGTTCACCACTCGCGTGGACCACATCCTGGACTACACCAGTGAACTGGAGCACTTGGTCTCGCTCGGGCTCCGCCGGGTAACCTCCGCGCTGGAGTTCCCCTCTGACCGGATCCTGCGCATCTTCGACAAGCAGATCGATGTCGAGAACATCAAGACCGCCGTAGCCGAAGCCCGCCGCATCGGCTTCGAGCTCTATCCCACGTTCATCCCCTTCACCCCGTGGGTCGAATACGAGGAACTGCTTGGCTTTGAGGACTTCCTGATCTCGACCGGGCTCGCGAGCGTGACCGATCCGACCGCCCTGCAGACGCGCCTGCTGCTGTTCAAGGGCTCGCCGCTGCTCAAGTCCCCGTGGATGGAAGACATCGCCACCACCGACCGCGGGTTCTGGGTGGACTGGGTGCACCCGGACCGGCGGGTCGAGGAACTGTGGCAGGAGCGGCGCGCGGAGGCCGAGGGCGCCGGCCGGGGACGCTGCTGCGTGAAGTGCTGACCGCCGCCAAGACCCGGAAGGAGACCGAGAACGCATGGGCGGATCGCCGCGCGTCGTCGTATCACCTGGGCAGGTCACGCCGGACCTGGGCTGGCCCGGCGAGCTGGCCAGCCTGACCGACGCCACGCCCTACCTGGGCCCGGCCTGGCTGGCCGCCACCGAGAAAGTCATGCCGGAATTGCGCCCCTGGCATACCATCGCGACCCGCGCGCGCGGCGAGCTCGCCATCGCCGCCGGGTACATCCTGGACTCTCCAGCGGCCGCCGACCACGACCCCCGCACCTACCTAGGGTGGCAGGCCCTGTCCGGTGCGGACGCCTGCTGTGGCGTCCCGGCGGGGCAGGCTGCCAGTGCTGCCGCCGGCGATCTTGACCCAGAATCGTTCTACCCGGCTCTGCTGCTCGGTTCCCCGCTCGGCTACCGGACCGAGGTCGCCTATAACTTCTGGACCCCAGCGCTGATGAGAGCCATGGTCAGCGCTCTTGTGCCTGCCGCGTTCCAGGTCGGAGTGCGGTGCATCCTGGCGCCCTGGATCCCCGACAGCCGTGGCAACCAGGCCCTGGCCGACGCCCTGGCCGACGGCGGCCACAGCACCTTCTGGGGTTATGAGGACTTCATCCGCCTGGACCGGGGTGGATGGGACGCGCACCTGGCCGCCCTGCCGCCGGACAAGCGCCGCCGGATCTCGGGCGACCTCCGGCGGGCCGCGGAGGCTGGCGTGCGGATCGAGCGCGCAGACGGTACCGGCATCCGCCCGCACCTCTCCCGCATCGCGGAGCTGACCTGCTTGAACCGCGATAAGAACGGAACTGCCGAGGACCCTGCCCGTATCGTCGGCATGCTGGCCGCGCTGCTCGACAGCGGCGCCGACGTGCGCGCCTACCTGGGTTTCCAGGACGGCGCGCTGGTGGCCAGCTGCGTGACCATCCGCAAGACCCACCGCCTGTTCGTCAAGTGGCCCGGGTTTGACTATGCCGCAGTCGGTGACCGCAGCGGCATCTACTTCGCCCTGGTACTGGACGTCCTCGTCCGCGACGCCTGCGCCGAGGGCCTGCGCACAGTCGAGTTCGGTGCGGGGGCTCACCGGGCCAAGTACCTGTGCGGCGCGCAGTCTCGCACCGTCACCACCGCGATGGTCCTGGCCGACCCATCGCTTCGCGAGCAGGCCGCTGCGCGGCTGGATTCCTTCGGCCGATCCCGCCATGCTGCCTTCGGCGACGTCGCAGAGGCGGCGCCGGACGTGCCGGCGGCGGTCGGCACCGGGGCATGCTGCGCGGAAGGATAACCAGGAAACCTGCTCAGGAAGGAAAGCACACGTGCTCACGTTCGTACCACTCACCGGATTCCTCGGCGCGGGCAAGACGACCACGATGGTCGCCGCGGCCAAGGCCATGCAGGAACGCGGGCACAAGGTCGCGGTCATCACTAACGACCAGAGCACCGCACTGATCGACTCACAACTCGCCCGCAGCGACCTCGACGCTGCCGCCGAGGTGACCGGCGGCTGCTTCTGCTGCCGGTTCGACGACCTGGTCGGCACGGTAATGGCCCTGGTTACCGAAAGCGGCGTCGACACGGTCATCGCCGAGGCCGTCGGCAGCTGCACCGACCTGCAGGCCACCGTGGTGCGGCCGCTGCGCCAGTATTACGGCGACTGGGTGACCGTCACGCCCCTGACCACGATCCTCGATCCCATGCGCCATCTGGCCTTCGAGCGGGCGGCGCAGCGCGGTGAACCGGAATCGGATCTCTCCTATCTCTTCCACCGGCAGCTGGCCGAGGCCGACGTGATCGCACTCAACAAGCTCGACCTGATCCCGGCCGACCGGGCACGCGAGGCGCTGGACCAGCTCAGCGCGCGGTACCCGGATGCCGTCGTGGTCGGGTACTCCGCTGCCGCCGGGGACGGCCTGGACACGCTGGTGGAGACCTGGAGCAACCCAGCGTCCAACAGCGAGGTAAACCTCGAGGTCGACTACGACCGCTATGCCGCGGCCGAGGCGCAGCTAGCGTGGCTCAATCAGGAACTGCGCTTGCAAGCGGCCAGCGGTTCCTTCGATCCAGGCCAGTGGGCGCGCGTCGTCCTTGAGTACCTGTCCAGCTGGGCGCAGGAAACCGGTGCGGTCATCGGACACGCGAAGGTCACCGCTGGCGACGAGGACTATGCGAAGCTGAGCGTCGTCGAAGCCGGAGCCGAGCCGAGGCTGGACCGGGCAGGGGCCGGGACTGCCTCGCAGGCGCAGGCCCTGATCAACGCCCGCATCGGCTGCGAACCAGAGGACCTTGACCGTGCGGTCACGCTTGCCGTGGCCGCAGCCGACGCCGCCTGCGGAGTGATGTCCTCTGCCACCCCCGCGGCGTCTTTCAAGCCCGGTTACCCCCGGCCCACTCACCGTCTGGCCGCATCCGCGGTGCCACCCGGGGGCGTAACGGCCTTAGCTGCCTGGCTGGGGCTCGCTGCTATTCCCTGCCTGGTCCCGGGCCCAGGCCTGTGATGGCAGGTAGCCCAGTAGGCTGCCGGAGTCCTCGTCCCAGCCGCGCAGCCGGTCCCGGCTTACCTGCTCCAGGCGCCGCATGTCCTCGCCAGTGGGCGGTGTGCTCCCCTGGCCGGCCGACCACAGCGGCCGGAGCGAGCACCCGCGCTGGACCTTGGCGGCGAAGGACTCGGTGCCGAAATGGACCCAGGCCAGATTGTGTTCGATGGCGTACCTGATCGGCTCGTAGTACATGACCATGAAGTGTTCGCCCTGTCGCAGCAGCGCGTCATAGTCAAATCCCGCAGACCGGATGTAGAGGGTGTCCTGCCATTGGAACGCGAGCCCGAACCCGATCAAGCGTGAGCCATCGAAGCAGCCGAACACCAGCGCGTCGTCCCCAAGCTGCTCGGCGACGTCGCCGAAAAACCGCACCTGCCGCACCGGGCTGGACTGGTGACCGTACTTGTGCTGGACGTTCACCGCCAGCGGAGCAGCATCTGCCACGACCTCGCTCAGCGGCACAAGCCGGAACTCCAGCCGTGACTGCGAGAAATGCCGCAGATCAGCGCGGACATTCGCACGCCAGTGCCTGGACATGCTCGCGAGGTAATCCTCGAACGAGGGCCAGGTGACGGCGAGGACGGCCTCCGCGGAGCTGAACACGAGCGGCCACTGCGGGACGCGCGCCACCTGCTCGGCGCCAACCTGGTTCAGGTAGAGCAGCGAACTGCTCGCGAACCCACCGTCGGCGGCATAACCGACCAGCGCATCAAGCAGGACCCGGCAGGCGGTGACCTGGCCATCCGCCGGCAACCCGGCGTCGACCAGGATGCTGCTGGCATATCCGATCCGGGTCCCGCCCAGGAGCGCCGGGTACCAGTCATCAGCGCCCGGACGGTCGCTGATGAGTGACGCAGGGTCGGACAGGTGGTTGCCTGGAGCCTGCTCCAGCCGGTAAACAGGCAATCCTCCGGCCAGGAGGCCGTCTGACGACCAGGCCGCCAGGTAAACCGGAGGCGGCTGCGAGTCGCGTTCCACGACGCTGAGCCACCGATGGCTCAGGTAGATATTCCCGCCGGTCAGCTCGTCCCACGCCGCAGCCGGCAGCTCGTGAATCGAGGAATGGCAGGTGACCCGGTAGCTTTCAGTGGCCATGGTTCCCGGCACCGGATTCAACCTCAGCACCCTCCGGAATGGTATCGACCATGATGTGCGCCAGCCCCGTCTCGGCGGTACGGCAGGCCGCGTAGGTAGTTTCCCCGGACGCGATGACGTACGTCACCCGGTCATGATCGCCGGCCAGATGCCGGACCAGCCCGCCAGGCGATACTTCAAGCCCCACATCGGCGACATCGGGAAGCCCGCGCGCGAAATCTGCACCCCGGATCTGCCGCACCCGGCCGGGATACGCCCATCCGAAGCGGATGGCCGCTGCCCTGGAGTGCCGGGCGGCGAGATCCGGAGCATGTCCCAGGGACATGCGGAGCACCTCGCGTACCAGGGAGATGCCCGTGGCCAGCTCTACCAGGTCAGGGATCCGGTCACCCGCGGGGCGGGGATTGACCTCGATCAGCTTGGCCCCCTGGTCTGACATCCGGACCTCCACGTGCGCCACGCCGAGGTCGTACCCGACTGCGGCGAGCGCCTCGACCGCCACCCGGGCGCACTCGTCAACGACCTCGCCGGGAAGCGCGGAGGGAAAAGCATGACCCATCTCGACGAAGTACGGCAGCGACGACAGCTGCTTGTCGGTAACGCCGATCACGGTTGTCTGGCCGCCGAAGGTGACCGTCTCGACACTGACCTCCGCGCCGGTCAGGTACTCCTCAAACAGCACCACCGGGCTCCTGAGCTGACCGCGGTAGTTCACCGGAGACGCCTGGATGGCCTGGGTCCGCTCCCGCGCCTCCGCCGCGTCGAAGCAGATCGCGACGTCTGTGCTCCCGCTCTGGTCGGCAGGCTTCACCACGCACGGGTAACTCACCGAGTCAGCGGCGGCCACCGCGTCACGCAGGTTATCCGCGACCGCGAACCGCGGCACAGCCACCCCTGCAGATGAGCACGCAGCGCGCATCTGATCCTTGTTCCGGGAAATCCGCACCGATGCCGGATCAGGACCCGGCAGGCCCAGCCGGCGGCATACCGCCGCCGCGATGCTCACGTGATACTCGCCGAAGGCAGCAATCCCGTCTAGCGGATGACCTGACCTGTACTCCTCCAGTGCCTTGACGATGCTGTCCTCGTCGTTCGTCTCGCAGGTGACGAACTCGCTGATATACCGGTGGAACAGGTCAGCCACTCCCGGGATGGATTCGTACAGTCCGAGATCACGAGTCACGAATATAAGCTCGATACCGAGTTCCCGAGCAATGCTGAAAGCCTGGAACCCGGTACCACTCATGTTTGTCTCTATCATCGCGACGTGCTTCATGATGTTGACTCCCAGCTGCGGGTCACGGGCTGAATCCGGCGATTATCGCGGTCAGCACGATGTCGCGGCGGCTTAAGCGCCATACTTTTCGGATCCTTGCGATACACGGTCAAGATCCCCAGCGGCTTGCCGTGAGGCTTCGGATCGCATTACCAAACGTGAACAGCAGAACTCTGCCGGGTACATCGACGGATGTCAATTCAATGCTGCACTGTTCACCACCTGCCCCCACAATCACGTATGCCACCGGCGTTCGGTTTCGTACGCCGAGACAGGCGACTGGTAAGCGCGGGCGACCTGGTCTCGCGATCACGCTCCGGAGGTGATCACCTCCGCAGCCCTGTGCAGCGGCGAGCACGGCGCGGGCAGGAGCAGGTGCAGTTGCCTCCGGGTCCGCGGAATCTGAGCAGCCGGAAGATCCAACCGTCAGCACTCTACAGGCCGCCTTCTTTGAACTGCGGAATCTCCTCCACTCCGTCCGGTCATGCACACGCATGGACACACCGGGCCGCTTCGCAGCAGGCGAGCCACCAGGCCTATCTCGTGGTTCCTTTTGCTGTGGCGCCGAGCCTGTACCTCGGAGAGTGCGGCCTGCCGTGCGGGACGTGGCGGTGACCTCGGGCATTGCTGCGGGTGCGCGCTGACGGTGCGGTTCCGGACACGGCCACGGCGGGGTGGCTACCATGGCAGTAGGCGCGGGAGGGCGCCCCGGGGTCCGCAGGGCAGGACGTAGTCCACCTCCGCTGTCGGCCCAGCATCGATCATCTGCGCCGCCAGGCCCGGGACCTGCCCCGTGCGGCGAATGCGGGCGATACCGCGGCTGCCGGGCGCATCGGGGCGGTGTCGGATGCGCTGACCCTGGCTGCCGCGCAGCTGGCGATAGCCCGCGAGTACGGCTTCGCGAGCTGGGCGCGGCTGAGAACCGAAGTCACCGCCCGCATGGCGTGTGGGGTTCCAGAACTCGGCCATCGGTCCTGACCTGGTTACGGCCCCACAGCCTATCGCCGGTTCAGAACGGGGACATTTCGTCTAGGAGTCGGGTGGCGACGTCGATGAGGCTCTCGGCGATCGCCTGGTCCTCTAGGACATCGGCGGGGGTGATCTCGGGCGAATCTGTCGGCGGGTACTCTGCGTCATGTCTGCGCGTGCGCATCCGGTTGAACTGGCGAAGGACACGTCCCACCGGGGGATCGAGTAGCGCCCGGACGGCCTCGAGCACGGCGAGGTGGCCGCCGCGCGTTGTGGGCCGCAGTCCCTCGTTCTCAAGGATCGCGGTAAGGGCCTTGCGGGCGCCGTCGTAGGCGAGCGCGTAGCCCTCCGGGTGGGTCTTCGTCGCATACCTTGAGCGCGGAAGCACAGTGAACTCGCGCTTGGGCGAGCAGTCGTTCGGACTGCTCGCGGCTGGCGGGCACGCGTTGCAACTCACCATCTGCCAGCATCCGCTCGATGGCGGTGCGGCCCTGTTCCCATCTCATGCGGCGTCTCTCCCGATGCTCACGGAGGACAGATGCCAGCTACTGACAGAACGCCGGCGCAATCTCAGCTGGGTGCGGTGACGATCCAGGGGGGCCTCGACGCTCTGCGCCGGTCGGCCGCGGCGACGGGCGAGCTGCTTGGGTCGA
>JBEKKH010000004.1:0-42004 GCA_050010815.1 Streptosporangiaceae bacterium | reverse complement strand
CGTCCCGGGCCGGGGTGTCCAAGTCGCTGGTGTCACTGGTACTCCGCAACTCACCGAAGGTCAGCCCGGCCAGCCGCGAGGCGGTGAGGCAAGCTGTCGCAGAGCTCGGATACCGGCCGAACGCGGCCGCCCGGTTCCTGGCCGAGCGCCGGTCGCGCACCGTGGGGGTGCTGCTGAACGACATCCGCCAGCCCTGGTTCGCGGACATGCTCGACGGCCTGACGCCGGAACTGCACGCGGCCGGCAAGCACATCCTGCTGGGTGACGGCCGGATCGACCGGATGCTGGACGAGACCTTGAGCTGGTCGTTCCTCGATCTCGGCGTCGACGGGCTGGTACTGGCCGGCTCGATCCCGATGTCGCCCGCCCTCGTCGATGTCGCCAGTAAGATCCCGACCGTCGCGGTGGGCGGCCGCGGCCTGGATCTTGATCTGCCGCGCGTCGACGTCCTGGCCAACGACAACCAGCTCGGCGGGACGCTCGCGGTCCGCCACCTGATCGAGTTCGGGCACACCCGGATCGCCCACATCTCCGGCCTGCCGAGCGTGGCCGGGCGCCTGCGCATGCAGGCCTACCAGGACACCATGCATGCCGCTGGCCTGGACGGGAATGTCCTGATCGAGGCAGGGGACATGACCGAGGAGGGTGGTTACCGTGCCGCCGTCCGGCTGATTCACCGGCCCGACCGGCCGACCGCCATCTTCGCCGCGAACGACCTGACCTGCGTCGGAGCCCTGTCCGCCGCGACCGCGCTCGGGGTCCAGGTCCCGGCGGAACTGTCGCTGGTGGGCTTCGACAACTCCATCTTCGCCCGGCTGCGGGCACTGTGGCTCACCAGCGTCGACGTCACCGCCTACGCGATGGGCCAGCGAGCGGCCCGGATTCTCCTCGCCCGCATCGAGCACCCCGACGCTCCCGGCCAGATCCAGCTGATGCCGCCGCGCCTGGAGGTCCGCGGCTCAAGCGGCCCCGTCCCCGCCCGTCCGTAGCCAGCCTAGGCCCTGGCCGTCTTGACATAACGATTATCGTTACTTACGATCCTCGATATTAACGATAATCGATAAAACGAGGTCCCTGATGTCCGCGTCTACCCTCGCGCCGCTCACGCCGCTTACGCCGCGCAACCGGCTGGAGCCACTCGCCACCGTCATCACCTGGGCATTCTGGCTCGCCGTCATCGCCACCGCGCTCCGGGTGGTCTTGGCCCTGCTCGGCCGGGGACCCCTGTTCGGCGCCCACATCGGCGGCCCCAGTCCCTTGCCCCCAGGCATCTGCCTGAACGCCGCGCAAGCACTGCTGCCGCACACCGGCAGCGGGCTCAGCCTCTCCGGCGTGGTCCCTGGCGTGCACGCCACCGTGAACACCGCGAACGTGTGCGCCGCCCATCCCAGGGCCGGGCAGGCCGTGGCCTTCGCGGTTACCCTGCTGCCCATGGACCTGCTCCGCCTGGGCGCGCTCTACCTCGCCGTGCGGCTGGCCCGCACCGCCGCCCGCGACGGTGTCTACACCGACCGGGCCGCCCGGCTGCTGCTGATCCTCGGCTGGTGGCTGCTGGCCGGCGGCCTGGCGGCGACCGTCACCGAGGCGTTTGCCCGGCTGAACCTGCTGGGCCAGCTGGTCACCGGGAACATCGACTGGGGCCAGTGGCCCGTGGCCTGGTCCGTGGACTGGCCGGTCGCCTGGACCGGCCTGGGCCTGATCATCTTCGCCCGCATCATGCGGACCGGCGCCGGCATGCGCGCCGATCTCGAGGGGACGGTGTAGTGCCGCCCGCGGTCCCGGACGCCCACGCCATCGCCATCCACCTCGACAAACTCCTCGCCGACCGGGGCATGACCCTGACCGAACTCTCCGAGCGCGCCGGCGTGAGCGTGGTCAACTTGTCCATCTTGAAGAACGGTCACGCCCGGGCGATCCGGTTCAGCACCCTGACCCGGCTCTGCCAAGTCCTCGACTGCCAGCCCGGCGACCTGCTCAGCCATGATCGGGCTACACATTTAATTGCTCATCCATCGCGCCCGCAAGGTCACCGCCTACCTGGAAGAGCATCCCCGGCTGGAACTGCTGAACAGCGCCCCGGGCAGGTCAGGTCCTTCTTCCGCACCCGCTCACCTGATCAGACGCTGGCTACCATCGCGCCCCGGACCAGCCCATGGCTGCCGCCGGGTTAAGAACAGAACTTCTGGAATGCCGCTTGGAGTCCTGCTTCCTTGCCGGATGACCTTCCGTGCAGGCTGGTGAAGCAAGATAATAGCCTGTGATGGTGTCCTAACCGGTTCCTCGACACGGAGGCGTCATGCCACAGCTGCCACGACATGACCACATTGCCTTTTTGAGGCAAGGCTATCTCGCAGCTTTCATGTTAATGCTTGACGGATTCCTTATCGTCCTCAGCCTGATAGTAGCATACGCGGAGAAATGGCACCCTTTCACGCCGGATAGATTGCTGCTATCGGGCACACTGGCGCTGGCATCGTGGCTCTGCCTACTCCTTGCGGCCGGAACTTTCGGTGGGCTCCGCGACATGTGGGGCGGCGGGATCGGCAGGGGGCCGGCGACACAGGGACATAGGGATACGGATTTCTTTGCCAAGCGCAGAATGGTCTTCTTTTATGCTGGCGTCAATCTGAATCTTTTGACCTTGGCCGTGCTTGTGGAGCAGACTGGCGGTATCACTACTTCGCCATATATAACGGTATTCTTCTCCCTTATCCTCACTGGCCAGCAGCTCAGCAGATTCAAGACTCAATCCTCCTTCCTCATCTCAGCCGGGGTTGCGCTGACCGCAGCCATGTGGGTCTATGAGTCCGCGGCTGGGTTGTTGAAGAGCCCTGCCCCTCCGTCGACGCTAACCTTCCTCGTGGTAGTCACCATATTTATTGGATGCGGCCTGATAACGAACTACGAGAAGGATCATAACTATCGTGTCGAGAGGAGCGAGCAGAACGAGAGGAAGAATCTCCCGACGAAGGCGCACGTGTACAGGGATGCCAAAGGTGTTTGGCATTATGCAATTTATTGCGAGCGGCACAGGCTCGACCCGGTTATCCACAATAACGCCACGGAGACGACAGAAGCCGAGAAGTCCCGCATGCTCGTACGTCAAAAAGCGGAGGACGTCGTCAGGTCTATGTGCCAAACTGCGGGGTGGGGCGAGCCGACCTTTGATTGGCAATCATACAACGAAGAACATGAGCTCATTATCCAGTTTCCTTAGAAGGCGGGTATCGCCTCAGCTAGGTCGAACCGAAAGGACTGCTGACTTTGCCGATGTCTACCTGGGCGTTCCTGGACAGCCCAGCGCCATTGGCCTTCGCTCATCGCGGGGTTCATCTGGATGTGCCTGAGAACACACCGATGTCGTTCTTGGCTGCGGCCGAGCTCGGTTACAGGTACATCGAGACGGACGTCCGGGGCACCGCCGACGGCAAGGTGATCGTCTGCCATGATGCCAATGCGCGCCGTATCGCCGACTTGAGCGCTCGTGTATCGAGTCTTACTCTGGGCGAACTCCGGTCGGCGGCGGTAGTGAACGGGACTGGTGAAATCCCGTTGCTGTCGGATGTTCTGGAGAGCTTTCCCGAGCTAAGGTTCAATATTGACGTCAAGGACAGGCGGGCGGCCGAGCTGGTGCCGGAGATCGTGCGGCGGACGGCCGCCCACGACCGGATCTGCATTGCCTCGTTCTCTGCCGCCAGGATCCGGATCGTTCGCTCCCGCCTGAGTGGCGCGGTGTGCACCGGAATGGCGGTTACCGAGTTTCTTCGCTTCCTGGCGCGCCCGGGCTACTTTGCGAATGTGCCGCAGCCCGCCGTGCTCCAGCTCCCGCTGACAATGAACGGGATCCCTGTGGTCACCCGCAAACTGATCGGCGAGGCACGTGAGGTGGGTCTGCCGGTGCATGTCTGGACGCTGAATGACCTGCCGAGTATTCAAGCGGCGATTGAGCTCGGGGTGGACGGAATCATGACCGATGCGCCGGTCGTGCTCAAGGATGAGCTGGTACGATGCGGCCTTTGGCGCTAGGGTCCGCGGCGTAGGCGATCAGCCAGCGTGAGAGCTCGTGGAATGCCTGTTCGCGAGCAGGCCGCGGGGACAGGAAAACGTCATGAACTGCCCCGTCGATCCGGATACACGTGACGTTGCGACCTAGCTGAGTTGACAGGCGTGCTATGCGGTCTACATCTAGCACGGCGTCGGCGGACCGCAGTTCAGGAAGGGACGATCTCCGGTTCCCGCTGGCGGTCCCGCACATCACAAGAACGGGCATCCTGATATCGAGGCCCTTGCGCACGCGACGCTGGCCTTCGTGAATGCCGGCCAGCCAGGCAGGCCTTAGCCGCGTCCCGGTGACCGACTTCCACTTCGTGTTAAATTCCCATTCGCCATGGTAGGAACGGTGCAGGCTCTGGGTATAATGCGGAGAGAGTGACAGCGGGAAAGCTATGCTGGTGCGGCGTTTGGTAATGGCACGGGAAACCGGATTTACCAGGAGCTGCACCGGTGCGGGTACGCCGGAGCTGAGATAAGGGCTGTTGAGGATGAGCCCATCTACCAGATTCCTGCCATTACCTTCGGCCGCCCATAGAGAAATGGTGAGGCCGCCGGTTGAATGGCCGTTCACTAGCACCATCTCGTGGCCGTCCTGTTTAATTATCCGAACTGCGGTATCGATTTCTGGATAGTACTCTCGGAGGGATCGGCAGAGGCTGGCTGTCTGGTGCGGCAGCAAGGACCGGCCGTGCTTGCGCAGGTCCAGCGCATAGAAACTAATTCCTCGGCGAACATAGAAGTCAGCTACATGCTTCTGGAAGAAGTAATCGTTGTACCCATGGATGTAGAGCACAGCCCTGGGGCCTGTCGGCCTAGGCTGTCGCCGCACCAGGGTCGCGACGACCTCACCCTCGTAGTCCGTGCCCATGGCCAGCGTCATCATCTCGTAGCCGGGGCCAAGGATGTCGGGCCTGGGACCGGTGACCTCGTGCACGACAGTCAGCCTACGTGGCAGCTGCCGTATCGCCTAGGGCCACATCATCCACGCTATGGCCGCCCCGGCTCGGCCTGCCCGCCCTGCTCGGGCCGGCGGCCCACCGGGACCTGGCGCTCTCCGCCAAGCCAAAATAATCCGTGCAGATCTTAGCTGGCTGAGACGGATGTGGTCCCAGGGCTGGGCTTATTCCACGATGTCACGGCGGAGCTGGGGGAAGACCTTTGAGACTTTGGTGAGGAGGTAGTCGCCGTAGGTGCCGGTGAAGGCGCGCAGGTCCTGGCCGTCCCAGCGCGGCCGGCCGTCGTCTCCGGCCGCGGCCCGGCCGGGCAGCGGCGGCACCTCGGCGGCGAAGCCAGGGTCCAGGAAGAACGGGAAGGAAAGCCGGCCGTGGCCGCTGAGGTTGCGGACCCGGTGCGGTGTCGACCGGTACCAGCCGCCGGTCAGCCGGTCCAGCATGTCGCCGATGTTGCAGACCAGGGTGCCGCGGATGGGCGGGGCGTCGATCCAGCCTTCGGGCGCGGCGATCTGCAGGCCGCCGCTGTCATCTTGGGCCAGCAGGGTGACCAGCCCGTAGTCGGTGTGCTCGCCTACCCCCCAGTCCTGAGCCTGCGGCGGCGACGGCGGATAGCAGAAGATCCGGAACAAGATGGTCGGATCGGCGGTGTACCCGGCGGCAAAGTACCCGGCGTCCAGGTTCAGGCTCAGCGCCACCCCGGCCAGCACGGCCTGGCCCAGGCTGGTCAGCGCGTCAAGGTAGGACAGCACCAGCGGGCGCAGGCGCGGGACCTGCCGCGGGAACAAGTTGCCGCCGTGCAGCGGGACCCCGGCCCGGACCCGCGGGTCATCGGCGGGCAGCTCGGCGCCGAAATACAGTCCCTCTTTCAGGTCCGGCCGTCCGGAGGTGAGCTCGGCGCCGACCGGGAAGAAGCCCCGCCAGGCCCGGCCGCCGCGCTCCATGGCGATCTCGAGTTTGTCCGCCAACGGCAGCGCGAAGAATTCGGCGCTCGCGGTGGCCAGCTGATCCAGCAGCCCGGCCGGCACGCCATGGCCGGTCACGTAGAAGAAGCCGCGGTGGCGGCAGGCGGCCTGGATCTGCCCGGCCACGTCAGCCCGCGCCGAAGCCGGCGCCGGGCCGGTCAGCGGGCCCACGTCAATGACCGGCAGTGCGGGTGAACCATCCGATCCTGGCATGAATCCATCCTGCCCGGGCCCGGTTGGCCGCTACAAGGTCCGGCCGGGTCGTCGGTCCGGTCGGCTCGGCCGGCGGCCACTCCCCGCGCCGAACAGGCCGAAGCGCGGCCTAAGTCCTCGATGTCGATATAGACGGTGCCGTTCGTCACCTTGGCCGGGTACGTGCGTATGTCGACCAGGACGGGAGCGCCAAGCGCCTTGCCGCTGGTGTAGTCGAAGCGCCCGTTGTGCTTCGGGCATTCGATGGTGCCGCCGGAGACCAGGCCATCGCAAAGCAGCGTCTTCTCGTGGGTGCAGTGACCGTCGGTCGCGTAGTAGACGTCGTCCGGGGACCGGTAGATCGCGTAGTCGCGGTCGCCGCCGCGCAACGGGATGACGTCCTCGGGGTCGATGTCGTCCGCCTGGCAGGCGGCAATCCACTGGGCCATCGGTCGGCTCCTCAGGCTGCGGTCGCGGTGGCCAGCGGCAGCGCGCGGCCGTCGTTGATGGGCGCGGGCTCGTTGAACGGCGTGGCCCCGGGCGGCAGCTCGCGGCGCACGTAGTACTCCTGGTCCCTCAGCTGGTGCACGATGGCGGGGACGATCTCCTTGTAGGCGGCCCACAGCGAGGGATAGGTGGGCGCGCAGTCGTGCTTGATCTCCTCGTGCAGGTCCGCCAGCCGGTAGTACGGCACCATCGGGAACATGTGATGCTCGACGTGGTAGTTCATGTTCCAGTACAGGAAGCGGTTGACGAAGCACATCTTCACCGTGCGGGTGTTGAGCCGGTGGTCGAGCACGTTCTCGCCCATGCCCGCATGCTGGGTGAAGCCGTAGATGTAGAACAGGCAGGCGCCGTACAAGCGCGGTCCGCCGATCAGCACCACCGGCAGCCAGGTCCGGAACCCGATGGCCAGGGCGATGGTGGCGGCGTAGATGGCCAGGTCGATCCGGGCCGTCCGGTAAACCTTGTGGCGTTCGGACGCGGGCACGTAGTCGGCTTCGTCGGCCGTGAGCCGCCCAGCGGCGTGCCGGAACATCAGCATGAACGCCGCCGGCACGTCGACCAGGCCGATGAGGTTCGCCAGCAACTTGGCCAGCCGGGCCGGGCGCATGACCGCGATCTCCGGGTCCCGGCCGACGACCAGGGTGTCGGTGTGGTGCCGGGTGTGGCTCCACCGCCAGGTGGTCGGGTCCCGCATGATCATGAAGGACGCCAGCTGGTACAGGCCCTCGTCCATCCACCGCGTCTTGAACGCCGTGCCGTGCCCGGACTCGTGCCAGCGGGAATCCGACGTCGAGCCGTAGAGCAGGCCGTAGGCCAGGAAGAACGGGACCGCCCACCAGCTGTGCCAGACCGTCCAGAAGGTGATGCCGAGCCCGGCGAACGTCAGGATCAAGCCGAGCCAGATCGCGGTGTCCCGGACCGCCGGGTAGTCCGACCGTCGCATCAGCTCCTTCATCCGCTTGCGCGGCACCGCGCTGCGAAACCAGGCGCCGCCCGCGAGCCCGGCCGCCACCGCGGCCTGGTTCTCCGGGCCCGTGAGGCTGTACCGTTCCAGCCGTTCCCTGCTCATGTACCGGTCACCTCCGCGTTGCGCTCCCGGGCGTCCCGACCCCCGAAGGTCGCGTTGGAGCGCTCCAATAGTCCTTATCGTCACTTCTCGTTCTAATCCTGTCAAGGGCCCCGTCGCCGCCCTAAGCCTGGTCTGGCCCCGCTCGCTGCCACGCAAGCACGCTGGCTGACCGGTCCGGGCGAGCCACGGGCCGTTCCGCAGAAGGTCAGCTCATCCCTCTATTAGTGAGAGCAAGTTCACTTAGCGGGGTCTCCGGGTCGGGTGCAACGCCCAGGCAGTCGTGTGCCATCACCGTCAGCAGCTCGGTGAGCCGGTCGTGAGCCAGCCCGCTGCGGAAGAACAGCGTCGACTGGATCGCGCCGATCGCCGCGTGCACGGCCAGGCGTACCTCGCCGTCGGCCAGGTCGGACCGCAGCGGGGCGAGCAGGTGCACCCACTCCTCGATGTAGTGCCGCTGCGCCCGGCTCAGCCTGCGGCGCTCGCCCTCGGGCAGGGTACGCACCTCGCGGTGGTAGACCGCGAGCGCGTCCCGGTCGGTCAGCGCCACCTCGATCTGGTCCCGTACCAGCCTGGACAGGCTCTGCCTGTCGTCGGGGGAGGACGAGATGATCTCGGCCGCGCCCGACATGAGCCGGTCCATCACCCGGTCGGCCATGGCCACCAGGATCGCGGTCTTGCTGCCGAAATGACGGTAGACGCCGGACCCGACGATCCCGGCCGCGGCGCCGATGTCGGCCATCGAGATCGCGTCGAACCCGCGCGCGGCGCCGAGCGCGGCGGCCGCCACCAGGATCCGTTCCTTGCGGTCGGGATCACGCCGTCGCGGTGATGATCTGTGCGCGGGCATCTAGCCAGTGTCGCATCTAAGCGCTAAGGTCGCTAGTGAATGACGAGTCACATTAGGGAAGCTCCAGGAGGACCGGCGTGGACTTTGCCGAATCGGAGGAACACCGGGCCCTACGGGCTGCCGTCGCCGAGATAGCCAAGGACTTCGGGCCCCGCTACTACGCCCAGCATGCCGCCGAACGGCGCCCGTGTGACGAGCTGTGGGCAGCTCTGGGCAAGGCGGGGTTCATCGGCGTGAACATCCCTTCAAGCTACGGCGGCGGCGGCGGGGGACTGACCGAGCTCGCCATCGTCTGCGAGGAGATCGCGGCCGCCGGGACGCCGCTGCTGCTCCTGCTGGTATCCGCGGCGATCTCGGCCGAGATGATCGCCGAGTTCGGCACCGAGGTGCAGCGCACAACGTGGCTGCCGGGCCTAGCCGACGGCACGGCCAAGATGGTGTTCGCGATCACCGAGCCGGATGCCGGGTCCAACACCTTGCGGCTGTCCACCACGGCCACCCGGGACGACCAGGACTGGGTGCTGACCGGCACCAAGTACTACATCTCCGGAGTCGACGAGGCCGAAGCCCTCCTGGTCGTGGCGCGGACCGGGCAAGACGAGCGGGGGGCCCAGCTCTCGCTGTTCATCGCGCCGACCGACGCCGCGGGCCTGGACGCCCGGCTGCTCCCGGTCGACCTGATGCTGCCCGAGCGGCAGTACACGCTGCACTTCGACGGCGTCCGGGTCGGCCCCGGCGCGCTCGTCGGCCAGCCGGGGGAGGGGTTCAAGCAGGTGTTCCACGGCCTGAACCCGGAACGGATCACCGGTGCCGCCCTCGGCGTCGGCATCGCCAGGCACGCGCTGACCGCCGCGGCTCGTTACGCCACCGAGCGCAAGGTCTGGTCCGAGCCGATCGGCGCCCACCAGGGCGTGTCTCACCCGCTGGCCAAGGCCAAGATCGAGACCGAGCTCGCGGCGCTGATGACCAGGCAGGCCGCCTGGCAGCACGACCACGGCCTGCCCGCGGGGGAATCCTCCAACATGGCCAAGTACGCGGCGGCCGAAGCCGCGCTCGCCGCCATCGACGCCGCCATCCAGACTCACGGCGGGAACGGGGTGGCCAGCGAGTACGGCCTGATGCCCTACTGGGGCCTGGCCCGGCTGCTGCGCATCGCGCCGGTCAACCGGGAAATGATCCTCAACTACGTGGCCCAGCACAGCCTCGGGCTGCCAAGGTCGTACTAGCTGGCCAGGTCGTACTAGCTCAGGTCGTACTAGCAGGGGAGCAGCCGTGGACCTCGCGCGCAACCTCATCGGGCGGATCAACGTGGGTGACACCCTGACCCGCACCGCCGCCGCCCGGCCCGGTCAGCTCGCGCTCGTCGACGGCGGCCGGCGCTTCAGCTACGCCGAGTTCAACGGCTACGTCAACCGGCTCGCCCACGGTCTGGCCGGGCTCGGCTACCAGCGCGGCTCGGTGCTCGCGCTCGCCTCGGGCAATAGCGCCGAGTTCCTGGCCGTCTACTACGCCTGCGCCAAGCTCGGCGCGGTCTGCGTGCCGGTCAACCTGGGCTGGCGCCCAGACGAGGTGGCCTATGTGCTGGGCCACTCCGGCGCCCGCGGCATCGTGGTCGAGACGCAGCTCATCACCGCGATGCGGGACGCCGTGGCCAAGGTCCCCGAGGTCGCCGACGTGATCGTCGCCGCGGGCACCGGGCAGGATTACGAACCAGAGCCGCGGGACCGGGCCTGGACCACGATCGAGGCACTGGCCGGCCACGACAACAAGACCGAGCCGCAGTGCTTCGTCGATGACCGGGACCCGCTGAGCTACCTCTATACCTCGGGCACCACGTCGTTCCCCAAGGGCGTGATCGGCTCGCACGTGGCGATCTACCTGGAGTCGATGTCCGGCGCGCTTGATTCCGGCTGGCGCGCCGACGACCGGTTCGTCGCGATGATGCCGATGTTCCATACCGCGCAGGTCAACGCGTTCTGCACCCCGGCCATCCTGGTCGGAGCGACGATCTACACGATGCGGGGTTCCGATCCGGCCGCCCTGCTCGCCCTGATCGAGCGGGAGCAGATCACCCAGATCTTCGGGCTGCCGATGATGTACCGGGCCGCGCTGGATCATCCCTCGTTCGGTGCGCACGACCTGTCGAGCCTGCGCCGGGCGGTCTACGCGATGGCGCCGATGCCCGATGACCTCATCCGCCGCTGCCTGGACGGATTCGGCTGCGACTTCGCGCTGCTGTTCGGCCAGACGGAGATGAGCCCGATCACCACGCTGTTCCGGCCCGAACACCAGCTCTCCCACATCGGCGCGGTCGGCACCCCGCTGACCGGGGTCCAGGTCGCGATCATGGGCCCGCACGGTGAGCTGCTGCCGCCGGGGGAAGCCGGCGAGATCGTCTACCGGGGACCGAGCACGATGTCCGGCTACCTGGACAACGAAGAAGCCACGGATAAGGCGTTCGAGCACGGCTGGTTCCACTCCGGCGACGTGGGCCGGTTCGGTGACGACGGCGTGCTGTGGTTCACCGACCGCTTTAAGGACGTCATCAAGACCGGCGGAGAGAACGTCGCGTCGATCGAGGTCGAGAAGGCCGTCTACGCCGCCGACCCGCGGGTCGCCGAGGCCGTCGTGGTGGGCCTTCCGCACGAGCGGTGGAGCGAGGCGGTCACCGCGGTGGTGGTACCCAAACCCGGCGAGAAGATCGACGCCGCCGAGCTGATCGCCGCCATCAAGGCCAGGCTGGACGGCTTCAAGGTGCCCAAGTCGGTGATCTTGGTCGACCAGCTGCCCAAGACCTCCACCGGCAAGATCCAGAAGAACGTGGTGCGGGCCGAACACGCCGGCCACTATCAGACCGGACACGATCAAACCGGACAGGGGAGCTGACGCCGCGTGCCGGTCCTGTTCTCCCACGTCGACCCGGATGACGAGACCTTCCGCGCCAACCGCGCCGCGCAGCTGGCGGTGCTCGACGAACTGGGTCAACAGCTCGAGCTGGCCATCGCGGGCGGCGGCGAGCGCTATCAGCAGCGGCACCGCGACCGGGGGCGGCTGGGGGTCAGGGAACGCATCGAGCTGCTCGTCGACCCGGACAGCCCGTTCCTGGAACTGTCGCCGCTGGCCGCGTGGGGGACCGGGTTCACCGTCGGTGCCAGCGTGGTCACCGGTGTCGGCGTGATCTCCGGCGTCGAGTGCGTGATCATCGGGCACGACCCGACCGTGCGCGGCGGCGCGATGAACCCGTACTCGCTGCGCAAGACCCTGCGCGCGCTGGAGATCGCGCGCACCAGCCGGCTGCCGGTGATGAACCTGGTGGAGTCCGGCGGCGCCGACCTGCCGACGCAAGCCGACCTGTTCGTCCCGGCCGGCCGCATCTTCCACGAGCTCACCGAGCTGTCCGCGCACGCGGTGCCCACGGTGGCGCTGGTGTTCGGCAACTCCACCGCGGGCGGTGCGTACGTGCCGGGCATGTGCGATTACGCGGTCCTGGTGGACGCCCAGGCCAAGGTGTTCCTGGGCGGGCCGCCGCTGGTCAAGATGGCCACCGGCGAGCAGGCCGACGACGAATCGCTCGGCGGCGCGCAGATGCACTCCCGGGTCTCGGGGCTCTCTGACTACTTCGCGGCCGACGAGCTCGACGCGATCAGGACCGGCCGCGACATCATGTCCCGGATCAACTGGCGCAAGGGCGGCCCGCCGCCTGGTCCGGCCGTCCCGCCCCGCTACGACCCGGACGAGATTCTCGGCATCGTGTCCGCCGACACCAAGGTGCCGTTCGACCCGCGCGAAATCCTGGCCCGGGTGGTCGACGGGTCGGACTTCGACGAGTACAAGCCGCTGTACGGGACCTCGCTGGTGACCGGCTGGGCCCGGATCCACGGCTACCCGGTCGGGGTGCTGGCCAACCACCGCGGCGTGCTGTTCAGCGAGGAGGCCAAGAAGGCCAGCGAGTTCATCCTGCTGGCCAACGCCACCGACACGCCGCTGGTGTTCCTGCAGAACACGACCGGCTACATGGTCGGCACCAGCTACGAGCAGGGCGGCATCATCAAGGACGGCGCCAAGATGATCAACGCGGTGACCAACTCGGCCGTCCCGCACCTCACGGTCAACATGGCGTCCTCGTTCGGAGCCGGCAACTACGGCATGTCCGGCCGCGCCTACGACCCGCGCTTCATGTTCGCCTGGCCCGGCGCCAAGCTGGCCGTGATGGGCGCGGCCCAGCTCGCCGGGGTGATGTCGATCGTCGCCCGGGCCTCGGCCGCCTCGGCGGGCCGGCCGTTCGACGAAGAAGCCGACCGGGGCCGCACGGCGCAGATCGAGGCGCAGATCGAGGCCGAGGCGCACGCCTTCTTCGTCAGCGGGCGCCTGTACGACGACGGCATCATCGACCCGCGCGACACCCGCACCGTGCTCGGCCTGACCCTGTCCGCCGTCCATTCGGGCCCGGTCGCCGGCCGCCGCGGCTTCGGCGTGTTCCGGATGTAAAAGATGAAGGACATGATGCCGAACGGATCCGTGGTACCTGCCCCAACCCCCGTTCCGCCCGGCCCGATCGGCAAGCTCCTGATCGCCAACCGCGGCGAGATCGCGAGCCGCATCATGCGCACGGCGCACGCGCTCGGCCTGGCCACCGTCGCGGTCTACTCCGATCCGGACGCCGGTGCCGAGTACGTGACGCTGGCCGACGAGGCGGTGCGGCTGCCCGGGGCGGCGCCCGCCGACACCTACCTGCGCGGCGAGGCGATCATCGCCGCGGCCCGGGTCACCGGCGCGGACGCGGTGCACCCCGGCTACGGCTTCTTGTCCGAGAACGCGGCGTTCGCGCGGGCTTGCGCCCAGGCCGGCCTGATCTTCGTCGGCCCGGCCCCGGACACCATCGCCGCGATGGGTTCCAAGATCGAGGCCAAGGCCATCATGGCCGCCGCCGGTGTCCCGGTGCTGCCCGGGGTGCGGGTCGCCGCCGCCCCAAATTGCGATCCCGCCCCGGCCGGCTTGGCCGCCGAGGCGGCCCGGACCGGGTTTCCGCTGCTGGTCAAGGCGGCGTTCGGCGGCGGCGGGCGCGGGATGCGGCTGGTCCGCGACGCCGATGAGCTGGCCGGGGCGGTGCAGGCCGCGCGCCGGGAGGCGGCGTCGGCGTTCGGTGACGGGACCGTGTTCCTCGAGCGGTTCGTCGAGGACCCGCGGCACATCGAGGTGCAGATCCTCGGCGACGCGCACGGCACCGTGATCCCGCTGTTCGAACGCGAGTGCTCCATCCAGCGCCGTTACCAGAAGATCGTCGAGGAGGCCCCGTCACCGGCCGTGGACGACGAGCTGCGGGCCGCGCTCACCGCCGCCGCGGTGGCGGCCGGCCAGGCCATCGGCTACGTCGGTGCGGGCACCGTGGAGTTCGTCCTGGACGAGAGGGGCTCCTTTTACTTCCTGGAGGTCAACACCAGGCTTCAGGTCGAGCACCCGGTCACCGAGGAGGTGACCGGCCTGGACCTGGTCGAGTTGCAGCTGCGCGTCGCCGCAGGCGAGCCGCTGCCGCCGGAGGCCGCCAACGCGAGAATCAGCGGTCACGCCATCGAGGTCCGGCTGTACGCCGAAGACGTCCCGGCCGGCTTCTTGCCGGTCACCGGCCCGCTGCATCGCTTCGCCATCCCGGTGGGGCCAGGCGTCCGGGTGGACACCGGATTCCGCGACGGGTCCGTGGTCAGCCCGCACTACGACGCCATGCTGGCCAAGGTGATCGCGCACGGCCGTACCCGCGCCGAGGCGGCCAGGCGGCTGGCCCGCACGCTGGAGCGAGCCGAGATCCACGGCGTGACCACCAACCGCGACCTGCTGGCCGCCATCTTGCGCGAGCCGGAGTTCCTGGCCGGGCGGACCGACACCGGCTACCTCACCAGGCACGATCCGGCCGCCCTGTCCGCGGCGGCCCTGTCCGCGGCGGGGTCAGGGGCCACTGCGCTGCACGCGGTGGTCGCGGCGCTGGCCCGGCAGGCGGTGCACCGGGCCGAAGCTCCGGTGCTGGCCACGCTGCCGTCCGGCTGGCGTAACGTCCGCTCCGCCGCCCAGCGCGTCACCTACCGCGCCGGCGGCGCCGGCGGCGCCACCGGCGAGCTGACCGTGGGCTACCGGGTGACGGCCAGCCCCGCCGGGTCCAGCCCCGCCGGCCCTAGCACCGTCGAGGCCTCGGTCAACGACGTGCCGCTGGACGGCGCCCTGCTCCTGCACGCGGCCGGCCCGGACCGGGTCGACCTGGAGGTCAATGGCCTGCGCCGCCTCTACCGGGTGCACCGGGTGCAGGCCCAGACCTACGTCGACGCGAGCAACGGGTCAAGCACGCTGACCGAGGTGCCGCGGTTCGGCGAGCCGGACAAGGTGGCCCCGTCCGGGTCGCTGCTCGCCCCGATGCCCGGCCTGGTCCTGCGGGTGATGGCGGAAGTCGGCGCGAGCGTGGTCGCGGGCCAGCCGCTGATCGTCCTGGAGGCGATGAAGATGGAGCAGACGGTGGCCGCGCCCGCCGACGGCATCGTGGCCGAACTGCACGCCAAGGCCGGAGACCAGGTCAGCACCGGGCAGGTCCTCGCGGTCGTGGACGCCCGGGCCCAGGAAGAGGAGTGAGGCCATGCCAGCAGACATGGCCGCACTGGCCGCTGACGTGGCCGCCGAGTCGGCCGTGACCCGCGCCCTGGTGGCCGGGCTGGACGAGGCCGGCTGGCATCTGGCCACGCCCGCGGCCGGCTGGGACATCGCCGACCAGATCACCCACCTGGCCTACTTCGACGAGGTCACCGTCCAGACCGCGGTCGCGCCGCAGGAGTTCCTGGCCGCGCGGGCGGACTACGAAGCGGCCGGGGGAATCTCCCCGGACGACATCGCGGCCCGGTTCCGCGACCGCACGCCCGCTCAGCTGCTGGCCTGGTTCGACACCGCCCGGGCCCAGCTCATCGACACGTTCTCCGGCCTGGACCCGGCCACCCGGCTGCCGTGGTTCGGTCCCGCGATGAGCGCCGCGTCCTCGCTGACCGCCCGGCTCATGGAGACCTGGGCGCATACCCAGGACATCGCCGATGCCCTCGGCGTCAGCCGTGAGCCCACCGAGCGGCTGCGCCACGTGGCGCACATCGGGGTCGGGGCTCGCGCCTACAGCTTCGCCGTCCGCGCCAAACCGGCGCCATCCGCCCCGGTGCGGGTCGAGCTCATCCCGCCGTCCGCCCCGGCCGGCGTGACCTGGACCTGGGGCCCGGAAGACGCCGCGGACCGGATCACCGGGCCGGCCCTGGATTTCTGCCTGCTGGTCACCCAGCGCCGGCACCGTGACGATGTCGACCTGAAGATCGAAGGTCCCGCCGCTGGCGAGTGGATGGCGATCGCTCAGGCCTTCGCGGGAGCGGCAGGCCCCGGCCGGGAGGCCGTCGAGAGGAACGGAACCGCCCGGCCCGACACGCAGGCCTAGGGACTCGTTGAGTACTGCTTTTCCGGGTTGTCACGATTCCTGCGTCTGGAATCAGTATGTGAGAAAGCGCACCTCAATCCCCGTCACCGGCATTCGCTCCTGATGTGTGTTTTGGGCGCTCAAGTTACGTATGTAGACTCCCGTGATCTGAGGCTGCGCAGTGTAACTCGCCGTTAGCCGATCTCGCCTGCCAAGTGGAAATTAACCCACGTAACGATCCCGCGTCCGGGCTCGCCGTGGCCACCCCCCGCCGCTCGGTGAACGTAGGCTGCCTCGCTGTCAGGCGCTCCCGAAGGCCGCGGGCCTGTTGCGCGGCTTTCCCGGGGAGCGCGCCCTGTTCGGAAAGGAGCCCTTTGGGCTGCCATAGGAAGTTGAAACACTCCCAGATCTCACGTCGGCTGACGACCGCCGCCGTCCCCGCGCTGGCCGGGGTGGCCGCTGTGCTCTGCATGTCACCGCAGGCCATGGCGAGCCCGCTAGCATCGCACGTACCCGCCGACCACGCCGCGGCCACCGGCGCCGCGCAACCCCGGGTGGACCTGGGGCTCGCCCAGCTGGTGGCCGTTAGCCGGCAGGCAGCAGCGAGCACGTCGGCCAAGCCCGCTACGTACACCGTCCGAGAGGGTGACTCGCTGTCGGCGATCGCCGGGCGCGTGTACCACGACCAGGCTGCGTGGCCGGTGATCTACTGGGCCAACCACAGCAAGGTCCGCTGGGCCAACGACATCTCGGTCGGGCAGGTGCTGCAGATCCCAGCCAAGCCGGCCCGCCTTCCGGCCGCGCCCGGCCAGCTCGGGGGCGCCGCGGCGGCTCCGGTCGCCACCGCCAGCACCTCGCAGGTCGCGAGCCCGGTGTACGCGCCGGTGCAGACAGAAAGCAGCTACTCAGGGGATGGCGGCTTCAGCTCGTGCGTGATCGCCCGCGAATCTGGCGGCAACTCCCAGGTGATGAACTCCAGCGGCCACTACGGCCTCTACCAGTTCAGCGCCTCGACGTGGGAGGCCTACGGGGGTTCTGCCGGTGACTTCGGCAACGCCAGCGTGGCCGAGCAGAACCAGGTGTTCAACAACGCGCTGGCCAAGGGCGGCCAGTCCAACTGGTCTGCCTACGACGGCTGCTGAGTCCAGGCGCAGCTGACCTGACGCTGGGCCTCGCGGTAACATCGCGCCGCGGGGCCCGGTGGCAGGATGTCACGGCAACCCGGGTCCCGGCAGCCAGTGCAGCCACGTTCCGTGCCCGTCGGCGAACGCCAGCGGCGTGCGGCCGTCCCGGGCGAGCAGGAACGGCCAGCCCTGATAGCCGGGTACGGGCACGTCCGGCAGGACCCCGGGCGCTTCGTTGGACAGCCAGACGGCCGGCAGGCTGCGGACGACGGCAGCGAATCGCCGCCGGTCCTGCGGCGTGACGTAAGCGAGCACCGCCGAGTGGAACACCACCAGGGTCGCGTCGGCCGGAGCCTGGGCGGCCAGCGCAGGCAGGTCGGTGAGCAGGTCACCGCGGTGCACCACGGGAGGGTCGCGCCGGGCCGAGCCGATCGCGGCCGACAGCACCTGCTCGCGGTCGCCTTCCCCGGGCCAGACCAGGCAGGACAGCCAGCGGACGTCGTCGTCGGCGGTGACGTCGAGCGGGTTGAGGTCAAGCCCGGCCCGCCAGGTGATCTCGGGGAGCCGGGCCGGGAGGGGGACCGGCCCGCGCGGTGCGCAACGCAGGGTGGGCGCCAACCGGTCCCGCCCGGTGATCAGGTGCCCGGCGTAATCGTAGGAGTACCTGTCGATGAGCAGCGTGAGCCCGGCGCTGGCCCCGACCTCGATCAGCGCCAGCGGTGAAGGCAGCTGGGCCAGCGCCGGCAGCAGGGTCGCGCACCGGGCCGGCTCGTTGGTCTGAGTCCGCCGGGTAAGCATCGTCGCTTCGAGCGCACCCCGGTCCTGGCTGATCAGCGTCCGCAGCCGGCTCATGCTGAGCGGATCACCCAGCAGGTAGCGCGCCGCGGCGAACAGCAGGTTGGGCTGGCGCTTTTCCGGCGGCAGCGTGTCCAGGAAACCCAGCACGGCGGCATCCGCGGCGACCGAGCTGGCCAGCGCCTCGTATACCGGGCTGCGATGGCGGGCCTCCTGAGCGAACGCCCGGTAGTTCTCCGCGGCCGCCAGCGCTGGATCATGACCATGCATCGCCATGTCTTAATCCTTTTGCTCGGAGTTCTGACCGCATAAATCATATAATTAGGTGAAGCTCGCAGAACGGCCTGGCGAAAGATTTATCAGGTGTCGTCTTATTGTGTATTCAGTAAACTTGAAAACGCTTTGTATCAAGCTTGCTGGGTAGGAAGAGTTTGTGAAAGTGCTGGCCCGGGCGGCCATTAGCTCACTCGCAGCTCTTGGCATCGGGCTGGTAGCTGCTGTCGTCGTGCTCGGGACCATCGGCATTACGGGTACTCGCGCATCGGAGCGGCTGGGAAATTCAATCGCGAGCGACGAGCTGGCCACCTCGACCGCGACCGGCCAGCTCGCCCGGGACATGGACACGGTGTACGCCACGGGTGAGGAGGCATTCCTCGTCTCCGGGGCCGCCCGGCAGTCACAGCTCTTCGGCTTGCTTTATGCCCGCTTGCTGCCTGCGGCCGATACTCAGCTCGCCTACCTCGAGCGGCTTCACGCCGGCGATCCCCGGCACGAATACGCCAGCCTCGAGCAGTTCGTCAGTCAGTGGATCGCCGTCCGTAACCTGCTCAGCCCGGTGAACGCGCCCCTTCATCCGGCCATGACTCTCGCCTCCCGGCTGACGGCCGCCTATCAGCCGCTCGGGGTCGGCCTTGACCGGCTGCTCCTGACGGAACAGCTCGACGGGCGCGCTGATCAGGCGGACGCCGACGCGAACGCGGCGCGGTCCGCCGGCCTCGTCGTCGCCGCGGCCGCCGCCGGTATCCTGATCGGCGTTCTGCTCCTGCTGCTCGGAATCCGCCGCATCCACCGGAGCCTGGAACCCAGCCGAGCCCAAGCAGAGTTCGCCGACACCCTGCAGATCGCGAACGACGAGGATGAGGCGCACCTGCTTCTCCGGCACCACCTGGAGCGCACGCTCGCCGCGACCAGCGCCGTGGTGCTCAACCGGAACAACAGCGCAGACCGGCTGGAAGCGGTCACGCCGCTGCCGGATGACTCGCCGCTCGCCGAGACCTTGCGTGGCGCGGAGCCCCGCTCGTGCCTGGCGGTGCGGTCAGGCCGGACGCACCGCGAGGACAAAGGCAAGCCGGCCCTGCTCGCCTGCCCGGTATGTGCCGTGTGCCCCGGTGCCTCGGCCTGCGTCCCGCTCACGGTTGGTGGCGAGGTGATCGGCTCGGTCCTGCTCAACCGCGCGGCTCCGCTGACCGAGGCCGAAGAACAGCGGATCCGCGAGTCCGTGGGCCAGGCAGCGCCCGTCCTGGCGAACCTGCGCAATCTGGCCGTCGCGGAGATCCGGGCCGCGACCGACGGCCTCACCGGGCTGCCGAACAAGCGGGCCGTCACCGACGCCCTGAAGCGGATGTTCGCTCTGGCCTCCACGACCGGCTCACCGCTCGCGCTCCTGCTCCTCGACCTCGACCACTTCAAGCAGGTCAACGACCAGCGGGGGCACGCCGTGGGGGATCAGGTCCTGGCCAACGTCGGCGCGGTGCTGCGGAGCGTGCTGCGCGTCCAGGACTTTGCCGGGCGCAACGGCGGTGAGGAGTTCGCGGTCCTGCTCCCCGACACCGAAATGTCCGCGGCCACCGCGATCGCCGAGCGAATCCGCGCGGCGATCGCCGAGATCTCCCTGCCGGGCACCGACGTGTCCGTCACGACCTCCATAGGTGTCGGCAGCTTTCCGCATCACGCCAGCACGCTGGAACGCCTCGAACGGCTCGCTGACGCGGCCCTCTACCTAGCCAAGCGGAACGGGAGAAATCGCGTCGAGCTGGCCGAGCCGGCGGCCCTTGACGCCACGGCCGGCCTGATGAAGCCAGCAGGCGATGGTTGCCATTTGCCGGCGCCCCGGTCAAGGTAGCAAGTGAACCGCCGGTCGATGAAGCCGGCAGGCCGGCCAGAGGGAGTACGCCATGACCGTGGTGGCACCGCCACAGGCGGAGTTCATAACCGACGCGGTCGCGCACTGGGCGGCCCGGCAGCCGGACGCTGAGGCGCTGACCTACGGCCAGGTCCGGTGGACGTGGGCCCAGTGGGACGACCGGATCAGGCGGGTGGCGGGTGGCCTGGCCGCGCTGGGCCTTGACCGCGGCCACCGGGTGGCGTTCCTGGACAAGAACCACCCGGCGTGCCTGGAGGTGTCGCTGGGCGCCGGCCTGCTCGGCGCGGTCAACGCCGTCATCAACTGGCGGCTGGCGGCGGCCGAGCTGGACTACGTGATCAACGACTCGGGCGCCAGCGTTCTGTTCACCGGGGCCGAGTTGCTGCCCGCGGTGCAGGCCATCAGGGACCGGATCCCGCGTGTCACCGAGGTGATCGTGGTGGGCGGGCCGGACGACGCCTACGAGCCGTTCCTGGCCGCCGCGCGCCCGGCGGAGCGCAGCGAAGAGGTGACCGGGGAGGATCTGTGGCTGGTGATGTACAGCTCAGGCACCACCGGGCGCCCCAAGGGCGTGATGCTGTCCCACCGGAACATCGTCGCGCACACCCAGAACGCGGGCCCGGTGGCGCCGATGGGTCCGGGTGACCGCAGCCTGGTCGCGATGCCGCTGTTCCACGTCGGTGGGACCTGCTATGCGCTCTTCGGGATCCATGCGGGGGTGCCGAGCACGTTCACCCGCGAGCCGGACCCGGCCTCCCTGCTCGCGGCGTTCGCCGCGGGCGTGACCCACGCGTTCGTCGTCCCCGCGGTGGTAGCGGCGCTGCTCGCCGCGGGCGAGCGGGCGATCGAGGTGCTTAGCGGGCTGAAGTACCTGCTCTACGGGGCCGCGCCCATGCCGCTTCCGATGCTGCGTCAGGCGCTGGCGACCTGGCCCGGGCTGAACTTCATCCAGGTGTACGGCCAGACCGAGCTGGCCGGGGTGATCAGCGCCCTGTCTCCGCAAGCACACAGGGACGCCGCGCGCCCGGACCGGCTGACCTCGGCGGGTACCCTGCTGGCGGGCGCGCAGGTGCGGGTGGTTGACCCGGCCACCGGTCAGGACGTCGCCGCCGGCCAGCCGGGCGAGTTCTGGTTCCGGTCGGCCCAGCGGATGATCGGCTACCTGAACAAGCCGGAAGACACCGCTCAGGCCATCACGGCCGATGGCTGGCTGCGCAGCGGCGACATCGGGCACGCCGACGACGCCGGGTTCCTGTTCATTTCCGACCGGATCAAGGACATGATCATCACCGGCGGTGAGAACGTCTACTCACCCGAGGTCGAACAGGTGATGGCCGAGCATCCGGCGGTAGCCGAGGTCGCGGTGATCGGCATTCCCGACGACCACTGGGGCGAGGCCGTCATGGCCATGGTCGTGCTCCGCCCCGGCCACCAGGTGACGGGGGAGGAGATCATCGGATTCACCCGTGAGCGCCTCGCGCACTATAAGTGCCCGCGCACCGTCGAGATCATCGACGCGTTGCCGCGTAATCCCAGCGGAAAGGTCCTCAAGCGGAACCTGCGCGCCCCGTACTGGGCCGGACGCGACCGGCAGGTCTGACCGTTCGGCCACGGCGCCCAGGGAGCCGGCCGGTCACCCGAGGGCCGGCCCGCCCGGCGCAAGCGGCTGACCGCTGGCGACATCGAGGACGACCCGGGATCCGAGCGGATGGGCGAGCGTGACCCGGGCGGAACGAGACAGGGCACTCGCCGGGCAGGCGCCTTGACCGTTGCCGCCGCCGGACCAGGAGCCGACCACCACGGCGCTGCCGGTCTGGTAGAGGTGAACGCCCCAGGCGGTGTCGCAGGCGCCCGTGAGGAACTGCACGGTCAGCGTCCGCCCGTCCGCCGAGACCGCGGTCAGCCCGGCGACTCCGGGGGTACCCTGGCCCGCGGCCGGCCACGGGTACGCGCTGGGCAAGGTGACCAGGCTCCCGGCCGCGACGGCGGCCTCGGTGACCGTCCAGTTGAGCTCCGCTACCGTGAACCGCCAGGCGGGAACGACCGCGGGACCCCTGCTCGTGTCAATGGTGACGGTCCCGGGCCGGGCCGCCGTGACCGTGAGCCGACCGCACGGGGGGACACCGCAGGCCCGGTTGACGGCCAGTTGCCGGAAGGCCGCCTGCGCGCTCAGCAGCGGGACCGCCCGTGTGATTCCGTCGGCCCACCTGATGCGACCGTGCAGGGCCTGCCCGGGTAGGGCGCCCGCCAGGCGGAACCGCCCGGAGGCGAAGGCGCCCTTCTGATACTGGCTGGCGAACCCGGCGTCGCGCGGGACCGGGGTCAGCTCGCCGGGACCGAGCAGGACCATCCCGCTGTTCCAGGCACGTTCGGCCGGCGCGACCCGCCACTGCGCCACGACCTGCCGGGCGCGCGCGACGAACGCGGGGGACGCCGCGGACTCCGTCGCACCCACCCGGGCGTTGCCAGCAGGCGGCTGCGACCCGCAGGCCGCGAGCCCCAGGGTCACGGCCAGGGCAAGGACGCCACGTACCACGCCCATGCTCACGGTGACTCCAGCCGTCAGGTGACCCTGGCCATATGACGCGCCCCGCCCGCCGCTGGTTCCGCCGGCATCCGGCCCACCCGCCGCACCCGCCGCACCCGCCGCACCCGCCGCACCCGCCGCACCCGTCCCCGTTTCCGTGGTGGATCCGGGCTTGGCGGTGGATCGGGTGTACTGGGATGCACCGGATCAGCCACGGAGCCCGGATCCGCCACAATCTAATCCCCGGCCCGTCGCACTGAAGGCACGCGCGTACTATCCCGTCACACCAGGACCGGGGCACGAGCGGCCTGGCCGTTAACGCAGGACTGTTCCTGGCCGCCCCGCCCGCCGTGACCCGCCAACCCCGAGAGGCCACCACGCTATGACGACGCCCGCCGGCGCCACCAGAGGTTTCGCTATCCTGCGGGGTGACGTCACCGACGCCGCTAACACCGCCGCGGCAGCCGAACAACTCGGCTACCACGCGGCCTGGAGCCCTGAGTTCTATACCCGGTCGGCGATCGTCAGCCTGGCGGCCATGGCCCAGGTCACCTCGACCGCGCGCATCGGCAGCTCGATCGCGTATGCGGTCGGCCGTACCCCCCTTGTGCTCGCCACCGAGGCCCGCAGCCTAGACGAACTGTCCCACGGCCGGCTCATTTACGGGCTTGGCACCGGCACGACCAAGATGATGGCGGGCTGGCACGGGGTCGACCCGTCCGGTCCCGCGTCCCGGATGGAGGAGCTCATCCCGCTGCTGCGGAGCCTGTGGCGACTGCACGAGGGGCCGGTGCGGCACGACGGCCGGTTTTACCACGTCGACGTGACCCCGACCGCGGAGATGACGCCGCCGCCCCGGACCGACATCCCGGTCTTCACCGCGGGCGTGAACACCCGGATGGTGCAGGTGGCCGGCCGGGTGAGCGACGGTTTCCTCGGTCATCCGCTGTTCAGCCCCCGCTACTACGATGACGTGGTCCGGCCTGCGATCGCCGCGGGCGCGGCCAAGACTGGTCGCGAAGCCAAGGACGTCCAGGTCGCCGGGCTGGTGATCTGCTCGGTGTCCGACGACGAGACGCAGGCGCGCCGCGAGGCGGCCGCGCAGATCGCGTTCTACGCGGCCCCGCGGACCTACGGAACGGTCATCGAGGTCGCCGGGTTCGCCGACGCGGGGGAGCGGATCAGGGAGGCGTTCGGGTCGCGGGACTTCGACGCGATGGCAGCGGCGGTGCCCGACGCGATGGTCGACGCGATGGCGGCGGCCGGCACCCAGGCGCAGGTGGCCGCGAAGCTCAAGGAGTTCGGGCGGCGCCTGGACCACGTCATCGTCTACCCGGCCAGCTTCGGCATGACCGCCGAACGCAGCCGTCAGGTCACCGCCGACCTGCTCAGCGCCGGGGCTCCCGCCCGGCTGGGGTAAGGGAGCTTACCGGGCACGGTCAGCGTTACCTCTGCCGTCAGCCCGCCGAGTAGGTGTAAATATTGCCGCCGGTGTCCGTGGCCATGCAGAAGGCGGCACCGGGGCAGGAGATAGACGTGAAGATCTGATCTTTCTGGATGAAGTGGCCCGCCGCCCACGTGCCTGCGGAATATGTGTAGGCATCCCACCTGCCCGTGGTCACGCAGAAGCCGGCCGCGGGACAGGACACTGACCTGAGGTCCGCCCGATTGCCGTCGGCGTCGGTCAGCTGGCTGGGTGCCGACCACCTGCCGTCGGTGTAGACGTATGCGCGGCCGTTTGCGCCTGTGGCCGCGCAGAAAGTGGTAGTGGCGCAGGAGACCGAGGTCAGGGCGCTGCTGGCGAGTGGCCGGGGACCGGCCCATAGGCCTCCGGAGTAGGTGTAGACGTTGCCGCCGGAGTCCGCGGCCAGGCAGAAGGTGGCGGCCGGGCAGGAGATGGACGCGAAGGTGTAGCTTTGCTGGAGCTGGTAGCCCGTGGCCCATCGGCCTGCGGAATACGTGTAGGCATCCCATTTGCCTGCGGCCACGCAGAAGCCGGCCAAGGGACAGGAAACCCACTTCAGATCCGCCGGATTGCCGTCGGCGCCGGTCAGCTGGGTGGGTCCCGACCAGCTTCCGTCGGTGTAGATATCTGCGCGGCCGTTTGCGCCTGTGGCCGCGCAGAAAGTGGTAGTGGCGCAGGAGACCGAGGTCAGGGCGCCGCTAGCGAGTGGCAGGGGACCGGCCCATCGGCCTCCGGAGTAGGTATAGACGTCGCCGCCTGAGTCCGCGGCCAGGCAGAAAGTGGTGGCCGGGCAGGAGATGGATGTGAAGGGCTCGGCATGGCCGATCCGCTGCCCGGCCGACCATGCCGCCAGCCGAACAGGGGTCGGAGTCGGCCACGCCGATCGATGATCCAGGGCGGGATGAGCTCGCTGCGGGGCGTCCTGAGGTTGGTCCGCGTGTCCTGCACTGGTGGCCACGATCAGCGTTACCGCGACTGCGGCCGCTACCGCGCCGGCCGCGAGCCAGATCCGTCGTGCGGGCGGCCTTGCCTTGACCAGCGCGTCCGGGGCTGCTTCAGGCCCGGGCGGCGCCGAAATGGCCGGCGCCGAAATGGCTGGCGTCGTCATGGCTGGCGTCGTCATGGCTGGGAGGTCAGGGCGGGTTGCCTCAACCCAGGGGGCCAGGCCGGACTCGATTTCCGCCGCGAGGTCGGCGGGGGTGGGCCGCTGTCCGGGATCTTGAGCCAGGCAGCGCTCGACGAGGGCCCGTATCTCGTCAGGCACCCCATCGAGGTCCGGCCAGCCATGGGCCACGCGGTCGGCCGGCGCCGTCGGCTTCCCGGTAATGAACGGCTGGCGACCGGTCGCCGCGAACGCCAGAACCAGCCCCAGCCCGAACACATCGGCGGACGGTTCGGCCGCCAAGGAGTTCCCGAAGTCGATCATCCGCGGTCCGTCCTCGGCCATCAGGACGTTAGCGGGCTTCAGATCGCCGTGCACCAGACCCGCGGCCCGGGTGGCGCACAAGCCCGCGGCCAGCCCGGCCGCCAGGGTTATCAGCGAGCGGACCGGCAGCGGCCCGCCCTCGCGGACGACCTCGGCCAGCGACGGTCCGGCCTCATAGGCCATGGCCAGCCAGGGCTGTGGGCCGGCCGCGTCTGCATCGACCACCTCGGCTGTGAACGGGCCGCTTACCTTCCTCGCCGCGATGACCTCACCCTGGAACCGCGCCCGGAAATCGCTGTCGGCGGCCAGGTCGGGGCGGAGGACCTTTACGGCCACAGGCCGCCCGTCCGCTGACTGGCCCAGGAACATCAGGCCCATGCCGGCATGCCCGAGCCGCCCCAGCAGCAAGTACGGCCCGATCCGGTCCGGATCCCCGGGCTGCAGTCCTAGCACGTTTATCCCGCCCTAACGCCACCCGGAACGCATGCGGAACTCTAGCAGCCAACGTGCCCGCCACACGGAGATATGACGGTCTAGGCGGCTAGCTACTTAACCGCCGGACTCCTGGACCCGCAGCTCGGCCACGCAGTCCGCGCTTCCGCAGGTCCGGCCCGAGCCCAGCCGGGGCTGACCGCACCGGCAGGTCGGGCGCAGGCGGCTCAGCCAGGCGGCGTAGGCCAGCAGCTCGGCGATGCCGCCCTGGCCCGGAACGGAAACGACGGGCCGGATCCGGCCGCCGGGAAGGGCAAGCCACTCCCGCGGCCTACCTTCCGCCGGGTCGGCTGGCACGGAACCCATAACCCCATCTTCCCCTACGGCCGGTCCGGGCCGGGGCGGTCAGCCTGTCTGGTTGACGCTGGCCGGCCGGAACGTGGCGGCGAAGGTCTGGAAATAATGATAGTCGGCGTTCCAGTCACTGACCGGTGTCGACCAGTAGAGCGCGTACGCATGGCGGGCATTTGCCAGCACGTTGCGGTTCAGCACCTGTACCTCGATGCCGTTCCTGACGTAGCTGAATTCCCAGTCCGCGGCCCTTTCCGCCTGCGGGTACACCACGGCCTGAAGCCGGATGAGATGGTAGTCGGGATAACTGCTCCCGCGGTTGGCCGCCTGCTGCTGCCAGTCCGCCAGCGGGCTGGCTTTAGGCTGGTCGGACTGGTCGATGAGCAGGAATATGCCGCTGTTCTCCGGGTCCCGGATGTACACGTAGTGGCCGACGTGCGAGATCTGCCATCCGGACGGCACCCCGATAGAAAAGCCAGTGGCATTCGTGAACCGGTAATACCCGGCCGGCACGGCGCTTGATCCGCCGCCTGCCGTGGCCGTCGATGAAGCGGCCGGGGTGGGAGACGCTGATGACGGTGATGGGGTCGGAGATCCGGTCGCGGACCGCCGCCCGGCAGAGGTAGCGCGCCGGCAGAGCTAGCGCCGTGTCAGGTCACGTTCGGGCCCGCTTCCAGCAGCTTCGCCGGGGCAGAACCCTAAAGGCCCACAACGAAGACCATAGGTGTTGCTGGGGCAACCGCGATGGACCATCGGTGTGGCTCGAGAGCGGGAGCGCCCCGGCACGGGCGAGGCGGGCGAGGCGGGCGAGGCGGGCGGTGTTCGCGGGGTGCTGACCCTTCGCCAGGCGTGATCTTTACCGCACCGAGTAACCGGGCGAACGCTGGTTGCTAAGGTATAGCGCCCGGCAGAGGTAGCGCGCCGGCAGAGCTAGCGCGTCGGCGGTCACCCCGCTGATGAGGTGATGCCGGGTGGCAGGCGGCGGGACAGAGCCAGCGCGACCACGGCCATCGTGGCCGCGACGGCGAACGCGACCGCGATGCCCACGGCAAGGTGGCCTGTGGCGGAGGCGGCCACGGCCGCGCCGCCGACCCCGATGCCGGTCGCGGTGCCGAGCGTGTCGGCCAGGTTCAGGGACGCGGAGACCTGTCCCTCCTGCCCGGGGGGTGCGCGCTGCAGCATCATCAGCGAGAGCGGGGCATTGGCCAGGCCCATGCCCAGGCCCGCGACCGTCCACGCGGCCAGGGCCGCCGCCACCGGGACGCCCGGCTGCAGGACCACGACCATCCCGGCGATGCCGGCCAGGATGATCACCAGCCCGGCGCGCACGAGGCGGCGGCCTTCCCAGACGTCGCTGAGCCGCGCCTGGATCCAGGCGCCCGTGGTCCAGGCCAGCGTGGCCCCGGTGAGCGCGAGGCCAGCCACCACCGGGCTGTGGTGCCTGACCGTAGAAATCGTCAGGGTCACGTAGGCGTCAGCTCCGAAGAACGCGAACGTCAGCATGCTCCGGGTGAGAATCGTGGCGGGCAGTCCCGGGCGCGCGACCAGGGTGCCTGCTGGCACCAGCCGGCGCAGGGCGGGCAGCTCGACCAGCACGCCGACCGCGACGAGCGCGAGGCCGACCCCGATGGTGCCGGAACTGGCGCTGGTCAGGCCGGCCAGCATCAGCGCCGCGCCCGCGGCCACCCGGATGGCGTCGACCAGGCGGTGCCCCGGCGCGGTGGCCTCCGTAGCCGCCGGGTCCGTCGGGTCCGTCGGGCTGGGCCCGGGCGCCCCGAGGCGGATCAGAGCCGGCACGGCCAGCGACCCGGCCACCGCGACGATCGGCAGCAGCCCCAGGAATACCCACCGCCAGCCGAACAGCCGTGCCACCTCCGCGCTCACGACGGGTCCCGCCAGGCCCGGCGCGACCCACGCGGTGGACATGATCGCCATCATGCGGGCGCGGAGCGGGCCGGCCAGACTGCGGCCGATCACGGCGTAGGCCACCGAGGGCACCGCCCCGGCGCCCAGCCCCTGCAGCACCCGGCCCGCGACCAGCACCGCCATAGAGGGCGCCAGGCCTGCTATGGCCAGCCCGCAGCCGAACAAGATCACCCCGGCCACGAACGGGACGGCCGGCCCGCGCCGGTCGGCCTGCGACCCGGCGGCCACGATGCCGATCACGCTGCCCAGCATGAAGCTGCTGAACACCCACCCGTACAGGCGCAGCCCGCCGAGGTCACGCGCGACTACCGGCATGACCGTCACCACCGCGAGCGCCTCCGACGCCACGAACGTGATCGTCAGGACCAGGCCCGCGGTCAGCGCGCGCTGCTGCGGGGCCCACAGCCCCGGCACCCGGCCCTCACTCATTGATCGTTACTTCCCGCCCGCGTCGCTGGCCTCCGGGAGCCGGGACCGCCAGAATGGTCACGGCCGCACGAGCATTAGCGCCCATGTCGAGGGTGATCGTCAACTCCGGCCGAGGAGGCACGGCATGTCCGAACTTGTCCCGCCGCAACCGCCGCAACCGCCGCAACCGCCGCAACCGCCGCAACCGCCGCAACCGCCGCAACCGCCGCAACCGCCGCAACCGCCGCAACCGCTGAACGCGCAGACGCTGGCGTACTGGACCGACCGTGTCGAGGCGCCGTCCTATGACCGCGACCGCGTCACGGTGGGCGTGGTCCACATCGGCGTGGGCGGCTTTCACCGTGCGCATCAGGCCATGTACCTCGACCGCCTGATGAATAAGGGCGAGGCGCTGGACTGGGGCATCTGCGGCGTCGGCGTCATGGCCGCGGACCGGAAGATGCAAGAAGCCCTGGATGCGCAGGACGGCCTTTACACCCTGGTGCTCAAGCACAGCGACGGCACCTACGAGCCCCGGGTGATCGGGTCGATCGTGGAGTACCTGTTCGCCCCGGACGACCCGGAGGCGGTCCTGGAGAAGATGGCGGCGCCCACGACCCGGATCGTGTCCCTGACCATCACCGAGGGCGGGTACAACATCAGCGACGTCACCGGCGAGTTCGACGCGGCCAACCCCGGCGTCGTGGCCGATCTCGAACCTGGCGCCGTCCCGCGGACGACGTTCGGCCTGGTCACCGAGGCGCTCCGCCGCCGCAGGGAGCGAGGCGTGGCGCCGTTCACGGTTATGTCCTGCGACAACCTGCAGGGCAACGGTCACCGGGCCAGGCAGGCGTTCGCCACGTTCGCCCGGCTGCGGGACGCCGAACTCGGCGACTGGGTGGAGCGCGAGGTGCAGTTCCCGAACTGCATGGTGGACCGGATCACGCCGGTGACCACCGATGCCGACCGGGCCGAGATCGCCGAACGGTTCGGGATCGAGGACCGCTGGCCGGTCGTGTCCGAGCCCTTCACGCAGTGGGTGCTCGAGGACGCCTTCACCGACGGGCGCCCGCCCTACGCCGACGCCGGGGTGCAGGTCGTCCACGACGTCGAGCCGTATGAGCTGATGAAACTGCGGCTGCTCAACGTCGGCCACCAGGGCCTGGCCTACTTCGGCTACCTGTGCGGCTACCGGCTGGCGCACGAGGCGGCTCAAGATCCCCTCTTCCAGGCCTTCCTGCTCGGCTACATGGACGAGGAGGCCACGCCCACGCTGGCCCCGGTGCCGGGCGTGGATCTCGGCGAATACAAGCACACGCTGATCGAGCGCTTCTCCAACCCCGAGGTCCGCGACACCATCGCCCGGTTGTGCGCGGAAAGCTCGGACCGCATCCCGAAATGGCTGGTCCCGGTGATCCGGCAGCAGCTCGCCACCGGGGGCGGGATCCGCCGTTCGGCCGCGATAGTGGCCAGCTGGGCGCGTTACGCGGAGGGGGTCGATGAGCAGGGCCAGCCCATCGAGGTGGTGGACCGGCTGGCCGACAGCCTGGTCCCGCTGGCCAGGCGCCAGCGCGAGGAGCCGGACGTGTTCATCTCCAACCGTCAGCTGTTCGGCGATCTCATCGACGACGAGCGGTTCCGCGCCGCTTACCTGACCGCGCTGGATTCGCTGCATGCGCGCGGGGCCCGGGCCACGCTGGAGTCGCTGGTCTGACGCGACGGTCCGGTTTGTCCCAGCTTGAGACCGCAAGCCGTACCATCCTGGGCTTAAATCTTCTCAGGGTCCGGGCTTGCCGGTTGGCGTCCCGCCTGGCCGGGCCGGCCCGGTGAGGAGATCGAGATGAGCCGACGCGAGATCGAGTTCGACGCCGAGGGTGTCACCCTGCGTGGCTGGTTCTTTACCGCGGAGGGCGTGAGCAGTTCCGCTCCGGCGGTGGTCATGGCGCACGGGTTCTCCGCCGTCAAGGAGATGTACCTAGACCGCTTCGCCGAGGTGTTCGCCGCGGCCGGCCTGCACGCCCTGGTCTTCGACAACCGCAATTTCGGCGCCAGCGACGGTGAGCCCCGGCAGGAGATTGATCCGTGGGCGCAGGTCCGCGACTACCGGCATGCCATCACCTACGCCAGCACCCTCCCCGAGGTGGACGCTTCGAGGATCGGGATCTGGGGCAGCAGCTACTCCGGCGGGCATGTCCTGGTCGTGGCGGCGATCGACCGGCGCGTCAAGGCGGCGGTCAGCCAGGTACCGCTGGTCAGCGGGCACGACAACCTGCGCGCCCTGGTCCGGTCCGACTTCATCGCCGGGTTCCGCGAGATGTTCGACGCGGACCGGCTCGCCCGGTTCGAGGGTAAGCCGCCGGCCATGGTGCCGGTCGTGGACTCCGACCCGCTGGCCGCCTCGGCTCTGCCCACGGCTGATTCCTGGCAGTGGTTCACCGAGACCGGCCAGACCCGCGCGCCCGCATGGCGCAACGAGGTCACGCTGCGCAGCGTTGAGATGTTCACCGAGTACGAGCCGGTCAGCTACATGCCCTACATCAGCCCGACGCCGCTGCTGCTGCTCGTGGCCCTCGGGGATCACCTGGTGCCGTCCGAACTGGCCATAGCCGCGTACGACCGGGCGCACGAGCCCAAGAAGCTCGTCATCTTGCCCGGCGGCCATTTCGACGCCTACGTGAAGGGCTTCGAGGCCGCCAGCGGCCCGGCCCGCGACTGGTTCACTCAGCACCTGGCCCGCTGATAGCCGGCCGGAACCGGATCGGCAGACCTGGTCGCCCCGGCCAGGTCCGCTGATTGCCGGGAATGAGACGGTTGGGTCCAATAGCATGAAACCGCTGGTCGACCGCGCCCTGCGTGAGGAGCAGCTTCATGGTCATCCGCGACTCCTTCGCGCTCGACGAGGGCTCCCGTGCCCTGCAGGACACCCTGCGCGGGATGCTCGCCGAGCAGTTGTCCTCGGCCGCGCTGCGCGGCTCGCTGGACACAGGAACCGGATACGACATCCACCTGCATGCCCGCCTGGCCAGTGAGCTCGGGCTGGCCGGGCTGACGATTCCCGCGGAGTTCGGCGGCCTCGGCTTGTCCCAGGCCGAGGCGGGCGTCGTGCACACCGAACTCGGCCGGGCCCTGTACCCGGGCCCGTTCCTGGCCAGCGGCCTGGCCGCCGGAGCGCTGCTCGAGACCGGTGACCAGGCGGCCGTGGCGTACTGGCTGCCGCGGCTGGCCGACGGGTCGGTGACCGGGACGGTGGCGGCGGCGGACACCGATGGTCACTGGTCGCCGGGACCCAGTAGCGTCCAGGCCGGGCGTGCCGCCCAGGGGTGGTTTCTGCGCGGCACGCGCTGGTACGTCCTGGCGGGCCAGGTGGCAGGCATGTTCGTGGTTCCGGCGGTCACCGACGCCGGGACGGGGATCTTCCTGGTGGAAGCGGGATCCCCGGGGCTCGCGGTGTCCCGGCAGCTGGGTATCGACCTGACCCGGCGGGTTTGCGTGACGACCTTCGACACCACTCCCGCCTTCCTGCTCGCCCAGGGTCCCGAGGCCGCCGCGGCCCTGCACCGGGCCGAGCACGAACTCCTGCTGGCCACCGCCGCCGAAGCGGCCGGCGGCATCGGCTGGTGCCTGGACGCGACGATCGCCTACGTCAAGGACCGCGAGCAGTTCGGGCACCCGATCGGCTCGTTCCAGGCGGTCGCCGACTCCTGCGTCGACATGCTCGCGGACCTGCAGTCGGTCTCGGCGGCGGTCCGCTACGCCGCGGTCGCGAGCGCGGACGGAGCGGCGGACGCGCGGGCGGCCGGCCGCCTCGCGGCGCTGCGTGGCGGCGAGGCCTACCGCGGCGCGACGGAATCCGCCATCCAGCTGTTCGGCGGCAACGGGTACACCTGGGAACACGATGCGCACCTGTACTACCGCCGTGCCTGGTCGCCGCTCGTCAGGTCCTGATCAGGCCGGCCGGGCGTCCGGTGAGCGACGTGGGTCGTCCGCGCGGACCAGGTCGTCGTGGTGCAGCCGCATGACCTTCTCGAACGAGGTCCGGTCGTGCCTGCCGATGGCATCCACTATGCCCTCGTGGACCACGATGCTGTGCCTCAGCATCTGCTCGTGGCCGTCCACGAAGGTAGCGCGGCTCAGCGTGGCGCGCAGCAGCGCCACCACCGTCTGGTGCATGCCGTCGAGGACGGGTATCCGCGCGGCGACCACCAGCGCGCGGTGCAGCGACATCACCGCGTCCAGGTAGGAGCGAGCATCGGAAGCGTCCGTCATCTGCGTGACGATGTCCTGCATGGTCGCGACATCGTGCCCGGTGGCCCGGTCGAACGCGACGGCGGTCAGCCTGGCCTCCAGGTGCACCCGCGCCTCGAACAGATCGAGCGGGTGAGTACCCGAGTCGTGGAACCACAGGTCCATCGCCCCGAGGCGGACCTGCGGGAGGAGAGCGGCCACGAAGATGCCGCCGCCGGTGCCCGGGCGCACCGCGACGAGGCCGCGGCTGCGCAGGATCCGCAGGGTCTCGTTCATGATCGTCGGGCTGATGCCGAACCGGTCCATGAACTCCGTCCGGCGGCCGAGATGCGCGCCGACCGGCAGCCGGGCGGCGAGGATCTCATCCTCGACCTCGGTCGCCACCTGCTCGGCGCGGGACAGGCGCTTACCCGCGTCGGATCGTCGGGCCACGGCCGCCTCCCGCCGATTGTGCTGGCAAACGATGCCGGAATCTTACCCCGAACCTTGCATTGTGTATGCATAATGAACTAGCGTCCCGACCAGAGGCCGCTCGCCATCGAGAACGAAGGACGAAGGGGGCACGGAGACCTGATGCCCGCGACAGCCGGTGCCGGGGCCCTCGCGGCGTGGCTGGCCGCCCTCGGGCCTGGCCTGATCGACGTGCACACGCACGCGATCGATCCGGAGCTGCCCGACCTGACTGGGACCTATGAGGGCGCCTTTCCCCGGATGCGCTGGCTCTCCGCGGACCGGGCCCAGATCATGCTCGGCGACCGGGTGTACCGCGAGGTCGACAGCCGGTGCTGGTCAGCCGTGGCCCGCGTCAGGGACATGGACGCCGAGGGCGTGGCCGCTCAGGTGGTCTCCGCGACCCCGGTCACCCTGTGCCACGGCGAACCCGCCCCCGGCGCGCGCGCCCTGGCCCGGGCCCAGAACGACTTCCTCGCCCGGCTGGTGGCCGATGCCCCCGGCCGCCTGATCGCGCTGGGCTGCGTGCCCCTGCAAGATCCCGCCGCGGCCATCGCCGAGCTCCGGCGATGCACCGGGGACCTGGGCTTCGCCGGCGTGGAAATCGGCACCAGGGTCGGCGAGCTCGAGCTGGCCGATCCGCGGTTCGTGCCGTTTTTCCAGGCCGCGGCCGAGCTGCGGGCCGTGGTGTTCGTGCACCCGGTGGACCTGACGCTCGACCCGCGGCTGGCCGGGCTGCGCATCGGCTTCGGCCTGGGCATGCCGGCCGAGACCGCCGTCGCGGCGGCCGGCCTGCTGGTCAGTGACCTGTTCGAGCAGGTGCCCGGACTGCGGCTGTGCCTGGCCCACGGCGGCGGGACGCTGCCATCCGCCCTGGCCCGGCTGGCCCAGGGCCAGCGCCTGGCGGGGGAGAACGACCCGGCCCTGCTGGCCACGGCGCGGGCCAGGCGCCTGTGGTGCGACTCGCTCACCTATGACGTGGACGGCCTGCTGTCCGCCGCCGCGCGCTTCGGTGCCGACCACGTGGTACTCGGCACCGACTACCCCTTCGACGCCCGCGAGCAGCCCGCAGGCGCGGTGCTGACGGCGGCCGCGGACATCCCGGCGACCAAGGGCATGGCCAGGGACAACGCGCGGGCGCTGCTGGCGGGGCCCGGGATCTGAGCTCAGCGTAAAGGAGTGCACCGTGGCACAGTTTCTCGGCGTCGGCATGACGCACTATCCGCTGCTGGCCGGGACCGACGAGCACATGGCCGGCCTGCTGCCTTCGATCCCGACCTGGTGGTGGTGTGGGGCGATGACCAGTACGAGAACTTCCGCGAGGAGGTCGTCCCGCCGTTCTGCGTGCTGGCCTACGGCGACCTGGAGGTACCCGCGTTCGAGGTGATGAACGAGCGCGGCAGCCCGAACGCCTGGGGTAAACCCGACAACGCGACCTTCGTGCTGCGGGGCGACGCGCGGGCCTCCCGCGCGCTGGCCGACACGCTGATCGCGGACGGCTTCGACATGGCCTACTCCTACCGCAAGCGGGACGGCGCGCACTTCCCGCACGCGATCCTCAACACCCAGCTGTTCCTGGACTACGACCACGCCGGCACCCGGTTTCCCTACCCGCTGCTGCCGATCACGGTGAACTGCTACGGCCAGCACGCCATCGCCCGCCGCGGCGGCCTGGCCCGCTTCGCCGAGATCGCCGACGAGCAGCTCGACCCGGCCGGCCCGACCCCGGCCCGCTGCTTCGACCTGGGGCGCGCGGTGATCCGCGCCTACGCACCTGCGCCCGGACACTCCGGCCGACCAGCGGCTGTACGACGCCCTGGTCGCCGGTGACCGCCGCCACCGATCTGCGCACGGGGGAGTTCATCAGCGCCGGGGGCATTTCCACGCACTACCACGACGTCGGCGCGGGCGAGCCGGTGGTGCTGCTGCACGGCTCCGGGCCCGGCGTCTCGGCCTGGGCGAACTGGCAGCACACCATGCCCGCCCTGGCCAGGTCCGCGCGGGTGCTCGCGCTCGACCTGGTCGGCTACGGCGCCACCGAGCGCCCGCAGGACGTGCGGTACTCGCTGCGCACCTGGACCGATCACGTCTGGGCCTTCCTGGACGCGGTCGGGGTGGACCAGGTGGCGGTGGTCGGCAACAGCCTGGGCGGCCGGATCGCCCTGCGGCTGGCCGCCGACGACAGCTCCCGGCTCCGCCGCGGCACGCCGGCAGCGACCTGGGCATCACCGAGGAGCAGGTGCGCGCCGTCCGGGTGCCCACGCTGCTCGTGCACGGCCTCCAAGACAAGGTGGTGCCGCCCGAGGTCTCCTGGACCATGGTGAACCTGCTGCCCGACGCCGACCTGCACGTCTTCGCCCGGTGCGGGCACTGGACCCAGATCGAGCGGGCCGCCGAGTTCAACGCCCTGGTCGGGGGCTTCCTCAGCCAGGCTGGGAGCCCGCGATGACGCTGGTCACCGACGGCCTCGAGGCGGCCGCCGGGACCGGATCCCAGCTGGTCGACGAGGACAAGGCCCGGCGCAGGTTCCGGGTGCACCGTTCGGCCATGACCTCCGCGGCCGTCTTCGAGCGGGAGCTTGAGACGGTCTTCGCCCACAGCTGGCTGTACGTCGGGCACGAGTCGGAGATCCCCGAGCCGGGCGACTACGTCCGCCGTCCGGTGGCCGGGCGCCCGGTGTTCATGGTCCGTGGCGTCAAGACCGGGCGGGTGAACGTGTTCCACAACACCTGCACCCACCGCGGCGCCGTGGTCTGCCGCCGGGACCGCGGCAACGCCAAGGTGTTCCAGTGCTTCTACCACGCATGGTCCTTCGACAGCGAGGGCTCGCTGGTCGGCGTGCCCGGCCGCGACGCCTATGGCGACGACCTCGACATGTCCGCGCTGGGGCTGGCGCGGGTGGCGCGGGCCGAGTCCTACCGCGGTTTCGTCTTCGCCAGCTTCGACGCCGGGGTCCCGGAGCTTGTCGACTACCTGGCCGGGGCGCGCGAGTACCTCGACCTGGTCATCGACGAGGCGGACGGCCACCTGCAGGTCATCAGCGGCACCCAGGAATACGGCATGCAGGCCAACTGGAAGCTGCTGGTGGAGAACAGCATCGACGGGTACCACGCCGCCTCCACCCACGACACCTACTTCAAGTACCTGGTCTCGCTGGGCACCGACCTCAGCGTCGGGGTCAGCGGGGTGACCAGGGACCTGGGCAACGGGCACGCGGTGCTGGAGTACCTGGCTCCCTGGGGGCGTCCGATCGCCCGGTGGGAGCCGCTGTTCGGGGCCGCGGCCAAGGACGAGATCGAGGCGCTGCGGGCCCGGCTGGCCGCGGAGCACGGCGAGGAGCGGGCCCGCCGGATGTGCGACTTCAACCGCAACATGCTCATCTACCCGAACCTGATCATCAACGACATCATGGCGGTAACGGTGCGCACGTTCATGCCGACCTCGGCGACGGCCATGACCGTCACGGCCTGGGAGGCGGCGCCACGCGACGAGCTCCCCGCGGTGCGGCAGCGCAGGCTGGACAGCTTCCTGACCTTCCTCGGCCCGGGCGGGTTCGCCACCCCCGACGACATCGAGGCGCTGGAGTCCTGCCAGCAGGGTTTCGCCAGCGGCGGGGTGGAGTGGAGCGACATCTCCCGCGGCATGGGCCGGGATCCGCAGGCCACGGACGAGGAGCAGATGCGCGCGTTCTGGCGCCGCTGGCGTGACCAGCTGGACGGCGCCCGGTGACCGGGACCGGCTCGCTGGCCGGGCTGACCCGCGCCGAGGTCGAGGACTTCCTGTACGCCGAGGCCGAACTCCTCGACGCCTGGGAGCTGGACGACTGGCTGGCGCTGTACACGGCGGACGCGCGCTACGTCATCCCGTGCACCGGCGACCCGGCCGGGGACCCGAGCCGTGACCTGGTCCTGATCGATGATGACCGGCTCCGGATGCAGGCCCGGGTGGAACGGCTCAACAGCCGCAAGGCGCACCGGGAGTACCCGCACTCCAATACCAGGCACCTGGTCACCAACGTCCGGCTCGGCGCCGCCGAGGCCGGCGAGCTGCCGGTCCGGGCCTCGTTCACCGTCTGGCGGTTCCGCGGCGGCCGGGAGACCAGTTACGTCGGCGGCTACCACTACCGGCTCGTGCTCGAGGCGGGCGCGCTGAAGATCCGGTCCAAGCGCGTCGTGCTGGACATGACCGCGCTGCGCCCGGCCAGCGACGTCGCCATCATCTTGTGACCGGGGCAGCCGCCGGCCCGCTGGCCGGCCAGGTCGCGATCGTCACCGGCGGCGGCACCGGGATCGGCTTTCACATCGCCGGGCGGCTGCTGGCCGACGGCGCTCGCCTGGTGCTGGCCGGGCTGACCGAGACGGACGTTGATGCCGCGCTCGGCAGGCTCGGCCGGCCGGCCGGGGAGGTGGCCGGATTCGCCGGCGACCTGTCGGTGCCGGGCGTCGCCGACGACCTACTGGCGGCCGCGCTCGGAGCGTTCGGCCAGGTCGAGGTGCTGGTCAACAACGCGGGCGGCGGCGTCATCGCCCCCACCCTGGCCCACACCGAGGAGACGATGCAGGCCACGATCGGCAACAACCTGTGGACCACGCTGCGGATGTGCCGCGCGGTACTGCCGCACTTCATCCAGCGCGGCTACGGCCGGATCATCAGCATCGGCGCCGAGTCGGTGCGCAACGGCCTCACCGACCACGCGGTCTACAACGCGGCCAAGGGCGGCGTGCACGGGCTGACCACCGGCCTGGCCCGGGAGTTCGCGGGCCAGGGCATCACCGTCAACGTCGTCGCGCCGTCCTACACCCGCACCAGCGAGCTGGACGCGGCCCGGGCGCAGGGCCGTGCGCCGGAACGGCTGGAACAGGTCCTGGCCGACGCCATCGCCGGAATCCCGGCCGGGCGGGCCGCCGAGCCGGACGAGGTGGCGGCCGCGGTCGCGTTCCTGGCCCGCGAGGACTCCCGGTTCATCACCGGCCAGATCCTCAGCGTCAACGGCGGCAGCACGATGAGCTGACGAACCTCCGCCCGCGCAAGCTCCACCGTCCGTTTCGGCCAGAAGAATTATTCCGAACGGACCGTGGTGCTCCTATCGCATCCCCGCGGCGTTGATCTCGGCGAACCTTTCCCGGACCGCCGGTGTCCACTGGGCCCGCAGCGCCTCGATCCGCCGGGCCACCCGGCGCCCGATCCAGTCGGGCAGGAGTGCCTCGGGCAGCTGGGGATCGGTCCGGGGCAGCTCCTGCCACTCGCTGATCATCCGCACGTGGGCGAACAGGATCTCGTCTCCGCCTCGCGGGGCCAGCCCGGCCACCGCGTCCCAGACCTGCTGGTAATGCTCGTGCAGGGCGCCCAGGTCCCAGCCCTGCGCGACGATGTCGGCCTGCGTCATCCCGATGCCGTCGATCGTGCCGACGAAGGAGATCGTGTGCTGGCGCAGGCCGAGCCCGTCGATCAGGGCGCCGACCTCGGCTGCCCGCTCGACGTGCGGGCCCAGCCAGAGCCCGGGGACGGGGTTGCCCAGCCCGGCCCAGGTCAGGCCGGAGTACAGCGGCCGCCGGGCGCTGCGGTGAGACTGCGGGATCGTCACCAGATTGGCCAGCCAGCGGCCGTCCCAGCGGCTGAAGGGATCGCTGAGCGAGTAGACCCGCGGCGCGCCGGCCTCGATGATGCCGATCATCCTGGGCCCGAGCGACCAGCAGACCTCGCGTCCTCGTCGTTCGGCGACCATCCACGCCGACGCCGCCGCCCGTGCGATGGCCTGCCGCGCGGCCTGCTCCTCCACGCCGAGTCCCCCGAGCACGTACACCAGCGCCGACGTCCAGGCCGGCTCCCCGGCCGGCCAGACCAGTTCGCCGAGAATGGTCATCAGCAGGGACCTGGCGCTCCCCGGAGCCAGGGATGCGCCCGCTGGCTTGAGGAGGGCAGAGCCTGCCGGGGCGCCGCCCTGGGTCGGCATCGTGCTCTCCACCTCGCTACGTTCGACGGACAGCGTCACTAAGTCACTCTGAGTGTAGCTTCAGGCCGCGGATATTCCGCCGTTCACGCTGATCGCCTGGCCGGTCAGGCGCGCCGAGCCGGGGCCGCCCAAAAATACCACCAGCGAGGCGAGGTCGTCCGGCTCGGCCAGGCCCAGATGAGCCAGCGAGGCGGCCTTTTCGAACAGGTTCTTGCTGAAGCCGTCACGGAGCACGTTGTCGGCGGTCGGAGTGCCCGCGATCAGCGACGGCGTGATGACGTTCACCCTGATCCCGTTGCGCTTGGCCTCGATGGCGGCCACCCGGGAGAACATGACGATCGCCGCCATCGCGCCGCCGAGCACGCTTTCCCCCGGGGTGGCCACCTTGGCGGCGTCGGAGGCGATGTTGATGATGCTTCCGCCGCCGCGAGCGGTCATGACCGGCAGGACCGCGCGGGTCAGGAGCATCGGCGGCAGCGCCTGGGTGAGCAGGATGCCCGCGATGTCGGCCGCCGGGATCCGGTGCAGGAGCTCGGGCCTGTAGGTTCCGGTCACGGAGCTGACCAGGACATCGATGGCGCCGAGCGCTTCGCTGGCCGCGGCGACGGCGGCCTGGACCTGGCCGGCGTCGCCGGCGTCGGCCGCGACGAACACCACCTGCGCGTCGGGGCAATGCCGGGCAACGGCTTGCCGGGCCGCCTCCCCGCGGTCCCGGTCACGGGCCAGCAGGGCCAGCCGCCTGACTCCGGCCTCGGCGAACCTCAGCGCGCTGGCCAGGCCGACCCCCGAGGTTCCCCCCGCGATGAGCACGGCCGATTCTGCGTAGCCCCGGGCTGCGGGCGCGGGCATGGCACCTCCGGTGGGCGCTGGCTGGCGGTCTACGTGACCTGAAACTCAGTTGCTGACAGTGTCGCACGTTTGGTGCGGTGAATTGATCGGCCAGACCGTTTACAAAGGTCTAACTTAGACCATAATCTTTGAGCGTTGGAGCATCGTCACCGGTCCGGGCCGGCAGGCCGTCCCGGTCGGTAGGGAGCAGCCATGGTCGGCAGGGCGGTTCTGGAGACCTCGTACTGGCCGGCCGAGGCCGGCCAGGTCCGCGACATCACGGTGTGCGAGACGCTCTACCATGCCGCGGCCACGGTGCCCGCCCGGCTGGCCCTGGTCGACTGCGTGCCGGACGCCGAGGCCCGCCGTCAGTGGACCTACGGCGAGTTCGTGGCGGCCGCCGAGCAGGCGGCGCGGGCCCTGCTGGCCAGGTTCTCGCCCGGTGACCGGATCGCGATCTGGGCGCCCAACAGCGCCGAGTGGGTCATCCTGCAGCAGGGCATCAGCCTGGCCGGCCTGGTGCTGGTGGCGCTCAACCCGGCCTACCGGACCCGCGAGCTGCAGTTCGTGCTCAAGCAGTCCGGTGCCGCCGGACTTTTCTGCGCCGCTAGCTACCGCGGTTTCGACATGCTGGGCATGGCGCAGGCCATCCGGCCCGGCCTGCCGGGACTGCGCGAGGTCGTGTCCCTGGCGGACTGGGACGAGTTCCTCGCCAGCGGCGATCCCGGCCAGGTGCTGCCCCAGGTCGCGCCCACGGACATGATCCAGGTCCAGTACACCTCGGGCACCACGGGTTTTCCCAAGGGCGCGGTGCTGCACCACATGGGCCTGGTGAACGAGGCCACGTTCGTCGCCGAGCGGGCCGGCATGACCGACGGCGGGGTCTGCGTCAACGCGATGCCGATGTACCACATCGGCGGCGGGGCGGTGACGTCCTTCGGAACCTGGGCCAAGCGCGGGACGTTCGTCATCCTGCCGGGCTTCGAGCCTGGCCTGCTGCTGGAAGCCTTCGAGGCCTACTCGGGGACGCACACCCTGGTGGTGCCGACGATGCTGATCGCCATGCTCGATCACCCGGACCTGGCCAAGCGTGACCTGTCCAGCCTCCAGACGATCATGAGCGGGGCGGCGTCCGTGCCGGCTTCGCTGGTCCGCAAGACCATCGGCCTGCTGGGGTGCCAGTTCAGCATCCTGTTCGGGCAGACCGAGACGCACGGCGTGATCAGCCAGACCCGGGTCACCGACACCCCCGAGGATCAGGCCGGCACCGTCGGCCAGCCGCTGCCCCGGCTCGAGGTCAAGATCGCCGACATGCTGACCGGCGAGCCGGTCCCGGTCAACGCCCAGGGTGAGATCTGCTGCCGCGGCTACCAGAACATGCGGGGCTATTACGATATGCCCGCCGAGACGGCCGCCACCATCGACGCCGGCGGCTGGCTGCACATGGGTGACATCGGGTCGATGGACGAACGCGGCTTCCTCCGGGTCACGAGCCGGGTCAAAGACATGATCATCCGGGGCGGGATGAACCTGTATCCCGCCGAGATCGAGGCGGTCCTGCAGGATCACCCGGCCGTCGAGACGGCCGCCGTCATCGGGGTGCCCGACGAGAAATGGGGAGAGCAGGTGGCCGCGGTCCTGCGCGTGCGGGCTAATTTCGCCCGGCCGAGCGCCGCGGAGCTGACCGAGTTCCTCCGGGACCAGATCGCCCCGCACAAGGTCCCGGTCTTCTGGTCCTTCGTCGACGGGCTCCCCATGACCCCGACCGGCAAGACCCAGAAGTTCCTCTTGCGCCAGCAGGTCGCCGACGGCACGCTGAGCTTCGACGAGATCCGCCCCTCGAAGTCCGCCACCCCGCTCTAGCTCCGGTCCTGAGGCAGCCCTTGGTGCCTGTTGTCTGGTGGCCCAGACAGTGCCCGTTG
>JBEKKH010000003.1:0-51149 GCA_050010815.1 Streptosporangiaceae bacterium | reverse complement strand
GGCACTGCTTGCTGCGGCACTGCTTGCTGCGGCACTGCTTGCTGCGGCACTGCTTGCTGCGGCACTGCTTGCTGCGGCACTGCTTGCTGCGGCACTGCGGGCTATCAGGGGGCTAGGCCTGGCCGGGGACGACCAGCCGGTCCTCCGGCGCTAGGTCGCGGTAGGCCGTCTCCACGTCCGCAGCGGTCAGCGTGGTCAGGTCCTCCGCGGTCGCCTGCTCACCCAGCCGGACCACCCGGACGTCCCGGACGGCGCAGGCCCGCTCGAACAGCGACCGGGCAAACCGGCCGTTGCCCAGCTCGTCGATCCGGCCGCTGCCGCACGCGTGGGAGAAGATCGCGCCGAGGACCTCCCTCGCCGCCGGATCGAACATGTCCCCGGCCTGCTCGGCCAGCAGGACGGCGATGCGCACCAGGTCTTGCGGCTGGTAGCTGGGGAACGTCACCCGGGTGCTGAACCTCGAGGCCAGGCCGGGGTTGCTGCGCAGAAACCTGTCCATGTCGTTCGGGTACCCGGCCAGCACGATCACCAGCCGGTCCCGGTCGTCCTCGGCCCGCTTGAGCAGCGTCTGCACGGCCTCGGAGCCGAACGCGTCCCCGCCGGAGTACCCGTCGTTGTGCAGGGAGTACGCCTCGTCGATGAACAGGACGCCGCCGATGGCCGAGTCGATCAGCTTGCCGGTCTTGATCGCGGTCGAGCCGAGGTGCTCGCCGACCAAGTCGGCCCGGTGCGCCTCCACCACCGCGGGCCGGGCCAGCAGGCCGAGCGCGGCGAAGATCCGGCCGAGGATGCGGGCCACGGTGGTCTTGCCGGTGCCGGGCGGCCCGCTGAACACGAAGTGCCGGGCGGGCGGCTGGCTGGCCAGCCCGTGGGTGTCGCGCATCTTGGCCACCCGCAGCTGCGCGGCGATGGCGCGGACCTGCTGCTTGACCGGCTCAAGTCCGACCAGCTCATCCAGCTCGGCGATCGCGCCCTCCACCGTGGGCGTGTCCTCGTAGCCGCGCAGCCGGGAGGTCAGCTCGGCGAACGCCTGCTGCAGATCACCGCCCTGGATCGTGACCAGGTCCTTGGCCGCGGGCTCGGTCGTCCCGGTCATCACCCGCACGTCACGCGCCTGGCCGGCCTTCTCGAGCAGACTCCGGACAAACCGCCCGTTGCCGAGCTCGTCGGCGATCCGGCGGCGGCCCACCTCTTCCAGCGTGCGCCACAGCACCGGCCGCGCGTCCGGGTCGAGATGCTCACCGCGGCGGTCCAGCGCGGACTCGGCCAGCGCCAGCATCTCCGGCGGCGAGTAGCTAGAGAACTTCAGCCGGGTCGCGAAGCGCGAGGCCAGGCCGGGGTTGGAGGCCAGGAACGTCTCCATCTGCTTCTCGTAACCGGCCAGGATGATGATGAGATCCTCGCGGTTGTCCTCGGCCCGCTTGAGCAGCGCCTGGACGGCCTCGACCCCGAACCGGTCGCTCTGCCCGTCGCCCTCGTTGACCAGGCTGTACGCCTCGTCGATGAAGAGCAGCCGGCCCAGCGCGGAATCGACGAGCTCGTTGGTCTTGATCGCGGTCGCGCCGAGGTACTCCCCGACCAGGTCGGCGCGGTGTGCCTCGATCACGTCGGGCCACTCGAGCAGGCCGAAGGCGTAGAAGATCTTGGCCAGCACCCGGGCTACCGTCGTCTTACCGGTCCCGGGCGGTCCGAGGAAGACGAAATGCCGCATCGGCTTGTCGGTGGTGACGCCGGCGACCGCCCGCCGCCGCGCGGCCTCGATGGACGCGGCGATCGAGCGCACCTGCTCCTTGACCGGCATCAGCCCGATCATCGCGTCGAGCTCGGCCATGGCGTCCTCGACCGAGATCTGCGGCCGGGGCCTCGGCGGCCCGGAGCTACTGCCCTGATGGTCGCGGGAGGCCTGCTCGGCGTAGGGCAGCGCGGCGGCCTGAGCCCGGACGCCGTAGGAGGGCTGGGAGCCGGGATACCCGGACCCCGACCCGGTCTGCGCCGTCCCTGGCTTCTTGGCCGACCCGGATGGCACCGTCCCATCGGGATACATCCGGGCGTCCTGCACTCCCTTCGCCAGCCGCCAGCCGACCACGGCGAACGCGATGAGAACGGCCGCGATCGCCCCGACGAGCGGCTGATGGGGCCACAGGTGCAGCAGGATCACGCCGATGGGCAACGACCACAACATGGCCCAGGCGGTCGTGCGGCACGGCACGTACCAGCGGGCCAGTGCACGCATGCTTGCGACCCAGGCGACAACGAACGGGAGGACAACGAGCACGGCCCTCCAGGACGTGCGCAGCTCGGAGAAGAGAAAGATGGCGGGGATGGCCCAGGTGGCGACCGCGAACGCCGCCCGGCGCCCGGGCCGTTTCTGGACCACATCGATGACTCCGCTGCCCAGGGCGTACAGGTAGAGGAAGGGAGACAAGATAATGAAAGCGACTACCTTGACGTAGAGCGGAGCCCTTCCCACACGCCTCAGAGCGCGGCCACCCAGGGTGGGCTTGTCGCGCGCGGCGGGCTGGGCCCTATCGTTTGGCAGCATCTCGCTTCCTCGCCCCTAGTGCCTGCCACGCCGTCCCGCGAGCCAGGCGATAAGGTCGCCTCGCCCACGTCCCCCGCACCTGGTTGCCGGACAGTCGTATGTCCTTGTATAGCGCATCACCAATGATCGCGACAGCGCACACGTCGGTACTGTCGGTGAAATTCGCGCCGCAATCGCCCTGAACCGGAGGTCTCGTAGCCGAACGTGGCTGCATAACCACGATGGACCGGGCCATCGCCGGCACGTCAAGATAATCAGCATCACAAATACGAACATCCCCGGCGTCACATCTTCCCAAAGACCCCAAAGTCCGCCATATCACGCAAAAGGTCAGACAAGGAGCTTATATGCACAGGATCGAGGCTGACTTGATTATTCCCGGGCACGGCGCTCCCATACGTGACGGCGTCGTCCTTCTTGACGGTCCCCTGATCAGCTACGCGGGGCCGGCGGCCGTGGCGCCGCAGGAGCCTGGAGCCGCGGTGACCCGGGCGGTGGCGGTCATGCCCGGGATGTGGGAATGCCACGGGCATCTCATGGGGACCAGGACCTTCGACCTGGGCCGCCTTCCGCTCGAGCCCGAGGCGCTGCGCGCGGCCCGTTGCACCCGGGACCTGCGGGCCGCGCTCGACGCGGGGATCACCTCGGTGCGCGACGTCGGCGGCCTGGGCGTCCACCTGGCCCGCGCCGTGGCCGAGGGCACCGTGCCCGGTCCGACGATCTACGGCGCGGGGGCGATCCTGAGCACCACCGGAGGCCACGGCGACCTGCACGCGTTCCCGCTCGACTGGATCGAGGACTACGCCAGGCGGGCTGGCCAGCTGCGGCTGGCCGATGGCCCCGACGAGTGCGCCAAGGCGGTTCGCGAGCAGCTCAGGCGCAACGCCAGGCTGATCAAGGTGTGCGCGTCCGGGGGTGTGCTCTCCGAGCTCGATGACCCGATCCACCAGCAGTTCACGCTGGCCGAGCTGCGGGCCATCGTGGAGGTAGCGGGGCTGGCCGACCGGGTGGTCGCGGCGCACTGCCACGGCAAGCCCGGCATCATGGCGGCCCTGCGGGCCGGCGTGCGGACCATCGAGCACGGCACCTACCTCGACGACGAATGCTGTGACGCGATGCGCGAGTGCGGCGCGATCCTGGTCCCGACCAGGACGATCATCGAGGAGATGCTGGCGAATTCCGCGGCCGTACCCGATTACGCGATGGCCAAGCTCGAGCTGATCGCCGACGTGCACGCGCAGGCGGTGGCGCGGGCTTACGAACACGGCGTCACCATTGCCATGGGCACCGACATCGCCCTGAGCGGCAGTGGCCTGCCGAACGCGTGGGGCCAGAACGGGTCAGAGCCCGGCTACCTGGTGAAGCTGGGCATGACCCCGCTCGAGGCCATCGAGGCAGCCACCGCGACCGGGCCGCTCACCCTCGGGCCGCAGGCGCCGCGCAGCGGCCGGCTCACCGAGGGCTACGACGCCGACGTGATCACCCTGGACGCCGATCCGCTGGCGGACATCGGCGTGCTCGCCGATCCCGGCCACGTCACCGCGGTCTGGACCGGCGGCCGTCAGGTCAAGAAGGCTAGGGCACGCGCAGTGTGAGGTCTAGCTCGTCGTGGAGGGGGATGCCGTAGTCGCCCGTCCTGGGGATCTGGGGCTTTTCCAGCCGGGACCGGTCCACCGCGCCTGGCCGCAGCTCGGCCAGCCGGAACCCGCGGCGCTGGTAAAAGCGGAGCGCGTCGACGTTGTCGTTGGTGGTGGTGAGGCGGATCTCGGGGCAGCGGAAGTGCCGCGCCGCTCCCACGGCGGCGTCGATGAGCATCGTCCCGATCCCGATCCTGCGGTCGATGGCGTTGAGCGTGACGATCTCCAGCGTGTCGCCCACCAGCTGGTAGGTGAGCAGGCCGACGACACGACGGGATCGTTCGGCAATAAATCCGCCGAGCTCGGCCGGGCGCAGGAGGTTGCCGTGGACGGCGACGAGTTCGGAGCCCCATAGTTCGGCGACGAGCCACGAGAGCATCGGCCGGTCACCCTCGCTGACCGGCCTGACCTTGATCTCCGGCTCGTTCACCCCGCCATTATGCAGCCCGGCGTTACAACACTGGTTTCATGGGCAGTGAGCATGCATGCCTGTACTGAGAGCTTTCGCGCGCCCCATGGTGGCGTCCATCTTTATCCTGCAAGGTTATGACACCCTCCGGCATCCCGAGCGGGTCGCCGCGGCGGCCGAGCCCGTGGTCCGGCCGCTGGCCGAGCGGGTGCCCGCGGTGCCCGCCAAGACCGAGCAAGCCGTGCGCCTCAACGGCGCCGTCCAGCTGGCGGCCGGTTCGCTGCTGGCCCTGGGCCGGTTCCCGCGGCTGTCCGCGCTCGCGATCGCCGCGACCCTGGTCCCCACGACCCTGGCCGGGCACCGGTTCTGGGAGGAAGACGAGGACAAGGATCAGGCGCAGCAGCGGATCCACTTCCTCAAGAACCTGTCGATGTTCGGTGGCCTGCTGATCGCCGCCGCGGATACCGCGGGGAGCCCGTCGGTGCTCTGGCGCACCAGGCACGCGGCCAAGACCGCCCGCCGGGAGGCGTCGATGGTGGCCAAGACGGCCAAGGCGTCGAGCCGGGCCGGCGCCAAGGCGGGCGTCAAGGCCGGCCAGGTCAGCAGCCGGCTTCCCGGCTAGTCACCCTGGGTCGGTACCGGTCCCCCGCACCAGCCAGCGCGGCGGATCACAGCGGCAGTCGAGCACGTCCGGGTCCTCCCGGCGCGTGGGCACGGCACCGTGAGTCGCGTACCCCACCCGGATGACCAGCTGCGGATAATCGGTAAATGCCGCTGGCCGGTGGCGCGGGCCGGGATCGTGCTGAACTGGCGGAATACGCGAGTCGTCGTGGTCGCCCAGCTCGAACGGCTGGGTCAGAAACGACGCCGACACCCCGTAGCGGGTCGCCGTCAGCAGAGCATGCTGCAGCGCCTGTCCGGCGCGCAGCCAGTCAAGTGGCTGGTCACCCTTGGTCGACAGGAGCATTAGCTGCGGAAGACGCTCGAACCGCCGCCCGTGATGCCCGCTTGACTCCGGGTCGGCCTGGGAACTCCCGTCCTGCTCTGGCCCGGCTGGTCCGGCCGTGGGCGTGCCGCGGAAGTTCCTGACCGGCGAAGAGGTCTGGTGCCAGCCACCGTGGGGGGCGCGGGCCGGCCCGAAAGCGGCTGCGGGAACACCGATGTCGCGATCGCCCTCGTGGGTCCACCGGATAAGTTCGGAGGCGTACTGGGCGTCGGCACGCAACGTGGTGTCCGCGCTTTCCGCTTCTCGCAGCCATCTCCTGACCTCAGGCCGGCTGAGCACCCGGAGCCGGCTCCCGTACCTGGCGGCCGCGAGTTCCATGGCCGCGAGAATGCTGGGCGGTACCGGATCACCCTTCATCAGCCCCCGGCCGGCACCGCCGTACGGCCAGCGGTCGGTGTGCCGCCGTGGGATGGCGTCATACAGTTCCTGCAGGACGTTGCCGGGCGGGTGGATGTGGCCGGTCACGATCTCCACGGTCGCCAGCACCGACCTGTCCTGCGGATAGGGAAGCAGCTGGACCGTGAGGTCGTGTCCCGCTGTCCGGATAGCCAGCCGCAGGTTGCACAACGCGGCACCACAGCTCATGATCAGCTCGCGAGAGCCGGGGTCGATGCTGGACAGCCGGCGATCCCCGTCGGTGAGCTCCAGGCCGTGTTCCCGGAGATGCTGATACGCGCTGCCTTCGCCGACCCGGGCGCACACATCCAGGCGGTCGTCGGCGAGAATCCGGAACCACCAAGGCTGGGTGTTAAAGACGGACGGTGCCTGCTGCACCGGCTCGAGCAGCCGGAAGGTGCTGTCCGCATGGGCGAAGGGCTTGTACATGGCACACCTCGATCGGCTCCGCGTCTAGTCTCAGCCTGCCCGTCGAAGCGCCCGGCGCCAGCCGGCTAACGTCCCATTGGTTAGCGCCGTTCGTCCTCGATGCCTCGGGAGCAGGCGCCGTTACTGAGCGGTGTAGCCGCCGTCGACCAGGTGATAGCTGCCGGTGATGAACGAGGCAGCGTCGGAGGCTAGGAAGGCCACGAGCGCGGCGACCTCGTCCGACGTCCCGAGCCGACCTAGGGCGTGCTTGGTCGCGAGGAACGCCTGGGTTTCCTTGTCGAGGTTCTTTTCGATGAGCGGCGTGACGATGAAGCCGGGACCGACCGCGTTGACCCGCACGCCCTGCGCGGCGTACTCGAGCGCGGCGTTCTTGGTCAGCCCGACGATCGCGTGCTTGGCGGTCACGTAGGCGGGAGCACCGACGAAGCCGACCGAGCCGAGGATCGAGGCGACGTTGACGATCGCGCCCCCGCCCGCCGCGGCGCTGGCAGGCAACTGCGCGCGCAGACCGTAGAAGACGGCGTTCTGGTTGGTCTCGATGACCTGCCGCCACGAGTCCAGGGGGTACTCCGCCACCGGCGCGGACGCGCCGGCGATGCCCGCGTTGTTGACGGCGATGCGCAACGGTCCGAGCTGGCCGGCCGTTGCGACGCAGAGCTGCGCAAAGTCCTGGTCGGTAACGTTGCCCGCCAGGTACGTGGCCGTGCCACCGGCCGCGTGGATCTCGTCCACCACGGCCTTCGCGCCCACTTCGTTTATGTCGGCGACAAGAACCGCGGCACCATTGGCGGCGAGCAGGCGCGCGATCGCGCGCCCGATCCCCGAGCCAGCCCCGGTCACGATCGCGGAACGTCCCCCTACGTCATATGTGGCCATTTCGCAGGCCCCCAATTCGTTCGGCTACGGCCCGGCGGCTGCCGGTAACTACCGACGGTAGGCCGGTCGCAGGGAGGCGGCACCGGCCGTTGGACCTCTGTAGAGCGGAAAACGTCACTAACGTAATGGGGGCTCGGTCTCAGCTGGGCTCGGTCTCAGCCGGGCTGGGGCGTCCAGCACCGCATGATCGAGGAGGCCGGCCCGGACGCCGATCCAGCCCTGGCCGGGACCCGGGTGGCCGCCCGGCAGCTGGCCAGGCGGCAAGGGCCGGGACCGTCATCGCTACCGGCGGAGGAAGTCGCGGGCGTGATCGTGGGCCCAGTCCCGGAAGGTCCGGGCGCGGACGCCGGTAATGTCCTCGACGGCACGGGTGACCGGCTCCGGCTGGTCGACCAGGGTAGACCAGTAGGCCACGGCGTGGTCGGCGAACGCAAGATCCCCCGTGGCGGCGGCCAGCTGGTCGCGGATCTCCTCGGGGGAGGCTTCCTCCCAGCGCACCGGCAGGCCGGTGACCTCACCGATGATCCGGACCTGATCGGCCTGGGTCACGGCATCCGGGCCGGTGAGGACGTAGGTCGCACCGACGTGCTTATCGTCGGTGAGGGCCCGCACGGCGACATCGGCGATATCACGCTCGTGGATGAGCGACCTGGCCGCCCGGCCGTAAACCCAGCGGACCACGCCGGTGGATCGGATCTGGTCCGCCCACGCTAGCGTGTTGGCGGCGAAGCCACCGGCCCGCAGGAACGTCCATTCCGCCCCGGACCGCCTGACGGCCTGCTCGACCTGACCCCACACGCCGTTTTGCCCAGGCGGAGCTCCGTCGTGCACGGAGATCGCCGACAGGTAGACAATGCGGCGCGTCTGGCCTGCGATGGCTCTCACCGCTGCCTCCGCCCCCTGGGCCGTCAGGAAGGGCCAGATCAGGAAGGCCGCATCGGCACCGGCGGCCGCGCGGCTTACGGAGTCCGGGTCGGTCAGGTCGCCGGGCGCGGCGGTGACGCCAGCCGGCCGCCGGGATGGGGACGGGCCGCGGGACAGCACGCGGACGGTGATACCCATCTGTGTCAGCTGCGTCGCGACGTGACGGCCGACGTTTCCCGTGGCCCCGGTGACAAGGACTGTTTGCGTTGTCATACTCCAGCTTCCAACTTAAACAAAGGTTTAAGTCAAGCTAAGCTGGCGACCATGTCACCGCCCGCGGCTGAGCTGACCATCGGGGAGCTTTCCGAACGCAGCGGCGTGTCCACCTCCGCGCTGCGGTTCTACGAACGGGAAGGGCTCATCCATAGCCGCCGAACGACCGGCAACCAGCGCCGTTACCATCGCACCACGCTGCGGCGGGTGGCGTTTATCCGGGCCTCGCAGACCGTCGGCATCCCGCTGTCCACCATCGGCGAGATGCTGGCCTCCCTGCCCAGGGACACCCCGCCCAACCGGGCGTTCTGGGTCCGCGCCTCGCAGTCCTGGCGCGCGGCACTCGATGAGCGGATCGCCAAGCTGGAGCGGCTGCGTGACCGGTTTACCCGGTGCATCGGCTGCGGGTGCCTGTCGTTCTCCGAGTGCGGACTGGTGAACATGGAGGATCAGCTCGCGGCGCGCGGGCCGGGCGCCCACCTGCTCGACCGGGACTAAGAGGGAGCGGCTGGGGGAACGACTGTCAGGGAGCTGAGCCGTCGAGCGTCCACAACGCGGCCATGGGGAGGGCGGTTAGCCGGTCGCCGAAGGAAAGCTGCTGCTCTCCGGCGTAAAGCACGATCCCAGCCCGGAAGCGCTCGCCGAGCCGGTTTGCCAGGTGGCGCAGACCGCGGAAGTCCTCGGCCCGGACGGTCTCGGCCGCCTTGACCTCGATTCCGATCACGGCACCGGCCGCGTGCTCGAGCACCATGTCCACCTCCACCTGATCGCGGTCACGGTAATGGAAGAGCTGCACAGGCTCTTCGGCCCAGGTGAGCTGGCGCGCAACCTCGCCGATCGCGAAGTTCTCCAGCAGCGGCCCGACCGGGGCAGTCGGATCCTTGGCGCGCTCCTCCGACATACCGATGAGCCGCCCGCCCAGTCCGGAGTCCGTGACGATCAGCTTCGGCGTGGATATCGCGCGCGTGGTCAGGTTCGATGACCACGCCGGGATGCGCTTGATCACGAAGATCAGCTCAAGCAAGTCCAGGTAGCGCGACAGCGTCCGCCGCGGCAGCGCGATGTCGTTCGCCATCGACTGGGCCACGGCCAAGGTCCCCATCCGGGCCGCCACGACACTCAGCAGGCGACGCATCTCGGCCGGCCGCTCGATGTCGGATATCTGCCGGACGTCACGAGTCACCAGGTCGGTCACGTAGGAGTCGAAGAACCTCGCCCGGCGGCGCCCCGGGTCACGGCGCACCGCCTCCGGGTACCCGCCGCGCAGCGCCCGCGCCGCATAATCACGCTTGGTCAGCGAACACGGCGGCATCCTGACATTCCCGTCGAGCCGGAAGACGGCATCCACGAACCCGTCTGCAGCAGAGTCGATCTCCCCCTGCGAGAGCGGCCACAACTCGATGGTCTCGGCGCGTCCCGGCAGCGCGTCAGGCAAGTCCCTGAGCCCCAGCAGCCGAGCCGAACCAGTCAGCAGGAACCTGCCCGGGCGCGAATCGCGATCCACCTCACGTTTGATGGCCAGCAGCAGTTCCGGCACCCGCTGGATCTCATCGATCATCAGCAAGCCGTCATGCCGGACGAAAGCGCTAGGATCCGCTACCGCAGCGGCGCGCACTGCCTGATCGTCCAGGAACAGCTCACGTGCACCAGCAGACCGGGCGACGATCAGTTCCGCCAGGGTACTCTTGCCGACCTGCCGGGCGCCGTTGACCACCACAACGCGGGTATCCGCCAGCGCCTCGGCAGCCATCCCCTCGGCACGCCGGGAGAAAAGGCCAGTCTCATCGCTCACCGTGCAACTTTACTGCACCCAGCCCAGGTCCGTGGCCGATCTGCCGCTAGGTATGTGCGCGATCTGCCGAGCATCCCGTGGCCGATCTGCCGCCTCCAGTAAGCACTCAGGAGCAGGTCCTCGGCGCAGCGCGATCATGGTGAACTCTGGTCTGCTAGAGCAGCGAGCGGGACCAGCCGGGCAGTACCCCTTGACCTCGTTGTACTCCTTGAGAGGCTTGGCGCCTACCGCACGCCCTTGGTCCAAGAGCATCTGGACCTCACGCAGGACCAGCGTGTTGCCCTCCAGCGCTGTGGAGTGGTGAGCCTCCTGATGCCAGATATCGACTCAACCTCCCTCGGGCTGGGCAGCCCTTCGAACCGCTGTCGAGTTCCGCGAGTACGCGGCCAAGCCGCTCGTAAACGATGGTCCTGCTCGGCCGACCCCTCTCCGCCACGGCACCTCCGTTCACGCTTCACGATCCAAGTTGGTACATCTGCTTGATAGCTAATTGAACACGCCAACTAGGCACGGCCCCAGGTATGCGTGGGACGCATTTCCGATGACTGGGGTCACTGACATCCAATCTCGGGTCCGAAGCAAGCGCCTGATAAGCGCCCAAGAAGAACACAGCTTCCCGGCCGCACCCATCTTGAGCAGGGAACTCTGTTCTGAGGGAAGTTCCAACTCACCCGGCGGAGCCGCCGCGTCACACGCGCACGACGACGATCCGCTCCGCTTTCGGCCGGTCCGGCTCGTCGACAAGCTTGCTCATGTCGTCCGGGTCGCTGGTGAGCAACACGTTCGGGCGTTCCAGCCCGAGGGTTGTGGCAGCCACGACGGCATCGATGGCACACCTGTGCCCAGAAAGCCCGGTCGCCCCGAGCAGCTCGCCGGCCCGGCGTGCGATTTGGGCGGTCACTGGCACGACGGTGATTCTGGACAGCACACGGTGTACGGTCGCATCACGCGGGCGGCCCCGGAGTGTCTCGGTCAGCGTGATCGCGCTCACGGCGACCTGGGCGTGTCGGGCGCGGGCACTATCGAGATAGGCACGGGCGCGGTTGTCACCGGCTGCCAGTTTGGAGAGCCCTTCGCTGTCGAGGACGAGAGTCCCGCCCGCGGCTATTCGTTGTCCAGCCACGCGGCGCTCGCCTCTGCCAGGTACTCCTCAGGAACAGGCCCATGCTCGGCAGTCAGCAGCTCCGACAGCTCATCGAGCAAGTCCAGTTCGAGCTGGCGGGTAACTGCCTCGGTTACATACTGGCTGAACTTTCCCCGGCCAACGCGCTCCTGGACAGCGGCGGTGAGGTCCTCCGGCATCGAGACACTCACCTTGCGGGCCGGGCCGACGGCCCGCAACACCGACAGGTCGGCAGCAACAAAGGCCTCCAGAGTCCGCCGGGCGGCTTCCTGGAACTCTGGTGAAGTTAGGGCATTAGTGAATGCGCGCTGGTTATGGAGGATCGGCTCTAGATCAGCGAACGTTCTGGCCCACTGCGCCAACGCGCTATTCGAGCCGAGTTCGCTGACCCGCTGAGCCATCTCGTGTAGACGCTCGGTCTGATCTTCTGCCTGAACCGGTTCTGCGCTCATATACACATGCTACCACTGGTAGCAACCGGCAGGATGAAGGGTAACTGTGTGCATCTGTTGTGATACCGCTCGGTTCTAGCTGCAGCCGCTGGTGGAGCCGCAGCCTTCACAGACGTAGCAGCTGCCGGCCGGGCGCATCTTTGTCCCGCAGGTGAGGCAGAGCGGGGCGTCCGCGGTCCGGCCCTGGTGCGCCTCGATCAGCTCGGTGGAGCTGTGCGGGGCCGGAAAGGGCGCGGCTACAGGCTGAGCTGGCGGGGCGGCGTGAACCACCGGCCGTTCGGCATGATGAGGTTGTTCGACGGCGGCCGACTGAGCCAGTTCGATCGGATCTAGCTCCTCGACCAGTTCAGCGGGGTCGACCGGATCGCCGGGACCGTGCCCGGCGATCTCGGCGGCGCGCTCGGCGGCGGACAGGATGCCAAGCTCGGCGCGTTCGTCGTAGGACAGGTGATCCAGCGCCAGGCGCCGGAAGATGTAGTCCATAACCGAGCTGGCGATCCTGATATCGGGGTCGTCGGTGAGGCCGGCCGGCTCGAACCTCATGTTGGTGAACTTGGCGACGTAGGAATCCAGCGGGATGCCGTACTGGAGGCCGACCGAGATGGCCATGGAGAAGGCGTCCATCACGCCGGCCAGCGTCGAACCCTGCTTGCCGAGCTTGAGGAACACCTCGCCGACCCCGTCGTCGGGATAGCTGGAGGCGGTCATGTAGCCCTCGGCACCCGCGACGGAGAACCTGGTCACGGTGGCGGGCCGCTGCCGGGGCAACCGCCTGCGCACCGGGCGGTGCTCGTGCGGCGCGGGCTCGGCCTTGACCTCCTCGGCAACGGACTTCTTACCGGATGCAGAGAGCGGCTGGCCGACCTTGCAGTTGTCGCGGTAGATGGCCAGCGCCTTCAGACCGAGCTTCCAGCCCTCAAAGTAGACACGCTCGATGTCTTCGACGGTGGCGCTTTCCGGCAGGTTCACGGTCTTGCTGATCGCGCCGGACAGGTGCGGCTGCACGGCGGCCATCATCCGGACGTGGCCCATCGCGCCGATTGAGCGCTCGCCCATCGCGCAGTCGAACACCTCGTAGTGCTCGGGCCGCAGGCTCGGCGCGTTCACCACGTGACCGTGCTCGGCGATGTACTCGGTGATCGCCTCGGCCTGCTCGTGCGGGTAGCCGAGGTTCTTCAGCGCGCGCGGCACGGTCTGGTTGACGATCTGCATGGAGCCGCCGCCGACCAGCTTCTTGAACTTGACCAGGGCCAGGTCGGGCTCGATGCCGGTGGTGTCGCAGTCCATCATGAGGCCAATGGTGTTGTGACTCACCATGCCGTTCGCGACGTAAGTGACGTTCTCAGGCACCGACAGGTCGTAGGTGGGCTGGACGCCCCCGTCCTCGTTGGCTTGCACCCGCTCGAAGAGATAGCCGAGCGCCTTCTCCAGCCGACCGTCCAGCGTCTCGGAGAAGACGCGGGTGGCGAGCATCCGCGGGACACCGCCGTGCTTGCGCAGCGACAACATCATCGCGTTGCGGAGCGGGTGACTCACCGGGACCAGCTCGGACCAGACCTCGGCCGGAAGGAACACGTGGTCCTTCTTCGCCGACTGCCCGGGCTCCATGACGGCGACGAGGCGGTCCTTCCGCTGGCCGATGAAGCCGACGAGCTCGCTGAAGCTCAGTGCGTGATCGACGTTGCGGAGCCTGACCTGGAAGATGGGGCCGCCCCAGCCGCTTACCGTCTCCCGCGTGGTGGTGGCCAAGCCCGCGGTCAGCAGCAAGGTCCGGATCTCGGCGGCAAACGACTCATGCGCGGTCGACACGCTGGGCACGCCATCCTGTACCGTGCCGTCCGCTTCGAAGAGGCCGCGCATGAATGCGCAGTAGACCATCGGGTCGTTAGCCTCAAGGATCGCTGACGGCACCTGGGGAACCCAGCCTTTGCCGCTGTGGTCCTCGTGCGGTAGCCCCTTGGCGAACCCGGCCGCCTGCCACCAGCGCACGAGCCGGACCGATGACAAGGTCAGCTCCTGATAGCCCTCCTGTGCCCTTACCGCAGGTTCGAGCCCGAAGAGTTCCTTGGCCAGGACGGCCAGGCGGCTCGCGACGTCCAGGTCCGTGTCCGCCACGCACAGCCTGATTCCCTTCGCGTGCAGGCTGCCGTCGCCCATGAAATAACCCACCAGCTCAGCCAATTCCGGCGTGACCGCATCAGGCACGCGGACCTGGCGGTCCCCGGCGTAGTAAGCCTGATCAAGTACGGGCAGCGGGACCAGGCGAGGCTTGCCGACCAGCGTGCTCAGCTGCACCGGCACGACGTCGCCGGATGCGATATCGGCGAGCCGCTTCCATTCCCATGCGCCGGTGGAAGGATTCACGACCTTGACGCGGTGAGTAAGGGTCCCCTGGATCTTGTAGCCGCCCTCGGTGCTTATCCGCCGCGTCGGCTCCTCGCCGTTGACGAAGAACTTCGTCGCCCGGGCAGGACCATCGTCGGTGGACACCGTAACGTCGAGGTTCTGCCAGCGGCCTCCGTAGACATCACCTAGCTCACCAAGCCGGGCAAGACCGCGACTGGTCGTCACCAGAGTGTCTAGAGTCAGGCATCCGGTCGGTGCGAGCAGGCTGGCCTGCGCGTTCCGGTAGCCGTTGACCTCACCGAGTTCCGCGCATTCCTGCCAGGTCTGCCGGGCCAGGTCGACGATCTCCCGGTCCAGGGTGGCGACCGGGCGGACGGACTCGCTCGCATCCGCGTGCTTGCGGATGACGCGCTTGTGCGCCCTGGCGTTGCGGGCGTAACCGTCGTATGGCCCGACGGCACCGGCTAGTTCGGCTGATGTCTTGTACGCGGCTCCGGTCATCAGCGAGGTGATCCCCGCGGCGATGGCCCGGCCGCCTTCTGAGTCGTAGGCGTGCCCGGTGGCCATCAGCAGCGCGCCGAGGTTGGCATAGCCGATGCCCAGCTGGCGGTAGGCGCGGGTGGTCTCGGTGATCTTCTCGGTGGGAAAGTCGGCGAAGCAGATGGAGATGTCCATCGCCGTGATGATGAGCTCGGAGATCTTCTTGAACCTGACCGCGTCGAAGGTGTCGTCATCGCGGAGGAACTTGAGCAGGTTAATGCTGGCCAGGTTGCAACTGGAGTTATCCAGGTGAACATATTCACTGCAGGGGTTACTCGCGGTGATCCGGCCGGACTCCGGGCAGGTGTGCCAGTCGTTGATCGTGCCGTCGTACTGGATGCCGGGGTCGGCGCAGTCCCACGCGGCCTGCGCCATCGTGCGCATCAGCTTGCGCGCGTCGACCCGCTCGACCACCTCGCCGGTCCGGCGGGCCAGCAAGTCGAACTCCTTGCCTTCCTCCACCGCACGCATGAACTCGTCCGACACGCGGACCGAGTTATTCGCGTTCTGGTACTGGACGCTCACGATGTCTTTGCCGCCAAGGTCCATGTCGAACCCGGCGTCGCGGAGCACGCGGACCTTCTCTTCCTCACGCGCCTTGGTCGTGATGAAGTCCATGACGTCCGGGTGGTCCACGTCGAGGACGACCATCTTGGCCGCGCGCCGGGTGGCACCGCCCGACTTGATCGTGCCGGCGGAGGCGTCGGCGCCGCGCATGAACGACACCGGGCCGCTGGCGGTGCCGCCGGAGGACAGAAGTTCCTTGCTCGACCGGATCTTGGAGAGGTTGACGCCCGCGCCGGACCCGCCCTTGAAGATGAGGCCCTCTTCCCGGTACCAGTCCAGGATGGCGTCCATCGTGTCGTCCACGGCGAGGATAAAGCAGTTGTGAACACGAAGGTTTCCGGACAGGTACTCGCCGCTCTCGGTCTGGATGTCGTATACCTCCAGGGAGCCGAGCTCTTCGATCATGCTGATCTCGAGGCGCTTGGTCTCGTGCGCGGGCAGCCCGGGAAGGTCGAAGCTACATTCCAGCTTCGCCGCCTTGATGGGGTCTATGAAGCCGATCTCGTCGGCAAAGATGCGCCTGTCACCGGCTGACTGGACGCGCAGGGTCCAGCATCCGTGCCGGTCTGCGCGAGCATCCGCCTTGAAGCCGACTCGCGAGTAAATGCCGAAGCGGAGTAGCAGCTTCTGCATCCCCCTAATGAGCTGCTCGGAGATCATGTCGACCTCCACCACGGTGGAGGATTTGCGCGCCGATACGAATCCCTCGGCCTGGAAAATGCTTTTCAGGTAGGCGGCTACGACGGGGAGGGGAGCCGTGAAGAGCTGGCGTGGGACTGCCATCTCGATGCCGCGTACCTGCAGGTTCCAGCGATCAACGAAGTCCCGCAGAACCTCTCCGTACAGCCGCGTGCGCCTGCAGTCGAGCCGCTGGTCCTGTGTGCTGACGCGCCGCTCATGGCGGTGCACACCGGGGAACAGCAGGTGCAGCGACTTGGTCACCCAGGCTAGTTCCGCGTCGGTCACCGTCATCGCTTCTATGGTGAGAGACCGGTTCGTGCCTTCGTACTGGCCCACGAACCCATCTGACTGCAGCCAGCCGGCGAGCGCGGCCTCCTCGATCTCGTACCGGTTAATCTCGGCCTCGCCATGACTATCCCGCCGGTGCCACTGCAGCGTGTCTCCCGGCTTGAGGCTCCCAGCCGGCACGAAACGGCCGGAATCGGCACCGAGTACCCGCCACACGAGGTGGTCAGGAGTGACGTCGAGCGTGTAGCCGGCCTTGGTGTGCAGCCGGAGCACCGGCTTAATGCCGTTTGCCTTCGTCGCGACGATCCTGGTAACGCCACGGGCATCGAGGACCTTGGTGCCTACGGCGTCGTCTTCCACGAGCTTGCCGATGGGGATCAATCCGGCCGGTGTGCTGACCAGTGCGTCATATGGCTGACACGCACTCACCTGCTGGGGGGATGAGGTGCCGACGTTGAACCAGACCGGGGAGTTGAAGGCGAAGATCTGGTGGATCAGGGCATACCTGAGCTCGTGACCGAAGATCTCGGCGTCCTCGCCGGTGGCGAAGTAGCCCTGTTCCCGGCCGGTCTGCTCGTACTTGTTGACGACCCGGTCCACAAGCTGCTTGAGACTCCACTCGCGCTGCGGTGAGCCGACCGCGCCGCGGAAGTACTTGGTGGTCACGATATTGGCGGCGTTCACCGACCAGAAGTCGGGGAACTCCACTCCGTGCTGCTCGAAATTGACCGAGCCATCCCGCCAGTTCGTCATGACGACATCCCGGCGCTCCCAGGTGACCTGGTCGTAGGGATGCACGCCCGGCGTGGTGTGGATGCGCCCGACCTTGACCCCGCCGCCGTGCCCGCCGCGCGGGCTCTGAGCTCCGGAGTCCTGGGCTCCCGAGCTCTGGGCTCCCTGGGCCTGGAGCCCCTTCCCCTTACGGCCCGTCGCTCCGCTCACCGTCTCCGTCATTTCTCCCCCTTCCGGGACTCTGCCGGATCCCCGCCAGGCCCTGCATGGCCACGCTGCAACAATGACAACTCTGGTGCCGCCTTAAGCTCCTGATTCCGTCCGCGCCTGGGCGCGGCTGACACCTCGGCGCTCTTCGCGCAAGGCGGTGATCTCATCCTCGAAGTCGGCGAGCGACTCGAAACCCCGGTAGACCGAGGCGAACCTCAGGTAGGCAACCTCGTCGAGGTCCCTGAGCGGGCCCAAGATGGCCAGGCCCACCTCGTGCGAGGGGACTTCGGCCAGGCCCCGCGCCCTGATCGTCTCTTCCACCAGCTGGGCCAGGATCGCTAGCTTGTCCTCGCTGACCGGTCGTCCCTGGCAGGCGCGCTGGACACCACGGATGATCTTGTCCCGGGTGAACGGCTCGGTGACGCCACTGCGTTTGGCCACCATCAAGATGACCGTCTCCTGAGTGGTGAACCGGCGCCCGCATTCCGGACACGACCGCCGACGGCGGATCGCTGCGCCGTCGTCAGCCGTCCGGCTGTCGATGACCCTGCTGTCCGGGTGGCGACAAAATGGGCAATGCACGCGATCACCTCCTCATTTGCTGTCTGTCGCGTTCCCATTCTAGCCTGTGAACACAACTTGTGGAAAAAACACAACGATGTAAGTACTAGATGTTGTGGTTACCGTAGACCACGGGGACGGCCGGAGGCAAGCGCGGGCACGCAGTTAATGAGGAAAGCCTGGCCGCTGAGCTACTTCCGAGCACCGCCGGCGTGTCGCGGGTGTGGATCTCAGCCGCGCGGTACCCACAGTCGCTGGCCGGCCATGAGGGTATCGCTGGTCAGCGCGTTCAGCTGCGAGATCTGCTGGATCACCTGGCGCGGATCGGAGTTGGGATCGGCATTCTCGGCCACTGACCAAAGGGTCTGGCCGGGACGGACAACCACCTGGGCGAGACTGGGGCCGGCCGTCCGCTGCGATGCGGAATGGCCGGTCGCCTGGGCCGCCCCGGCGATGGCCAGCGACAGTCCGGCCAACAGGAGCGCGATCATGGTCACGACCACGATCCGCCCGCGCCTGGTCAGCCGCAGTGAGCCGGCCGTCAAGGGCGCGGCAGCGGAGGGCGCGGGAGGCGCAGCGGAGGGCGCAGCGATAGAAGGCGCAGCGATAGAAGGCGCAGCAATGGGCGGCCCGGCGGGGGCTGCCACGCGGCTTCCCGCACGGTATACAACGCGCAGGTCGGGGCGGAACCGCATGGGCTCCTCCGTACGGTCACGCAGATTCTCCCTGAGATCCCCGGAGGGTTCGGTGCGGCACCCGGGCAACGCCGCCGCTCTCGTCGCGTTCATGACGACCTCCATGGTCAAATCTTCGTTCGAGCTACACTGTGTTCGATCGTACTCCCTTTCGATCGTCTAAACGTTCGATCGAACGGGTACACATTCGTTGTATCGCTCGGGTACGACATTTTGGCGACACGTCGAACAGATGTTTGGGATCTTGAGCGAGAACCGTTACGCTCTACTCAGCACGCAAGAACTCGAACACGGAAGGTCATCAGATGAAGGAGACCGCCATGGGAGGCACCGCAATAGGTACTTCCGGCACCGACGCAACGGGGGCGCCCAGACCGAAGGGGCGGCCGGGCCGCAAGCCGAAGGGCAGCGTGCCCGTCGTCATCCCCGACACGCCGGACAAGCCCGATCCAGATCACGTGCTGACCTGGCGGCAGCGCAAGGTACTGCAGGTCATCAGGGAATCGGTGCAAAAGCGTGGCTACCCGCCTTCGATGCGGGAAATCGGCGAAGCCGTCGGCCTGACGAGCACCTCAAGCGTCTCTTACCAGCTCAGCACCCTGCAGAAGAAGGGGTACCTGCACCGGGACGTAGGCCGCCCACGGACCGTCGAGGTGCGCCTGCCTGGCCATCCCGCCGTACGGCCGGAGCCCGGACACGAGGACGAGACCGGCGACATTCCCGGCATGGACATCCCCTCGCAAGAGGCGATCTACGTGCCCCTGATCGGGCGGATCGCCGCAGGCGTACCGGTTCTGGCCGAGCAATCCGTGGAAGACGTCTTCCCGCTACCCAGGCAGCTGGTCGGCGAGGGCACGCTGTTCCTGCTCAAGGTGGCCGGCGACTCGATGATGAACGCTGCTATCACCGACGGGGACTGGGTCGTGGTCCGGGAACAGCAGGTCGCGGAGAACGGTGAGATCGTGGCGGCGATGCTTGACGGCGAGGCGACGGTGAAGACGTTCAAGCAGAGCGACGGGCACGTCTGGCTGATTCCGCACAACCCGGCATTCACGCCAATCCTCGGCGACGAGGCCACCATCCTCGGCCGTGTCGTCGCCGTGCTCCGCCGCGTCTGAGGACACAGCATCTGAGGAGACAGCATCTGAGGACACAGCGTCTGAGCCCACAGTGGTCGGGTGGTGCGGAGGCGTTCGGGCCCACCCAGGGCCGAGCGCGTCCGCCCCGATCACGAGCTGCCCCGATCAGGAGCTGCCGCGATCACGAGCCACCCCGGATCACGAGCCGGCGCGGCCGAAAGGCGGTAAAGGATCGGGAGACCGCACCGGTGACCGGGCTGCCGTTAGGCCGCGACTATGCTGACCAGCTTCGGCGCCCGGACAATAACCCGGCGCACCTGCTGGTCACCCAGCGTCCGCACGACCCCCGGCGCGACCAGCGCTAGTTCGCGGAGGTCGTCTTCGCTGATCTCGGGCGAGACCTCGAGCTTGTCACGAACCTTGCCGTTGACCTGCACCACACACGTGACCTTGTCCTGGGTGAGCAGGCTCCGCTCTACGATCGGCCAGGCCGCCCGCGCCACAGGCGGCTTGTGGCCCAGCATTTCCCATACCTCATCGGCGGTGTAAGGGGCGAACAGCGATACCAGCACTGCCAGCACTTCCGCCGCCTCGCGAACCGCCGGATCGGCCGCCCCCGGGCCCGAGTCGATGGCCTTGCGGGTGGCGCTGACCAGCTCCATCAGCCGGGCCACCGCCACATTGAGGTGGTAGGACTCCACCTGGCGGGTTACCTCGTCTATGGTCCGGTGCGTGATCTTGCGCAGTTCCGTATTTCCGCCGACGGCGAACTCGCGTGGGATGGGATCCGCCTCGGCAACATCGGCGGCAATCCGCCAGACCCGGCCCAGGAACTTCACCATCGCCTCGGGATGCATATCCGCCCAGTCGATGTCGTCCTCGGGGGGGCTGGCGAAAATCATGGTCAGCCGGATCGCGTCGACCCCGAATCGCTCAATTTGCTGGCCTAGGTCCACGCCGTTGCCCAGCGACTTGGACATCGCCTTGCCATGGTTGATGACCTGCCCCTGGTTGATCAGCCGGGTAAACGGCTCGGTAAAGTCCAGCATGTCCATGTCGTACAGGACCTTCACGAAGAACCTGCTGTACAGCAGGTGCAAGATGGCGTGCTCGACACCACCCACGTACATGTCCACCGGCGCCCAGCGGCGGACCTCGGCCGGGTCGAAGGGCCCGTCGGCGTAGCCCACCGAGCAGTACCGCAGGAAGTACCAGGACGAATCCATGAACGTGTCCATGGTGTCGGTGTCACGCTTGGCCGCACCGCCGCAGGCCGGACAGGGCACGTTGACCCAGTCCTCGGCGGCGGCCAGCGGGGATACGCCCCGGGGCACCAGGTCCTGTCCGCGCAGGTCGGGCAGCACCACGGGCAGCTGGTCGTCGGGCACAGGCACCTCGCCACAGGACGGGCAGTGCACGATCGGGATGGGGGTGCCCCAAAAGCGCTGCCGCGACACCAGCCAGTCGCGCAGGCGATAGTTGACCGCCGCCCGCCCCAGGCCCTTTTCCGCCAGGATCGCGGTGATCGCAGCGATGGCTTCCGCCTTCGCCAGCCCGTTAAGGGGGCCCGAATTTACCAGCCTCCCGTCGCCTGCGGTCGCGACCCCGGTCTGGGCCGGATCCGGCTGCCCGGTGTCCACCACCAGCCGGACGTCGAGTCCGTAAGCGCGGGCGAAATCCAGGTCCCGCTGATCGTGAGCGGGCACGGCCATGATGGCGCCGGTGCCGTAGTCGGGCAGCACGTAGTCGGCGGCCCAGACCGGGATCCGTTCGCCGTTCACCGGGTTCACCGCGTACCGGCCCAGGAAGACCCCGGTCTTCTCCCGGTCGGTGGACTGGCGTTCGATGTCGGTCAGCTTCCTGACCTGCTCCACGTAGGTACGCAGCTCGGGCAGTTGATCAGCGGCGCACAGCTGCTCGGCCAGCGGCGAGTCCGCCGCCACCACGAAGAAGGTCGCGCCGTACAGGGTGTCAGGCCTGGTGGTAAAGACTGTCACCGGCTCGTCCCGGCCCTGCACCGCGAAGTGGACCTCGGCGCCCTCCGAGCGGCCAATCCAGTTCCGCTGCATCAGCAAGACCCGCTCGGGCCAGCTGCCCTCCAGCTGCTCGGCGTCCGCGAGCAGCCGGTCCGCGTACTCAGTGATCTTGAAGTACCACTGGTTCAGCATCCGCCGCGCCACGTCGGCGCCGCAGCGTTCGCATTTCCCCTCGATGACCTGCTCATTGGCCAGCACGGTCTGGTCCACCGGGCACCAGTTCACGTACCCGTCCCGGCGGTAGGCCAGCTCCCGTTCGTAGAAGCGCAGGAACAGCCACTGATTCCAGCGGTAATAACTCGGATCGCAGGTCTGCAGCCTGCGGCTCCAGTCGAAGGACGTCGCATAACGCCGGAAGGAGGCGGCCTGGGTCTCGATGTTGGCGTAGGTCCAGTCGGCCGGGTGGGAGTTGTTCCTGATCGCGGCGTTCTCGGCGGGCAGCCCGAAGGCGTCCCAGCCGATCGGGTGCAGCACGTTGCGGCCCCGCAGGAAGTGGTAGCGGGCCAGGGCGTCGCCGATGGCGTAAGCCTCGGCGTGGCCCATGTGCAGGTCCCCCGACGGGTACGGGAACATGTCGACTAGATAGAAGCGCTCCCGGGGATCCTCGGGACCCTCGCTGGCGCGGAACGGATCGAGCTCCGTCCAGCGCGCCTGCCACTTCTCCTGCACATCACGAGGGTCATAGCGCTGCGCCAGCTCGGCGCTCTCGGCCGCTGTCATTGTTTCCTCACCATTGAATCGGTCCGGACCATCCCGTAAAACCCCGCTAAGCCCCTGGGGGTGATGATCACCTGCAATGAAAACGCCCCTCGAGACGAGGGGCAGCCGCGCCAACGACGGTAGGTCGGCGCGGCTAAGTAAGGAGCAGTCGGACGGCACGCATACGCACAGGATAGCGCACCCTCCGCGCGTCCGTCCGCCGCCGGCGGCCGAACGGTACCCCGGATGCGGCGTCTCCCGGTCCGGACGAAACGGTGCGGTGGGACGGAGAACCAGGGTCCGCTCGGCGCGAGGTTAACGAGCGAGAACCGGGGACGACTCCCAGTCGGGTCGCAGCGGCATGCCGGAGGTCCCGTCCGCGGCCAGCCGGACGCCCAGCACCTGGTGCAGCTCGATGTGGTTACGGTCGAAGCCAAGCCGGGATCCGGCCATGTAAAGCCGCCAGACCCGCGCGGTGCCCTGCCCGACCTCCTTGACCGCCTCGTCCCAGTGCGCGTCGAGGTTGGCGGACCAGGCCGCCAGGGTCTTGGCGTAGTGTTCGCGCAGGTTTTCCTCGTGCCGCACCTCGAAGCCGGCGTCGTGCATGAGGGAGATCAGGTATCCGGGTCCCTCGAGCTCGCCGTCCGGGAACACGTACCGGTTGATGAAACCGTTCTTGCGGATCGGCGGCTCGATGTTGTCCGGCCGGGTAATGCAGTGGTTGAGCAGACGGCCGCCCGGCTTCAGCTTGCCGTAGAGGAACGAGAAGTACGACGGAAGGTTCTGCTTGCCGATGTGCTCGGTGAGTCCGATGGAGCTCACCGCGTCGAAGCCCGTCTCCGGCACGTCGCGGTAATCCAGGTGCCGTATCTCGGCCAGCCCGGACAACCCTTCCCGCTCGATGGCGGCCTGCCCCCACGCGGCCTGCTGGGCGGACAGCGTGACCCCGAGAGCCTTGACGCCGTGCTCACGGGCGGCGTGAATCACCATGCCGCCCCAGCCGCAGCCGACGTCCAGCAGGCGCATCCCCTCGTGCAGGCCCAGCTTGCGGGCGACCAGGTCGAACTTGCATCGCTGGGCTTCTTCCAGGGTCGCGTCCTCGTGCGGATAGCAGGCGCATGTGTAGGCCATCGATGGCCCGAGCACCCACTCGTAGAACTGGTTCGACACGTCGTAATGGTGCGAGATCGCGCTGGCGTCACGACCCTTGGAATGCAGGCGGCCGGTCCGCCACCGGCTCTTGATCCGAACCTCCTGAGGCGGCAGCGGCAGCCGGTGCAGCAGCAGCTTCGGACCGCCGAGGGATTGCAGCAGGCGCAGCTTCTCGGCCACCGTCATGTTGATGTTCTGGGCCTTGGTCATCCGGGCCAGGGCCTCGTACATGTCTCCGTCCAGGTCCAGCTGACCGGATACGTAGGCCCGGGCCAGTCCGAGTGCGCCTGGCGCCTGGGCCAGATAGGCCACCGCCGCCGGAGAGCGGACCGTCATCTTGACCGGAGATCCGGCTGCGCCGGCGTGGCTGCCGTCATAGGCCGCGAATTCCAACGGGGCATCGGGCCCCACGAATGACTCAAAGACTTCCGCCAGTGCCATCCTCAGCGTTCCTTTCCGCTCTTGAGGTAACTCAGCGTCCCGTGACGCACTTCTCATACAGGCCGAGCAAGCGTCCCGCACCGTCATACGAGCGCTTGAGCGCCCGGTAAGCGTCGCCGTTGTAGCGGCGGTAGAACTCGTCCTCGGCGTAGAACGAGGTCGAATACAGCGACTTGTGCCCGTCCAGCCTCGCGACCTCATCTTCGACGAGGCGATTGTAATAACCGTCGAACCGGCCGGGCGGCAACGGCACCGTTCCCCAGAACCCGAAATTCACGTACACCTCACCGGGCTGAAGCGGATAAAGGGACCAGACACGCTCACCACGAAGCCGCAGAGGGCACATCCATACCGGGCTCATCCCCACATTTGCGGCAAAAAATTGCAGGAACTCAGCCCCGCGTTCGACCGGGATCTCTACGTCCTGGGTCACGAACTCGCGAGCCGGAAGTTGCCGCCGGGCCGTCAGGGTATCGCTGAGGCCATGGCGCCGGTCGAAGGCGACCAGCTTGCGGTAGACGTCGCTACGCCGGTAACGACGCGGCCACAGCTTTCTGATCAGCGGCTTTTGCACACCGAAGGGCCGCGAGCACCAGAACCAGTCGGTGTCCCACCGCCACAGGTAGTCCCTGATGGTGAGGAAATCTTCCTTGCTGCGCCGGATGGATTCGTAATAGATCTGCCGGCCGGTGTAGTCACTGCGCCACGGCGCGACATCGCTGAACGCCCCGACTGTGAGGTAAAGCTCATCGGGCCCGAAGGCGGTCCCGTCGACGAAATCCGCCCGGTGGCCGCCGAAGCTTCCCTCCGCGGCGATCTGGGCGACCGCGGCCAGGCACGCCTCCGCGGTGCTGAACGGGAAATGGCGCAGGTGCACGAACGGCTGCACCGGCTCCAGTTCGATCGTGAGCGAGAGGGTGTAGCCCAGGCTGCCATAGGAGTTCGGAAAGCCGCGGAAGAGATCCGAGTACTCGTTGCTCTCGGTGGCGCGGACCACACGACCGTCACCCGTCAGGATCTCCATCTCGATCACGGACTCATGCGGCATGCCGTTGCGCAGCGAGGTGGACTCGATGCCCAGCCCCGTGACGGCCCCGCCGAGAGTGATCGTCTTGAGCTGCGGCACCACCAGCGGCATGAGCTGATGCCTGAGCGTGGCGTCGCAGAGATCCTCGTAGGTGGTCATGCCGCCGACCCAGGCCGTCCTGCCGACCGGATCAACTCGCAGCACGTGGCCGAACGCGGACACATCTAGGCCGGCTACGGCGGCCGCCCCGCCTGGGTCGCGGAACCTGAACAGGTTGGACGTGCGCTTGGCTAGCCGGACCGGCGTCCCCGGCGGCCAGGAAGCGTAGGCCTCACGCAATCCGGCCACCGCGGCCTCGTGCGTGCTGGCAGTCATGCGGGCATCCTTCCGTTAAGCTCGGTTACCCGTCACGGAAACGGCCACGGGCGGGCAAAAGGCAACATACAGGCTGAGCTGGACGAACATCTCAGGCAGTGTATCTCGGAACCGCAAGCGATCCCGTTTCTCACTCATCCCTGACCTCACCATTCGTCGTAACCGTCCAGGTCGTGGACATCTAGGTCCAGCTCGTGGTCATCGGGGCCTGCTTCCGCATCGTCGTAGCTGGCTGCTACCTCCTCCGGCGTCATCGGCAGCCTGGCCAGCGACGGTGGAGCCCCGGCGGTGATCACCTGGCGGAGCAGCAAGGCCATCGAGTAGCGGGGATCGTCCGCGAGGGCCCGGTCCAGCGCAACGTTCGCCAGCGCCCCGTCTCCTGACTGCCAGGCCACGAAGGCCAGCAGAGCCGCGGGCGCAGCCACGTAGCCGGGCTGCGCGCGACGGATCACGTCGATCCACAGCCGGCGGTGCGCGTCCCGGTGAGCGGGGTCCATCCGGGCCCATGCGTCGTCCCTGACCCGCAGGTCCCGCAGGGCCACGGTCATCCTGGCGAGCTGGAAATCCGTCGTGAACCGGCCCCCGGCCCGGTACGTCACGACCAGGGAGCTGACCGTGGCTAGTCCTTCTGAGGCGATCAGGTGCCGCACGGCGCCGAGACGTCCAGACTTGCGGGCCTTGGCGAGCAGCTGAGTGACGTGCCGCTCCGCCCGGCGGGTGGCCTGGTGCATGGACTCCGCGGCGGCGCCGCCGAGCGAGGTGATACGGGCGGCCACGGCGGCGCGGCCGGGCAGGACGTCAGCTGCGGCGTGAGCCATGGCGGCCGAGGCCGCATGCGCGTCGGCGTCGAAGGGCACGCCCGCGGCGGGGCAGCAGTCCTCGTCGCCGCACACGTAGGACCAGAAGCGGCCGTTCTCGACGCGGAGCGATTCCCGTAGCTCGATGCCTGCCTCGCCCGCTGCGTCCCGCACCGCGGCGGCCACCGGGCCGACTAGCGTCTCGGGACCATAGCCGACCGCCACCACGGCGGCTATCCCCTGCGAGCCGATGATGCCGACCGCGTGAGCGGCCACGTCGGCGGCAACGCCGATGCCGGGCGGGTCGGGCAGGTCGTATCGGAGCGTGACCCTGACGTGGCTGGGCGGCTCGGGGTCGATCCCGATCACCACGAAACTGGCCTCGGGGATGAAACCGAGCAGGTGCGGGACTACGGCGACAAGCGCCGCGGGCGAGTCGACGGGGACGGGGACGGGACCGGTCGGCCCGGCGGGGGGAACTGGCCAGGCGGGCGAGTCGTACAGATCTGCTGCTTCTTGCGAATGTTGCTGGTTTTGCGGGTATTCGTCACCCGAAGTGAGAGTTTGTGCCATGTCGCTAGCCTGCGACTTGAGGAAGATACCTGCGAGTTCTGTCAAGACCCCTGTGGACAGGCAGAGTTATCCACAGGTTTCGTCGAGCGTCCCCGGCGAAATGTCCGTGCGTCGTCTTTCGGCCAGTCGGCTAAAACGTTACAGGTTGATCCCCAGCAGAGCGTCGACGGTTTCCTTGACGAGGCGGGCCCCGACGACGTCTTGCCTGGTAATCCGGGTGGGCGCCTTGGCCAGCAGTGAGTCGGCCCAGCGATCGACGATGAGAAGCGCGCGGGGAGCATCGAGGTCGTCATGCAGGCGCGCCCGCACTCCGGCCAGGACTCCGTTGGCCGCGTGGGCCAGGCTCCCGCCGGGCGGTCCGAACTCGGCCTCGCGGACGCCTAGCCCGGCCTCATCGGTCGCCGGGGGTGCGTCGGGAAAGGCGGCCTCGGCCCGGGCCAGCGCGGAGCGCCAGCGCGCCAGCCGAGCCTGCGCGTCCCCGAGGACGGCATCGGTCCACTCCCAGTCCGAACGATAATGGTGCGCCAGCAGCGCCAGCCGCACCGCCATCGGGTCGGCGCCATCGGCCAGGAGCCTGCTCACGAACACCAGGTTGCCCAGCGACTTGGACATCTTCTCGCCCTGGTAGCTGACCATCCCGGCGTGCGCGTACACCCGCGCGAACGCGTTCTGGGCGGGAGCCAGCGCGACCCTGGCGTGCGAGGCGCTCATTTCGTGGTGCGGGAACACCAGGTCAGACCCGCCCGCCTGGACATCGAAGACGGGCCCCAGGAACTCGGTAGCAATCGCGGCACACTCGACGTGCCAGCCAGGCCTGCCACGGCCGAACGGCGATTCCCAAGCTGGCTCCCCCGGCCGTTCGGCCCGCCAGACCAGGCAATCCAGCGGATCCTTCTTACCTGGCCTGCTTGGATCACCCCCGCGCTGCGCGGACAGGTCGGCCATCTGAGCCGGGTTGAGCCCGGTGGCCGTGCCAGGACCGGACAGCAGACCGAACTGGGGGTCCGCCGCCTTGGCGAAGTAGAGGTCGTCGTCGACGTCGTACAGAGCACCATGATCGATGAGCAGGCCGCTGAACCGCTCGATGACCGGCAGCGCCTCAACCGCTCCGATCAGGTGGGCGGGCGGCAGGACACGTAGCGCCTCCATGTCCTCGCGATACCGCTGGATCTCGCGCCGGGCCAGCTCACGCCAGTCTTCACCGTCCCGAGCGGCCCGCTCGAGCAGTGGGTCATCGACATCGGTCACGTTCTGCACATAGCTGACGGTGAACCGGGCGGCGGAGGATTGGTCGCCAGGTACCGCGTCAAGCCAGGCGCGGATAAGCAGGTCCCAGGCGGTGTAGGTGGCCGCATGCCCGATGTGAGTCGCGTCGTAGGGGGTAATGCCGCAGGCGTACAAGGTGGCAACCGGACCTGCCGAGGCGAGGACCAGCTCCCCGGTGGCCGTGTCGTACACCCGGGGCGCCAGACCGCTCCCCGGTAGCACGGGGACATCTGCACGGCGCCAAGACTCCATGCTCGCCAGGTTATCGCGCGGTCATGGGCTAGATGATGCTGGCGGGGAGGGCGGGGGGCTTGCGGACCTGGGTCGCTTGCTCGAAGGCGTAGGCGAGGGCGATCAGGCGGGGCTCGGTCCAGCGGGGGCCGAAGAACGAGACGCCGACCGGCAGTCCCGAGACGTACCCGGCCGGGACGGTGACCGACGGACAGCCGGCCACCGCGGCCGGGCTCGAGGAGCCGAACACGTGGTGGTCGCCGAGCACGTAGTCGGTGAGGCAGGCGGGGTTGGCGGTCAGGGCCACGATGGCCTCGAGACCGTGCTCGGCCAGTGGCGTGGCGATGGCGGCGCGGGCCAGCCGGGTGGCTTCGCGGCGGACGGACAGGTAGCCGGGGTCGGCCAGATCACCGCTGGTCGCCTGGGCCTGCTCGAACACCTCCTGACCGAACCGGGACAGCACCAGGTCCGCGTTCCGCTGGTTGAAGTCGATCAGCTCGGCCAGCGTGCCCGGAAGGTGGGTACCGGCGCCGAACTCAGCCAGGTAAGCCAGGTAGGCGTTGATCCCGTACTTAAACTCGTACCGCAACGCGGCGAACTCCGGCTCGCCGATCGCCTCCGCGCCGGGCAGGGTGACCGGATCGGTTACCACGGCCCCGAGCGAGCGGAGCTTGGCCACGGCCAGGTCCAAGACGGCGACGGTCGCCGGTCCCGCCGGACCCGAGGCGTCCCGCCAGACCCCGAGCCTGGCCCCATCCAGCGCGGCGTCATCCAGCCACGACGGATAAGTTCGACCTGGATGAGGAAGCCAGGACCGTTCGGCCAGATCATCGGGGCCGACCGCGGCGGGATCCTCGGGGTCGGCGGCGGCCAGCACGGACAGCAGCGCCGCCGCGTCCGCGACGCAGAGCCCCATCGGTCCCGCGGTGTCCTGTACCGGCGAGATCGGCACGATGCCCCGCCGGCTGACCAGGCCGTTGGTGGGCTTGATACCGACCACCCCGCAGGTGCTGGCCGGGGACACGATCGAGCCGTCGGTCTCGGTGCCGACGGCGAGCGGGGCCAGGCCCGCCGCCACCCCGGCCGCCGAGCCTGAACTCGACCCGGACGGGTTACGGTCGAGCGCGTACGGATTGGCGGTCTGCCCGCCCAGCGTGGACCAGCCGCTGGTGGAATGGGGGGACCGGAAGTTCGCCCACTCCGACAGGTTCGCCTTACCGATGATCACCGCTCCGGCGGCTCGCAGCCGCTGGACCACGAAGGCGTCGTCCGGTTCGGCGCTGAGCAGCGCGGGCGAGCCCGCGGTGGTCGGCATGCCCGCGACACCGATGTTGTCCTTGACTAGCACGGGGATGCCCTCGAGCGGTCCGCGCGGACCGTTCGCCGCGCGGACCGCGTCGCTCGCGACCGCTTCGGACGGGGCCTCGAGGTTGACGGTGATGACCGCGTGCAGGGCGGGGTTCAGCAGGTCGATGCGCTGCAGGTAGAAAGCGGTCAGCGCGGCCGCGGTGAGCCGACCGGAGGCCAGCTCGGCCTGCAGCCCGGCTACCGAGGCCTGGCCAGCGCTGATCCGGGTACCCGGGATCACATCACGGAATTCCGGCATTGGGGAAGAATAGCCGTGCCGACGGCCGGGGCCACCGGAGGGAGGGGCTACCGGCGCGCTGCGCGCAGGTCGGCGTTGATTTGCGCGGCCGCGGCCCGGACCTGGTCCAGCAGCTGCCTTCGTTCCTCCGTGGACGCCCGGACCAGCGGCGAGGGCACGGTGAGCGCGGCCAGCGTCCGTTTCCCCTGCACCACCGGCGCCGAGGCTGCCCATACCCCCTGGTAGATCTCTTCCTCACTGGTCGCGAAGCCCTGCTGCGCCACCCGGGCGACCCGCGTTTCGAGCAGCGCGGCCGCCTCGGGATCGCGCTTCGTCAGCGGAGCCAGCAGGTCCTTGCGGGCCTGCGGAGTCAGTCCGGCCAGCAGCAGCCTGCCGCTGGCGCCGCGGTCGATGGGCAGCGTCGCGCCCGGTTCGTACTCGATCCGCAGCCGCTGCACCGACTGCACCCGGTGCACGCACACCGCGGCCCGGCCGATCAGCCGGACCAAGATGACCGTTTCGCCGGTGTCGGTGGCCAGCGTCTGCATCGCCGGGTCGGCGAACTCGATGATGCTTTCCGCCGCTTCCGCCGCCCGGGCCAGGCCGATGAGCCGCGCGGAGAGCCGGTAGCTGCCACGCTCGTCCCCGGCTAGGAGCCCGGTCTCCCGCAACAGGGTGATGTAACGGTAAACGCTGGGTAGCGCGATACCGGTGGCCGCGGCCATGTCTCGCGCGGTGAGAGTGTTTTTCTCGGCGGAGAACGCCAGCATCAGGGCGAGAACGCGACGCGCGCCTTCGCAGCCGTGTGCGGCACTCGCCTCCGGAGGCATTTTTACCGCCGAAGCCCTGGCCATGGGAGCCCTTCTCGGGTCTTCATAATCGAACTCTCGGCAGATGATAACGGCGCCGCTTGTATACCGTCAACGGATTTCGGGGATTCAGGCGTGCCAGCCGGCCGGGGCGAGCAGGGCGGCGCCGAGGACCAGGGCGGCCACCGCGACGAGCGCGAAGAGCGCCACCCACGCCCCGGCCGGGACGCCGGTCATCTGCGCCAGCTGGTCGGCGTCCGAACCCCTGGTCCAGGCCCGGGAGCCCCTGTTGCTCCGGCCCCGGCCGCGGGCCAGCTCGAGTACCGGCCGCAACCCGCCGAACAACAGGAACCACACGGCCAGGTAGGCGAACCCCGCCTGCACGGACGCCGGGGCGTAGTAGCTCACCACGAACACGGCGGCCGCCGTCGCCAGCACGGCCAGCGCGCCGAACACGTTGCGGATGGCCAGGAAGGTCGCCGCGAGCAGGATCAGGGCCAGCCACAGCATCGCGGTCAGGTGCTGCTGCGCCAGCAGCTCGGCCGCCCCCGCACCCAGCAGCGACGGCGTGACGTAGCCCGCCGCCGCCGTGAGCACCAGGCCAGGACCGGTCCGCCTGCCGCGCGAGTACGTGACCCCCGAGCTGTCCGCGTGCAGCCTGATCCCGTCCAGCTTCCGCCCCGACAGCAGCGAGACCAGCGCGTGCCCGCCCTCGTGCGCGATCGTGATGACCTTGCCCGCCAGTCGCCAGGATCCCGTGTTCAGCACCACGATCAGGGCGGCCAGGCCGGTCAGGCCCACCACCCAGGCGGGTGGCAGCGGCTGGCTGGCTGACACCCGTGCGGCGAGCCGGGCGAGCACGTCCATGGCGGGGCTCCTTACGGTTTGGGCAGCCAGCCGACGTGGCCGACCAGCAGGGCGTAGCCGACGAAGGCCACCGCGTCGATCAGGAAGTGCGCGATGATCAGCGGGGTCACCCGGCCCCACCGGCGGTACAGCACGCCGAAGATGGTGCCCATGACGGCGTTGCCGAGGAAAGCGCCTGGCCCCTGGTACAGGTGATAGGAACCCCTGATCACGGCGCTAATCGCGATGGCCCGGGACGGCCGGACGCCGAGCTTGTCCAGCCTGGTCAGCAGGTAGCCGACGACGACGACCTCTTCCAGGGTCGCGTTCTGGAACGCCGAAAGCAGCAGGACCGGGATCCGCCACCACACGTCGGGCAGGCTCTCGGCGACGACGTTCAGCTCGACGCCGATGTGATAGGCGATCAGGTACAGCGCCAGGCCGCTGCCGCCGATCACCGCGGCCAGCACCGCGCCCCTGAGCAGGTCCCAGCCCGGCTGCCTGGCATCCACGCCGATCGACGACGGCCGCTCGCCCGCGCGGGCCAGCAGGTAGAACACGAGCAGCACCGGCGCGAGCGACAAGGTGACGTTGAGCAACTGCAGGAACAGGTCGAGCAGCGGGCGGCCGGGAGCCAGGCTGCCGTTCAGGGTGGCGGTCTGCTTGCTGACCGAGGCCTGGGCGGTCAGCGAGCCGATGTACTGGACCAGCGCGTACAGGCCGCTCGCGCCGAGTGAGACGGAGAAGACGGCCACGATTTCCCACCACTGCAGCCGCGCGGCCGCGCGATCCCGCGCCACGCCGGCGGGATCAAGGGGATCAGGGGTCCGGGATGGCGGCGCCGACGCGCTGGTCGAGATCTCGTCCGTCATGGTCCTTGAAGTATCGCCGAACCCGCCGGGCGGATAGCCCGTTTCCTGGCTAGCCACTAAGCTCGGTAGATCACCCGCGGATCGGCGCCCACGTCAGAGGTCACCATGTATCAGCGTTACCCGTCGAGCGGTCACACCGTTGAAACGGAGCGGCCGCCCGCCCCGGCTACCGTCCTGAACGCGGTCAAGCTCATGTATACGGGGGCCGCGGTCAGCACCGTCAGCCTGATCGTCTCCCTGGTCAGCATCAGCGGCACCAAGTCCGCGATCAGGAAGGCCCGCCCCACCCTGACCACGGCCCAGGTCAACCAGCTGAACACGTTCATCATCACGCTGGCGATCATTTCCGGGCTGGTCGGGATCGCGCTGTGGCTGTGGATGGCGCGGGCCAACGGCCAGGGCCGGAACTGGGCCAGGATCGTGTCCACGGTCTTGTTCTTCCTGGCCACGCTGGACCTGGTCGGCGTCATCAGCCAGCCCAAGACCATCCTGGGCCTGATCTTTCCCGTGCTGACCTGGATCGTCGGCCTCGCGGCGGTGGTCCTGCTCTGGCGCCGGTCGTCGGCGGCGTACTTCAGGCCGCAGGGAGTCATGTGAGTCCTGCGCCGGTCGTATTCTCGGCGGTCCCGACCCTGTTCGGACCAGACGGCGAGCTCGATCCCGGCGCCAACCGCGCCTTGTACAAGGTGCTCGCGGACCAGCTCGACGGCTTGCTCGTGGCCGGGACCACCGGCGAGTTCCCCGCCCTGGACGACGCGGAACGGCTGTCGCTGATCGAGCTGGCGCTGGCCGAGGCCGGCCCGGAGCGCGTCATCGCGCACATCGGGGCCCCGGACGCCCGGCACGCGAGCCGGCTAGCCCAGGCGGCGGTGGCGCTGGGGGCGACGCGCATCGCCGCGATCACGCCCTATTACCTGCCCGCCCGCCCCGACGAGCTGACCGCTCATTACCGAGCGATCTCCGAAGCCGCGCCGGGCCCGGAGCTTTACGCCTATATTTTTCCCGAACGGACCTCGGTACCCGTGCCACCGGACCTGTTTGCCGTGGTGGCAGACGCCGCGGGCCTGGCCGGGGCCAAGATCAGCGGCGCGGCCGCCGCCGAGCTCGAAGGCTACGTCGCGGCGGCGCCGGGACTGCGGTTCTTCTCCGGCGACGACGCGAACCCGGCGGCCACGATGCGGGCCGGAGGCGCGGGCGTGATCTCCGGCCGCAGCTCGGCGTACCCCGAGGTCTACGCGGCCCTGCGGGACGGAACGTCCGGCGCGCAGGCGCAGCAGACGCTGGACCGGATCGTCGCGCTGGGCGCGAGCGTGGGACGGCTGAAGTACGCGCTGCAACTGCGGGGGTTCGGCGGCGGCACGGCCAGGATGACCGTCGACCCGCCGGATGAACCGACCGCTGCCGCGATCGCCGCGGTCGTCGCCGGCTGCTAAGACCGCGTCCGCGTCGAGCACCTCGTGAGCGCGGGCGACCAGCGCAGGGACGGCCAGGCCGTCCTGGTCGAAGCCCTCGCCGACGGTCTGGTGCTGCAGGTAGCGGGCATTGATGCCCTCGAGCACCACGGCGAGCTTGAAGTAGCCGAACGCCACGTAGTACGCGATCCGCGAGACGTCACGCCCGGTCCGCTGCGCGTACCCGGCGGCGAACTCGGCCCGGGACAAGAAGCCCGGGCTGGCCGTCGCGTCGGTCGATACGCCCGCCGCGAGCGGGCCGCTGGCCGCTTTCTGTTCGAGGGTGAGCCAGCCGTCTTCGCCCGGATCGGTCCAGTAGACGAGGGTAAGCCCGAGGTCAGCCAGCGGGTCGCCGAGGGTGGCCATCTCCCAGTCGACCACGGCCGTGATCCGCGGTTGCGGCGCCACCGTCACCAGCACGTTGTCCAGCCGGAAGTCGCCGTGCACGAGCGTCGTCTCGCCTTCGGCGGGAAGCCGGCCGGCCAGCCGGGACACCAGCTCGGGATAACCGGGCACCTCCCTGGTCACCGAGAGGTCCCACTGCCGCTGCCAGCGGTCAAGCTGACGCCTGAGGTAACCGGCGCCCCGGCCCAGGCCCGCCAGGCCGGCCGCCTCGACGTCGACGCCGTGGATCGCGGCCAGCATGTCGGCCAGGTGCTCGGACAGCTCCCTGGCTTGCGGTTCGGTCAGCCCGGCGGTGTCCTGCCGGGTCCGGAGCACCGCCCCGGGCACGTGCTCCATCAGGTAGAAGGGCGCGCCGACGATCTCGGTGTCGGCGCAGAACGCCACCGGCCCGGCCACCGGCACCCGGGTTCCGGACAATCCGGTCAGGACGCGGTATTCCCGGGACATGTCGTGGGCGGTCGGCAGCACGTGACCGAGAGGCGGCCGGCGCAGCACCAGCGACCGCTCTCCGGCGGGTCCTGACAGCGTCAGCCGGTAGGTCAGGTTGGAACGGCCGCCGGCGATCAGCTGAATGCCAGTCAGCTCAGCAGGCTCGCCGCCGACGGCGTCGTTGATCCAGCCTTCCAGGCGCGAAGGACTGGGGATTCCCGGAGGAGCGCTGGTTACGGTCATGTTTCCCGAATCATAGAACGGACAGAACGGGGAATCTTAACGCTCTTACTACTGGACTATTCACTCATGGTGACGTAAGCAGGTAAAAGGGAGATTGTAAGGTCTAGACCGTTCAATGTTTCTGGGAGGGACTCTGTGGCTGACGCGTGGATGCCGGGCGCCAGGTGCATGCGGGCACAGACCGACGGGGGGACCCTCGCGGGAGGCGCGCCACGCGTGGTCTGGCTCACTCTCGGCACGGACCCGCGCAGCGTCTCGGTCTGCTCGGCCGCTCAGCGGCTCAATTCCGAAGGCCGGCCCTGTCACCTGGTCTGGGATCCGCTCACCGGGAACATCGCACAGCTGCTGCCGATCGTCAGGGCGGGCTGCACCCTCGGCACTCCCGAGCACCTCGACTACGCCCCGGATCGGCTTCCTTACCGCACCGACGGGGTGAACAGGGAAGGCCGGCTGTGCGTCCAGATCGGCGTGCTCGGCTCGGCCAGGGAGCCGTTCACCAGCTTTCAGATGATCGGGCTCGGCGCGATTCTGGGCTGGCTCGACTCCTGGCAGATCCCGCGGCGCTGGCCCGCCGGACCGCCCGCCCCGTTCCGGCAGCTGGCCCGGACGCGTAGCCGCGCCCTGTGGGCCCGCGGCGGCCACTACGGCGCCTCGCAGGTCCCCGGATGCGACAGCATCGGCCCAGGCAGCATCGATATCGACCACCTCACCAGCCTAGACGTCATGGTGTGCGACCGGGCGGAACGACCCCAGGCGAACAGATCCCCGCTTCGCCTGGATCCCCGCCTCGCGCACGAGCTGCCAGCCTCCCTCACCGCCGTCGGCGTCTAAGCAGGCTTCGTTCGGCAAAAAGGGTCTTGCTGGCAACACAGGCCGGCCAAGGCCATACCCTGTGAACATGAATGACCGGCTCGTGTGGATCGACTGCGAGATGACCGGGCTCGACATCGAACGCGACGCGCTCATCGAGATCGCGTGCCTGGTGACCGACGGCGAGCTCACCCTGCTTGACGAGGGCATAGACCTGATCATCAAACCGCCGGCGGAAGCCCTGGAGTCGATGCCTGAGGTGGTCCGCGAGATGCACACCACCTCCGGGCTGCTGGCCGAGCTGCCGGACGGGATCGCGTTGGCCGAGGCCCAGGAGCTCGTGCTCGGCTACGTGCGGAGCCACGTCACCGAGGCCAGGAAGGTCCCGCTGTGCGGTAACTCCATCGCCACCGACCGCTGGTTCATCGCGCGTGACATGCCCGAGCTCGACAATTACCTGCACTACCGGATGGTCGACGTCTCCTCCATCAAGGAGCTCACGCGGCGCTGGTTCCCGCGGGCGTACTTCTCCTCCCCCGCCAAGCACGGCGGGCACCGGGCGCTGGCCGACATCAGGGAAAGCGTGCAGGAACTCCGGTACTACCGGGACGCGGTGTTCGTGCCCCGGCCCGGGCCGGACTCGGCCACGGCCCGCGAGATCGCCGCGCGCTACACCGAGCCCGTGGCGTCGCGGAACGCTAGCACCTGACACCCGGCGCCTGACACCCGGCACCCGGGCGCACCTGGCCCGCGGGCGGCCGGGGAGGGCTATACTTCTGGGAGTCGCGCGATGTCCCCTCCGGGCAGAGCGCGTTCTGCTGTCAGTCTTGGTGGGCGTAGCTCAGTTGGCAGAGCGCTAGGTTGTGGTCCTAGATGTCGCGGGTTCGAATCCCGTCGCTCACCCCACGAAGGTGCCCGTTCCTACTGTGACGGGACAGTAGTCGGGTGCCCGCAGTGCTGCGCGGCTCGGTGAGGTCACCATCCGCTGGGTCAGCAGGATGCCGGTGAGACCGGTCGCGGGGTCGGTCCGCCAGACGGTGCCGCTGCCGCCTTCCCAGCCGAAGCCACCGGGCACGCCGGTCGACCCGTCCGCCGCCGGAACGAGCATCATCAGGCCCCAGCCGCTGTGGTCCCCAAGGAAGATCCGGCTCTCGGCGCGGTCACGGGAGGTCATGCGGTCACGGGTCATCTGCCGCACCGATTCCGCCGAGAGCAGGCGGCCGCCACCCGAGGCCAGCATCGAGGCGAACGCCCACAGGTCGTCGACCGTCGACACCAGCCAGCCAGCGGCGTCCGGCCACTTCGGTGGCGACGAATACCAGCCGCCGGGCCGGTCGAGCACCCGCAGTTCGCCGGGCCGGTCACCCGGGACGTAGAACGTCGTGAAACGGTCACGTTGGTCCGCTGGGACGTAAAAGCCGGTGTCGGTCATGCCGAGCGGGGAGAAGATCCGCTCGGCCAGCACGTCGCCGAGGGGCCTGCCCACGACCCGCTCGATCAGCACGCCGGCCACCGAGGCACCGGTGTTATAGCGCCAGCGCGTGCCGGGCTGATCCAGCAGCGGCAGGCTTCCCAGCCCGGCGATCCACTCATCGGGAGTGAGATCGGCCGGCGGCCAGGGCGGGCTGAGCGTCTTGAGGCCGAGCTCACTCTCGGCTCGCTGGATCGGGTAGGGACCAGGATCCATGATCGAGCCGAAACCGAAGCGGAACGACAGCACGTCCTCGACCGTGATCGGCCGGTCGGCCGGCACCGTATCGTCGAGCTCGGAGTCCAGGCGGCGCAGGACCCGCGGCTCGGCTAGCTCGGGCAACCACCCGACGGGGTCCTGGAGCGCTATCGCGCCGTCCTCGACCAGCCGCATCGCGGCCGCGCCCACGATCGGCTTGGTGATCGAAGCGATACGGAAGATGGCATCACGGCCGATCGGCTCGCTGTCGCCGAAGGCCTTGTGCCCCACCGCGGTCACGTGCACGTCGTCGCCCCGGGCCACGAGCGCGACCAGCCCGGGCACCTCGGCCTGCTCGACGTGGCCGGCATAGCGCTGCTGTGGGCAGATCTGCTGACAGCAGCGCGAGGGCGCCTCCGGGGTCGTCATGCCGCAGGCTGGCAGCATGGCTCACGACGACAAGAACCCACTGTTCAGCGAGCGCGTGCGGGAGCAGCTGCTGCTTCGGCGGATCCTCGTGCTTGACGGAGTGCTCGACGACGACAACGGGACGCTGCTCGCCACGCAGCTGCTGGTGCTCGCCGCCGAGGATCCGGCCACCGATGTGGCCTTGTGGATCAACTCACCCGGCGGATCGGTACCTTCGATGCTCGCCATCCGCGATGCGATGCGGCTCGTGCCGTGCGATGTCTCGACCCTGGCGCTCGGACTGGCCTGCAGCGCCGGGCAGTTCCTGCTCTCGGCCGGGGCCAGGGGCAAGCGGTTCGCGCTGCCACACGCCCGCATTCTCATGCACCGGGGCTCGGCCGGTATCGGGGGCAGCGCCGTCGACATCGAGGTCCAGGCCGGTGACCTGCGGCACACCGTGGACACGGTGCTCGGCCTGATCGCGGAGGACACCGGCCAGCCGGTCGAGCGCATCTTCGACGATTCGCTGCACGACCACTGGTACACGGCCGAGCAGGCTAGGGAGTTCGGCTTCATCGACCAGATCGTCGGCTCGTTCGGCGAGATCATGCCGACCAGGAAACACCGCATCGGGCTGAGGGGAGAAAGCTCTTGAGCAGCTACACGATCCCGAACGTCATTGCCCAGCATCCGCGCGGCGAGCGGATCATGGATGTGTACTCGCACCTGCTGACCGAGCGCATCGTCTATCTGGGGACCCCGATCGATTCCGGCGTGGCTAACGCGCTCATCGCTCAGCTGCTGCATCTCGAGGCGGACAGCACCGAGCAGGAGATCAACCTGTACATCAACTGCGAGGGCGGCGATCTGCCCCCCATGCTCGCGGTGTACGACACCATGCAGTTCATCCAGTCCTCGGTCGCGACCACGTGCGTAGGCCAGGCCATCGGGGTCGGCGCCGTGCTGCTCGCCGCGGGGACGGCCGGGCGCCGGGCCGTGCTGCCGCACGCGCGGGTGGTATTGCATCAGCCGGCGGCGCGCGGACAGGGACCGATCCCGGACCTGATCCTGCAGGCGGATGAGCTAGTCCGGATGCGGGCCGACATCGAGGCGATCCTGTCCAGGCACACCGGCCAGTCGGTGCAGACGCTGCGGGCCGATACCGACCGGGACCGGGTCCTGACGGCCCAGGCGGCGCTGGACTACGGGATCGTCGACCATGTACTCGGGCAGCGGTTCCCCGCTGTCCCCGCCGTCACTGACTCACCGGCCATCGGCCGCTGAGGCAACTAGGCTGATGCACACACGTAACGGGGTGTGTGTCGATTTTGTAGGTACCCACGATCGTCGTCGAGATGGGGCTGGCCAGGAGGCGTCTGTCTGGTTGTGCGCCACGCATCAGACCGAATCGCTTGTCCGGGTACTCAGCCAACCGGAGTGGGGGCTGAAGCAGGCCGCTGCCCGACCCGCCCCCATAACCTCACGTGTCCCAGCTGTCTCATTCGTCTGGTCTCTGCGCGGGCTCTGCTGGGATCGTGGATCGTTACTACCCTCATAGGGTCGGCAAGTATCCACTATAATTCGAATGCCTGGACGAGAGTCCCGGATTGCCGTTTTTGTCCGGTGGCTGGGCGCTGGGCGCCCCTGGTCACGCCGCGGTGGTGGCCCGATGGCCGGCATGGTTCCGATCTGGTTGCCGGACGCGCAACAGATGGGCCCGAGGTCGGCGCCGTCGGGCCTGGCCGGCTGGGTCGGCATAGGCAGGAAGCCGTGACGGCCGCTGGTACGAGCCGGACTACGCCGCGAAGGCGAGCATGACCGGGCCGGACTTGTCCGTCACGTTCATGCCAAGCTGACGGCGCAAATCGCCAGCGACCTGCTCGGTCAGTCCAGTAAGAGTGGTTCCGAGCGCTCCGGCGAGGGCCGCGATCATTTCGCTGGACGGTTCCTTCCGCCCGCGTTCGATCTCGGACAGGTACTGCGGTGACAGGCCAGCTCGGCCGGCCGTCTCCGCAAGCGTTTCCTCCCGGCGTACGCGCAGGGCGTGAATGCGCTGACCGAGCACTTCCCGCCACAATGGTTCGGCAGGCCGTGGTGGCTGGAGCCCTGGCCGCTGAGGCAGGGACGGCTGGTGCGGGGGCGCCGCCGGGGACTTTCGTCGCAGCGGATAGACCTTTGCGCGCTCGACCATTTTCCCAGCGTACGAGCAAATGCGCGCCCGTGAGTTTCGGTTTCGCTACTAGCAGACCTCGATATCGGTGGAGCCGGGAGGCTCGGCGTCACGGACCTCGATGAGCCTTATGGTCGTCGCGGCGGGCATGGGATCCGACCTTAGCCAGTCCGGCCAGGATCAGGTCGAGCTTGGCGGCCAGCGCCGCGGCTAGGTCGAACGGTACGTCCGCGGGGGTCAGCCAGCGGCTGAGCGTGTCGAAATAAACCGCCGTAAGCACCTCGGCGGCCAGCGATGGGTCCACGGCGGGGTCGAACTCATCGCGCTCCTGCCCCCGGCGGATGGTGGCCAGCACCGCCTCGGGTACCGGCCGCTGGTGTGCGAGCACCTCGTCATGCCGCAGGCTCAGGTAGAGCTTGCGGGTCAGCTCGGGTTCACCGGCGTTCATCCGGGCCAGGGCGGCGAAATACCGGTGCAGCTGCTGGCCGGCCGGCTCAGCGGGGCCGGCCTGGACGGCCAGGTCAAGCAGCTGGTCGCGGCGACCCTGACCCCACGCCTGCAGGAAATCCCGCTTGTGCGGGTAGTGGTTGAGCACGGTTTGGCGGGCCACGTCCGCATGCTCGGCGATCTGGTCGATGGTGGTGGCCTCGTAGCCCTGCTCGGCGAACAGGGGCAAGGCGGCGGCGAGCAGCCGGGCCCGCATGCGGGCCCGGTGAGTGTCCCGTCGTCCTGCTGGCACTCTGGCCGCCCCTGACCTCAATTTGGGTTATAGCCTAAACTTAGGCTAAAGACTAATCCCAGGAGCTTACATGCAGGTCGATATTCGCGACAAGGTCATCGTGATCACCGGAGCGGGCCGGGGGCTGGGCCGGGCGCTCGCCCTGGGCCTGGCGGCCGAGGGTGCCCGGGTGGCGGTGCTGGCCCGGGACGACGACCAGGCCGCACGCACGGTCAAGGAGATCGCCGTGACCGTACCGGGAGCACCCGAGCCGTTCGGAGTGGCCGCCGATGTGGCCGACGAAGCACAGGTGCGCGCGGCGGCCGCCGCGGTCGACGCACGCTGGGGCCGGGTCGACGCGCTGATCAGCAACGCCGGCTGGATGCCGCCGGTCGCCGGGGTGCTCGACCTGGAGCTGAGCGTCCTGCGCCAGGTCGTGGACAGCAACCTCATCGGCTGCTTCCTCACCACCAAGCACTTCGCTCCGATCATGATCCGCGGCGGGGGCGGCCGGATCATCTACATGAGCAGCATGATCGGCGTGCAGGCGAACCCCGGCCAGAGCGCCTACGGGGCCACCAAGGCCGGGGTGAACATCCTGGCCAACGTGGCGCACAAGGAGCTGGCCGACCAGGGCATCCGCACCGTCGCCCTGGCCCCCGGCCTCACCGACACACCCGGCATGCGGGCCTCGGTGGACGAGGCGTACGTGGCCCGGATCGCGGCCGGCTATCCGGGCGGCCGGCTGGGCCAGCCCGAGGACGTGGTGTCCTTCGCCGCGTTTTTGTGCAGCGACGCGGCGAGCCACCTGTCCGGCACGCTGCTGCCCATCCGTCCCATCGGCGGCTGAACCGGGTGGCCACCGCGGCCGGGCCGCTACGCCGTTAGGTCCCTACCAGGGGGTTGACTAAGCAGCCTCACTTTGCTATTAGCATCGACTCCGTGCCTACGGACGAACGGTGGTCGCGATGAGCGAAAACTGGTCAGGTAACTGGTACCGCGACGAGGAGCCAGGCCGACCTGAACCAGGCCCGCACGGCTCCCCCGGTGCACGCCCCCAGCCGAGCTTTACCCCTAACCAGGAGCCGGCCGGCGGGCGGGGAGGCGGCTGGGGCAGCGCGACGTCCGGCTCGGGCGCTGGCGGGGCGGCGTGGCCCAATCAGCCGCCGCCACGGTCCGGAGGCGGCGGAGGTTGGGAGCCAGGCCCTCCGGGAAGGCCGTCGCGGTCGGGGTCTTCGGGGTCTTCGGGGTCTTCGGGATGGCGCCGGTGGCTGCGGCCGAAGCGGATCCTGACGATCATCGCGGCCTTGGTCGCGCTGGCCATCGTGGCGACCGTGGCGGTTTACTTCAGCGTGAGCTCGAAGCTGACCCGGATCAACGTGCTCGTGCCGACGTCGCTGACCTCTGACGGGACGAACTGGCTGATCGCGGGCTCCGACAGCCGGGGTGGCCTGACCGCCGCGCAGGAAAACCAGCTCGCGCTTGGCCGGGACATCACCGGCGGCCGTTCGGACACCATCATGCTTTTGCACCTGCCGGCCAACGGCACCAGGCCGACGCTGGTCAGCATCCCGAGAGACTCCTACGTGCCGGTTCCCGGGGTCGGTGAAAACAAGATCAACGCCGCGTACTCGATCGGCGGCCCGAAGCTGCTGGTCGAGACCGTCCAGAATGTCACCGGGCTGCACATCAACCACTTCATGAGCATCGGCTTCGGCGGGCTGGTCAGCGTGGTCAACGACGTCGGCGGCGTGCAGATGTGCCTGAAGGCGCCGATGAAGGACCCGTTGGCCGGGCTGAACCTCAAGGCGGGATGCCAGACTCTCGACGGCGACCAGGCGCTGGGTTTCGTCCGCACCCGCGCGTTCTCCGAGGGGGACCTGCAACGCGAGCAGGACCAGCGGGTGCTGCTCAAGGGCATCTTGTCCAAGCTGACGTCGGCCGGAACGCTGATCAACCCGTTCGCCGTTATCCCGGCGGCCAACGGAGCGGCCGCGGCCATTTCCGTGGACTCGAGCACCGGGCTGTCTCAGCTGATATCGGTCGCGTTCGCGCTGCGAGACCCGGTGACCACCACGGTCCCGTTCGGCGGGTTCGCGAACACGAGCGTCGGGTCGGTCGTCGAGTGGAACACCACGGCGGCCAAGCAGTTCTTCTCCGACCTCGCCCACGACCAGGCTCTGCCGAAGAGCCTCATCACGGGTTCCTCCGTACAAGGCACGGTCTAGGCACCGCGCGAGCCGGAGCATCACATCACGGTTAGCCGTGGGCACTGCTTTTAGCTGCTACTGGGAGTGCGGCCCGGCTGCTTGGGTACAACTAAACATGTCGGCATTTGCCTGAACCTTCACGGATTGACGTGGTACCTATCACGTTTGGTACGTTCGCTACGGGTTCGCCGTCCGCAGCCGGAGGCCACATGGACGATCGCATGGTTCCTGGACCTGGTAAGGGCGGCACGTCCGCGCTCAACGGCACCAGGCCAGGCGGCGTCGGTTCCGGGGACGCCCCGGTGACACATGGCCTGTCCGCGCGTGAGGCGGAGGTCATGTCGCTGATCGCTGACGGGCAGACCAACGGCGAGATCGCGGCCCGCCTGTTCCTGGCCGAGAAGACCGTGAAAAATCACGTCAGACGGATTTACTCCAAGCTCGGCGTCGGCTCCCGGCCCGCCGCCATCGCCTACTGGCGCGACGCTTGCGGGCGGGCATCGGGCTGACCTGGGCGATCACTGCCGCAGAACGGAGGCCATCTCCAGCGGACCTTCAGGTTATCCTCAGCGTGGAGGATGAGAATACACAACATGGACACGCTGACCGATGCGCGGCCGCGACCGGATGCCCGGTTGCTTGTCGTCGAGGACGAGCCGAACATTCTTGAGTTGCTGTCCGCCAGCCTGCGCTACGCGGGCTTCGACGTCGTCACGGCGGCAGCCGGAACCGAGGCGGTACAGGCGGCTCAGCGCCACCGCCCCGACCTGATCGTGCTCGACGTGATGCTTCCCGACATGGACGGATTCGACGTTATCCGGCGGCTTCGCGGTGGCGGGGCGCGGATCCCGGTCGTCTTCCTGACCGCCCGCGACGCCACCGAGGACAAGATCCGCGGCCTCACGCTGGGCGGCGACGACTACGTCACCAAGCCGTTCAGCCTCGAAGAGGTGATCGCGCGGATCCGCGCCGTGCTCAGGCGAACCCGGGGAGACGGAGTCGAGCCGACGCCCAGGCTCACGTTCGCCGACCTCGAACTCGACGAGGAAAGCCATGAGGTGTGGCGGGCCGGTGAGCAGATCCAGCTCTCCCCCACCGAGTTCAAGCTGCTCAGGTACTTCATGAGCAACTCCAACCGTGTGCTGTCCAAGATGCAGATCCTCGATCACGTGTGGGACTACGACTTCCGCGGCGACACCGGCATCGTCGAGTCGTACGTGTCAGTGCTGCGGCGCAAGGTGGATACCAAGGAACCGCGGCTGATCCACACCCTGCGCGGCGTGGGGTACGTGCTGCGGCTTCCTTCTTAGTGGCAGGTGTCTGCCATGACACTGGAGGAAGCGCAGAGCCGGGTGGCACGGCCGTGGCGCGGGCTGCGACGGCTATCCAGCCGCACCTCGCTGCGCACCAAGCTGATAACCGCGCTGCTCGCGCTCGTGATCGTAGCGCTGGCGGCCATCAGCCTTAGCAGCGGCTGGGTGCTCCGCTCCTACCTGACCTCGCAGGACGACAGCCAGCTAGCGGCCGCCTTCAATAACATCACCAACGGCCAGACGATCAACATCGCCCCAGGGCGGATGTATCCGACGCGTGGCTTCCTGCTGGGAGTCGAGTTGCCGGGAACGCCGCTCACTCTCCCCGCACCCAGTTCCCAGTCCGGTCTGCCTGACGGGATCGGTTCTTCTCAACTGTCGTCTGTCCCGGACGTGCCGACGAGCCTAGCCTGGGCGGACGCGCACAGCGGAAAACCCGTGACGCTGCCTGCCCAGTCCGGCAACGATACCTGGCGGGTGATAGTGCAGCCGATTCCCTATCAGGAGACCACCGCAACGGGCACGGAACAGGTCAACGGTACGCTGGTCATCGGCGTCGACCTCGGCAACATCAACGCGACGATCGGCCGCCTGGCCGCCGCCGACTTGATCGTCGGCGTCATCATCATGGGGATTCTGGCGCTGGTGGGCGTGGCCGTAGTGCGGTCGAACCTGCGGCCGCTTGTCGACATCGAGGGGACCGCGGGCGAGATCGCGGCCGGGCACCTGAACCGGCGGGTACCCGAACGGGATCCGCGGACCGAGGTCGGCCGCCTGGGCCACTCGCTGAACATCATGCTGAGCCAGATCGAGACCGCGTTCCACGCGCGGGAGGAATCCGAGGCGGCGGCGCACCAGTCCGAGGAGCGGATGCGGCGGTTCATCGCCGACGCCAGCCACGAGCTGCGCACGCCGCTGACCGCCATCCGCGGCTTCGCCGAGTACTACCGGCAGCGCGGCGGAGTCGTTCGGCAGCATGAAACGCATGAGGCGGCCGCGTCAGGCGCAGTGCCGGGTGACGCATCGGGCGCCGCTCGGGCCGTTCTCGGAGCCGGGCTCACTCCGGACGACCTGGACCGGATCATGCAGCGGGTGGAGTCCGAAGCCGCCCGGATGGGCTTGCTGGTCGAGGACCTGCTGCTGCTGGCCCGGCTCGACCAGCAGCGACCGCTGTCCCGGCAGCCGATCGACCTGCTCTCGCTGGCCGCCGACGCGGTGCACGACACCCGGATGCTGGCGCCCGACCGGACGATCGGTCTTTCCGTGCAGCCCGGCGCCGCTTTCCTCGTCACCGGCGACGAGCCACGGCTGCGGCAGGTCATCGGGAACCTGATGAGCAACGCGCTCACTCACACCCCGGACGGGACGCCGATCGAGGTGTCGATCAGCTCCGGGATTCTCGATCCCAGGGCGGCTGACCCGGCCCCGGCGGTGATACTCGACGTGACCGATCACGGGCCCGGCATGACTCCGGAGCAGGCTCACCGGGTCTTCGAGCGTTTTTATCGCGCGGACCAGGCCAGGACGCGCACCAAGGGCGGCAGCGGGCTCGGCCTTGCGATCGTATCCGCACTCGTCGCTGCCCACGGCGGCGTCGCCTCGGTGCGCACCGCTCCGGACCGGGGCGCGACGTTTCGGGTCACGTTGCCGCTGTCTCCCGAAGCCCAGGGCAGCTTGTCCGCGGACGACGATGCCGATGGCGATGCCGACGGGTTTGGGCATGCCGAGGTGCTTGAGCCGGTCGACGAGGCGAGTGAAGTCAGTGTGACGTATGGGACCGCCGTGGACTCAGGAGCCCGGGAAATGGACGAGGGCGACTCTGAGGACACTGGGGGCACTGGGAACATCGGGGGCTCTGGGGGCTCTGGGGGCGCGGGGGACGGCGGGGGCACTGGGAGTTGGCGGGATGCTGCGTTCACCGGGCGGTCGCGCGGGGCGTTACCGTCGGCGTCCGCTGGGTCCGCTGATTCGGGCTCCAGCTCCATGGAGCATTTGGTGCACCCCCAGGCCCGCATGCCGGGTCCGAAAACATCCGCCTTGCACGTCGGCTCACTATCGAGGCGACGGTCAGGCTTTGCGGCAGGGCCAGCCGCTGACCGATGTCCGGGACAGGGCGCAGGTGCCACGGCACGTCCGGGACCGTCGGCCAGCTCCCGCCGCGACCGCAGGCACCTCACGGCCCCGGTCCTCACTTCCGCCACTCAGGCAGGACACCCCCGCACTGCCGCCATCAAATCCGGCATCCGGCACCCGCAGCGACCGACCGCGCGGGCACCATGCCGATCCGGTGCACTCCCGTTCACCGGATCCACCGGAACTCAGACCCAGCATTGCCAGGAGTAGGGGTCGGCGAAGACGGCGAAGCGGGCTACCGCGTCGGTGACGTGGTACACGGTGTCGCATGCGACCGCGGTGTTGACGGGGGTCGACGGTGACGTGCAATACCAGCCGTAGGCGTTGTCGGCGACCAGCTCGCTGGCGCCGAGCCCGGCGGCGGCGCAATAATTGCCGACATTCAGCACGCCCAGGTCGCGGTCGACCCGCCAGCACTGCCAGGCGTTGGGGTCGGCGTAGTTGGCGCTCACGCTCACCACCTGGCCCGTGCTCAGGTGATACGTCCAGGCGCAGACGTCGGTGACCTGAAGCACGAGACTCGCGTTCAGCGTGCAGCGCCAGCCGTAGGCGTTGTTGGCGACCAGCTCGGCGGTGCGGGCACCGATGTGCTGGCAGTAGCCGGCGAAGTTCGGCAGGCCAAGATCAGCTGGCGCGGCCCCGGCACCCCCACCTGATCTGCGAGCGGGCTTCGGAGTGCTCTTCGCCTTGGGCCTGGCCGTTGAGATGGTCGGCACCTTGACGACGGAGGACGAGGGCGTGGCCCGGGCGGGATGCTTGCGGTGCGCCGCGGGTGAGGACGGCGGCGCGGTGGGACTCGCCGAGGCGCTGGCCGATGAGGCGGTGGCGGCCGGGCCGGCCTGGAAGCCGAGGCTGGACGCGGACCCTTTACCTGGCGACACGAGCAGGAACGCGGCCACCACCACGCCAGCCAGGACGAGCGGGCCTATCCCGAAAAGCAAGACGTTGGCGAGCCTGCTCCGGCTGTTCCGCCAGGCCGGCGTGCCCTTGGATGACCGAACGGCCCTGGTGGCTCGCGCTGGGCCCGCCGCTCGCAGGACGCTGGCCCCGAGACCGCGCCTAGCCGGGGTGGAAGGGGCGGCGAAGGGGCCCGCCGACGGCGGTTCGACGAGGCTGCTCGGATACCAGCCCACCGTGGGCTCGGCTTCGGAGCCGGGCTGGGCGCCGGCCCAAAGCTCGGCCGCGACGGCTGGCTCGGCCGCGACGGCTGGCTCGGCGGGTGGGTGGGATCCGGATTCGGGCGGAAACGGCGCGGCGCTCGTGGCTGGGGCGGGGGCTGGGGTGGGCTGGCTTTCGGGATCCGCTGCCGTGGGCTCGGGGATGCTCTCGGGATTTGAGGACGCGCCGAAGCTCGGCGGGACCGCGCCCAGGCTGGCCTGGTCACCGGGACCGCTTGTATCCCCGTTGCCGATCACGATGGCGCCGTCTTCCCCAGGAGTCCCCTAGTACATTCCCTGATCTGTCGCCTCATTGCGGACCAATTGTATGGGTTTGACCCAGGCGAACACGGGACTTTCGGCCAGTGGCGGCCAAACCTACTGTGCCAGCATGGCGCGAGCGGCGGCACAGACGGGATCCCGGTAGGACGCGCCGAACAGGCACGCGTGCACCAGCAGCGGATGCAGCTGGTGCAGCGGGATCCGGTCTTTCCAGCCCGCCGCCAGCGGCACCGTGTCGTTGTAGCCCGCCATGATCCGATCGAGGTGAGGCGCACCGAACAGAGCCAGCATGGCCAGATCGGTCTCGCGGTGGCCGCCGTGCGCCGCCGGGTCGATGAGCCAGCCCCGGTCGCCCGACCACAGCACGTTGCCGGCCCAGCAGTCGCCGTGAATGCGGCTCGGCGGTTCGGCCGGCCCGGCCAGCGAGCCGATCCGGTCCATGACCGCTTCGACAAGGCGGCCGTCTGCTGGCCGCAGCGCGCCGGCGTCGAGGGCCAGCCGCAGGTAGGGAAGAAGCCGCCGGCTCGCGTACCACTGCGGCCACTGCGGTGCTCGGGTGTTGTCCAGCGGGAGGCTGGCGATGAATCCTCGCCACGGAGCGCCGAAACGGTCCGCTCCGGACGCGTGCAGCCGGGCGAGTTCGGCGCCGAAGCGGAATGCGGCCTCGGGCGAGGCCTGGCCCGGCTGAACCATGGAGATGACGAGAGCGGCCGGTTCGGCGGCCAGCACCTCAGGCACGGGAACGGCCTTGGCCTCGGCGAGCCAGCGCAGGCCGTTTGCTTCGGCCGCGAAAACAGCGGCGTCAGGCCCCGCGCTGGCTACTTTGGCGAACGCGCGCTGGCCGCCCGCGAGCGTGACCATGACGTGCTGATAGCCGTGCTGGGAGCCGACGACGCGTGCCTCGCGCACCGCCAGGCCGGTCAGCCGCGCCAGCTCGCTGGCGCCCGGGCTCATGCCGGGCCGGAGCGCCCGCCGGGCGTGAGATCAAGCACCCGCGCCAGCTGGCCGGCGATGACCGGCGCGGCCCGGCCGAGCAGGTCGAGCACATAGCCGAAGTCGGCCGCGCTGCCGCCGTAGGGGTCAGGGATCTCGCCGCCATCGACGTCGCTCAGCCCGCCTACCTCGCCGAACAAGCGGATCCGGTCACGGACCACGGGAGAGGCCATCCGCCGCAGGTCAGCAAGGTTGCGGGCATCCATGGCGAGGAAGAGATCGCGCTCGGGCAGCCAGGAACCCTCAATCTGCCTGGCCCGGTGCGCGGAGCCGTCGTGACCGCGGCTGGCCAGCGCGGCCCGGGCCGACGAATTCATCGGCTCGCCGATGTGCCAGTCGCCGGTGCCCGCGCTGTCCACGATCACCGCACGCAGCACCGTCTCGGCCATCGGCGAGCGGCAGATGTTGCCCAGGCAGACGAGACAGACCCGGTAGGGTGCGCCCGGCTCGCGCGCAGGGGGCAGCAGTTCTGGAGTCATCACACCAGCATGCAGCAAGCGGCGAGCTACTCGGTCGCCGGGTGAGAGCTACCGGCCAGGGCCGGCTTCGGGGCCGCGGGCACCCGGACGGGCAGCCGGTCGGGACCAAAACGAGCATCCAGCCAGCGGCCCACCCAGCGCCCCAGGTTCTGCATCGGCCGCTCGACGAATACGTAGGTCAGCGAGCTGATCCCGATCAGGACGAGCAGGAAAGCCGCGGCCAGCAGCACCTGGAGCCAGAACGGATGGTGCAGTCGCGTCCAGGCGAAGTGGTGATAGGACTCGATAAGCAGCGGATGCAGCAGGTAGACCGAGAAGCTGATCAGTCCGAGCCAGGTCAGCGCGCGCGGCCATCGCACGTGCCGGAGCGCAAGCCCGGCCCCGAACGTCAGGCCGGCCAGCGCGAACGCGGAAACCCATCTGCGCTCCCAGAGAAGTTCGGCGTGCGCGCTCATGCCCCAGGCGTGGCTGTGCCACAGGCCGGCCGCGATGACCAGCGCGAACACGCTCACCCCGATCGGGATGGCCCGGCGCCATGGATACCGGCCCTGCTCGGCTCGGTACAACATCGTCCCGGTGAACATCAGGGCCAGGATCGACAGCGCTTCCCACGGCCAGATCCAGCCGCCGTTGAAGGCGAGCAGCGCGATCGCGACCACGGCCGCCAGGGCCGCGCCGAGCAGGCGTGACATGCCGCGCAGGACGACTGCGAACGCCAGTCCGGCCAGGACGGCCAAGTCCGCCACCAGCGCGATCAGGCGCGGGCCAGCTACGTTGTGGATGAGATAGGCCCGCGGCAGCAGGCCGCCGACCGCCACCGCGGCGACGGCGAAACCCAGCGCGTACCCGCTGCTGCGCTTGTGCACCCGGGCGATGAACAGGGCGGTGATCAGCAGGTAGAACACCATCTCGTAGGACAGCGACCAGACCACGTTCGGCAGGTTCTGGCCGCCGAGCACGTTGGACATCATCAGCAGCTGGGACAGCACGGACGCTTCCGGGTCCGAGCCCTCCCCCCGCAGTGACCCGAAGTGCACCAGGTACAGCATCACCGCGATTCCCACGGCCACCAGGTACAGCGGGTATAGCCGGAATAGGCGGCTGACCCAGAACGTCCGCACGCTGCCCTTGCGCTCCAGGGACGCCGGGATGATGTACCCGCTGATGATGAAGAAGACGAAAACGCCGTAGTTGCCCGCGTCGAACCAGTTATAGACCTCCGTGCGGACGTGCTGGAGGAGGTAGTAGCTGAGATGATCGAACACCACGAACAGCGCCGCTATCGCCCGCAAGAGGTCCAGCCAGGCCAGGCGGCTTCCGGTCCCAATCGCGGCGCTACCGGGCGATGGTGCGGCTTGGGGCGGTTCGGACATGGGCGCCGACTGTACGGCGTTACCCTCAGTCATGTCTGTGTCACCCGCACATACCCCCGCTTTGCCTACCTATCGTTACGTTTGCGCCTGCGATCCGGTTAAGCCAGCGTAGTTCGTCCGGCCGCGAGGCTTGACATGCCCGTGATAGAGCTACCACGGTCCGTTCGGAATATGAGCCCTCTTGTTTTTTTCTTGTGAACCTCCCATGGCCCTCTCACCAAACGCTGAGCGGCCGGCGCGGGCCACGATTCGCACCGCCGCGGAAATTACTGCTAGGATCACAGCGTTCTTCACGCGCCGCTAGCTCAACTGGCAGAGCAGCAGACTCTTAATCTGCGGGTTCGGGGTTCGAGTCCCTGGCGGCGCACCTACTCTGACCTGGGGTTTTACCCTATCGGGATCCCCTCGTGAAGGTCATTTCCTGCTCACGTTTGCTCCACGTTTGCTCGTCAGTCCGGACCCAGTCGCACGGCCCGGTCGGTGCGCCCTGTGGACCCCTGCCGATGGCTATACACAGCGTGACATCTACCGGGTGACGCAGCTAGAGGGTTCGCATCCGCGTGGGCGGGCGGCCAGCGTCTTGTTGTCCCGCTTGCCGATCCGACACCGGTGTCAACACCATGCCCACCGAAACCAACCGCGACCGGCAACACCAGAAACGACCATCAAAGATCAGCAGCGGTGGATCCGGGCTTATTG
>JBEKKH010000002.1:0-52613 GCA_050010815.1 Streptosporangiaceae bacterium | reverse complement strand
GCTCGAGCACGATGATGACCTGGTCGAGAACGGCAGGATCGTTCGGTCCGAGGACCGAGGAGATGGCGGCGATCAGCCAGTCGTCGCGTGAGGCCATGATCGATTCGTGCAGGCGGCGGCCGGCCGCGGTCACGCTGAGCAGGCTCTTGCGCCCGTCGTTCGGATCCGGCGTCACGCTGACCAGGCCGTCGGCCTTCAGCCCGGCCAGGTTCTGCGCGATCGCCTGCTGGCTGACGTGCTCGGCCGCGGCCAGCGAGGCGGCCGTGACGGGCCCCTCCTTCATGACGCGGCTGAAGATCGACAACTGTGCGACCGACAGCCCGACGGAGGTCGCGCCGGATTCTTCGCGTATCCGCGAGTGCAGCCGCTTGACCGCTACCGCCAGCCGTACCGCCGCCGTCGTGTCCTGGCTGTCTCCGCTCGCGTCCATATCATCAGCCTAGCCTTATGAAGCGAGTTACTCAACTTGCTTGTGTATATTCGCGTGCTCTGACCGCTCGGGACCAGACGGCCCGGTCGGCGCTACAGCTTGCTGCGGACGGCGATCTGGTAGAGCTCGGGCAGCTTCTGCTCGGCCTCGCGGGCGGCGATGCGCACGCCGGCCCAGGCCAGCGCCAGGCCGTACCCGGCGGCGCACAGCACGAGCACCGGCATCCGGACCGCCGCCGGATCCGAGCGGGTCAGCACGACGCCGAGCACGACCGGGATGACCGCCACCACCACGGCGACCAGGCTGATGAGGGTGCTCGCGATTCCGTGGCCGGTGTATCCGCTGGCGGCCTTGGGCATGGGACTGCCGACCCGCTTCTCCATCGGGTAGGGCAACGCGACGGTGACGATGTTGCTCAGCCCGAGCCCCGCGCCGATCCCGGCGAGATCCAGCGCCAGGGCAGCGAATCCGTCCACCGGGTGCTTGGCCACGGCGGCCAGGACGAACGAGATCACTCCGAGCAGCGGCACCGCGATCAGGCCGAGCGCGATGTCCTGGCCGGAAAAATAGGCGCGCAGGGCGCGGCGTCCGGCCAGTGCCGTGGCCTCGACGCCGAAGCCGGGGCCGCTCAGCCCGATCGAGTTGGCGTGGAAGGAGCAGGTCAGCGCGGCCCCGAGCGCGGCGCTGAGAAGCAAGGCCTTGAGATAGTGCGGGGTCGTTACGGTACTGACGGACACGGCGCCCATGATCACCGCGGTGATGCCCCAGTAGATCAGCGATCCGGGCTCGCGGCGCTGGTAGAGCCACAGCCGCGCGGCCACCGTGCCGCGCAGGCCATAACGGCCGAACGGGAGCGCCGCCCCGCGCACCGCCGAGGACTGGGTGCTGGTGTCGACGGTCACCAGGCCGCGGCGCAGTGACCTGATCCACAGCGCGCCGAGCGCGCCGGTGATCGCGGCGAGCAGCGCCAGTCGCAGCAGCGCGGTGCCGGCGTGCCCGGTCGAGGCGTCCTTGATCGCGTGCGCGGCCAGCCCCGGCGGGATCCAGCGCATCCACACGTCGACCCCGGCGAACCTCGCCGGGGTCAGCTTGCCCTCGGCGGTCAGCTTCGGAACGACCTGGGCGAACACCTCGTACAGGGCGAAGATCGGCAGGATGAGGAAGGCGGCGAGGTCCTTACCGCGCCGGGAGCGCAGCAGCCCGGCCAGGCCCGTGGTCACGAACCGGGCCAGCGTGATGCAGAACAGCACCTCGAGCACGACCGCGAGCAGCGCGATGACCAGGCCAGCGCCGCCGCGGGCCAGCCCGACCGTCACGCCGAGCAGGCCGATCAGGTTGGCCAGCGGCCAGGCGCCGACGGCCGAGGCGGCCAGCAGCCCCACCGCGAGCGGCCGGATGCGCAGCGGGTACAGGGCCAGCGTGGCCGGATCCAGGGTGCCGTCCAGGCCGAAGACGAGCAGCGGCAGGATCAGCCAGCCGAACGCGAACAAGGTGAACACGACCGTGGTCAGGTCCACCGAGGCGCCGTTGCCGCGCAGGGCGGCCAGCCCGGCGAAGGTGCCGGCCGCCACCAGGCAGGCGACGATCAGGCTGACGATGAAGCCGGCCTTGGCCGAGGTGGACGAGCGCAGCGCGTTGCGCAGCAGGCGCAGTTTCAGCTGGACGAGGAGCCGAGCCACGACATTCCCTCCCCGTCGTCCGCCCGCGAGCCGACCAGGTCGATGAACGCCTGCTGCAGCGTCTTGCCGCCGCGCACCTCGTCGGTGGTGCCGGTGGCCACGATCCGGCCCTGGGCGATGACCGAGACGTGGTCGCAGACCTGCTCGACCAGCTCCATCACGTGGCTGGAGAACAGCACGGTCGAGCCGGAGCCGACGAAGCGGGTCAGCAGCCGGCGGATCACGTCGGCGGAGACCGGATCGACGCCTTCCAGCGGCTCGTCCAGGAACAGCGTCGAGGGGTTGTGGATCAGCGCACAGCCGAGTGAGGCCTTCTTGCGCATGCCGGTGGAGTAGTCGGCGACCAGGCGTTTGGCGTCCGCGGTCAGGTCAAGCACCTCCAGCAGCTGCGCGGTTCGCGAGCGCGCCTCGGCGGCGGACAGACCGCGCAGCCGCCCGGCGTATTCCAGCAGTTCCTCGCCGCTGAGCCGCTCGAACAGCCGCGCCTCGGCCGGCACCACCCCGATGATCGCCTTGGCGGCGGGCGGATCGGCCCACACATCATGCTCGTTGATCACGACCTGGCCGCCGTCCGGCCGCAGCAGGCCGGTCATCATCGACAGGGACGTGGTCTTCCCGGCGCCGTTCGGCCCGACCAGCCCGGCGAAGGACCCGGCCGCGATCTCCAGGTCGATCCCGGCCACGGCCTCCTTCGCCCCGAAGCTTTTGCGCAGTCCCCTGACCACCACGGCTGGCTCGCCCACGTACGCCTCCTTGGTCCGGGGCTTAGCCTACGGCTCCCGCGACCGGATCCCCGTGACTGGCGCCGTTACAGCGTGAGCTTCATGCCCTCGTGCGTGGCGGCGAAGCCGAGCCGCTCGTAGAAGCGGTGCGCGGCGGCACGGGACTTGTCGCTCGTCAGCTGCACCAGCGCGCATCCCCGCCGCCGGGATTCGCTGATCGCCCAGGTGATGATGGCCGAGCCCAGGCCCTGGCTCCGGTACGCCCGGTCGACCCGCACCGCCTCGATCTGGGCCCGCAGCGCACCGCGCCGGGCCAGGCCGGGCAGGAAGGACAGCTGCAACGTGGCCACGATGTCCGGGCCCGCCTGCCCGACCACAAGCAGGTGCGCCGGATCGCGGTCGATGGCCTCGAAGGCCCCCAGGTAGGCGGCCAGGTCCTCCGCCGTCCCTACCCCGTCCCTTCCCGCCCCGAGCTGGTCAGCCGCGATCAGCCCGACAATCGCCGGAACGTCCCCGGCCTCAGCCCGCCGCAGCACGACACAACCCGACCTCAGCTCCAGCGTCTCCAGCATCTCCACCCCCCCAGTCTGCCCGCTCCGCCCCCCGCTCCGCCCGCCCCCCGCTCCGCCCGCCCCCCGCTCCGCCCCCCGCAGTCTTACGTCCCACTGGTCACACATGTCCTGCCTGCCCCACCAGAGGACGTTCCGCCCGTGCCGTCGGCATTTTCCGTGGTGGATCCGGGCTTGGCGGTGGATCCGGTGTATGGGGATGCACCGGATCCACCATGCAGCCCGGATCCACCACAATCCTTCCCCCGGCCCGCCGCACCACAGGTTACGCACGTACCATTCCGTCACCTACGAACCAGCGATTCAGCGGGCCGCAGAAAGTAGCTTGCCTAAGCGGCCGAGCTTCGCTAACTTGCGCGCGGTGGAGATCAGGCAGATCAGGGAGACGGACTGGGCTCAGGTATGGCCGATCGTGCGGGATGTCGTGCGGGCGGCGGAGACGTTCGCCTATGACCCGTCCATGAGCAGTTCGCAGGCCTGCCAGATCTGGGTGGAGGCGCCGCCGGGACTGACGGTCGTGGCACTCGAGGAGCACCGCGTCGTCGGGACCGCGAAGATGGGACCCAATCATCCCGGGCCGGGATCACACGTGTCGAGCGCGAGCTTCATGGTTGCCCCCGGCGCGAGAGGCCGCGGCGTAGGTACGGAGCTGTGCCGATTCGCACTCGCCTGGGCGAAGGAGCGCGGGTACACGGGAATGCAGTTCAACGCCGTAGCCGAATCCAATCACCGGGCCGTCGAGCTTTACCAGCGACTTGGTTTCACGGTGATCGGGACCGTCCCCGGCGCCTTCGCGCATCCCGCCATGGGCCATGTGGGCCTGCACATCATGTACTGCGCCTTCTAACGCCTATCCAGCGGGACCGATAAGATCCCACTTGTTGCCGGCGATATCGAGAAACACGGCGACGCGGCCGTAGGGTTCGATGCGCGGGGCCACCAGAAACTGCACGCTCGCGGATGTCATCCGCGCGTACGCGGCATCGAAGTCCTCAACGTGCAGGAAGAAACCGACCCGGCCCGCGGCTTGCTTCCCGACGGCGGCGGCTTGGTCTTCCCCGTCAGCCCGCGCGAGCAGCAGCCCGGTCTCCGCCCCTGGCGGCCGCACGACGACCCACCGCTTGGACCGCCCGTCATTCGTCAGGGCCGGGGAATCCTCCACGAGCTCGAAGCCCAGTGCGTCGACGAAAAAGCTGATAGCCGGATCGTACTCGCCGACCACGATGGCGATAAGGCCGAGATGCACGGCGCCGCTACCGGGGAAACTCGTCGTGCGACGGCACCCGATTACCGTCGATGGCGGCTCGCTCTGCCTCGGTCAGTCCGGCGGCGGCGAGGATCTCCTGAACCGTGGCGTTCTTCGCGCGGCCGTATTCGTCGATATTCGCGGCGGTGGCGCCCGCCTGCTTTTTCACCGCCGCGTACTGCTGTCGCAGGCCCGGGTCGGCCCGCAAGGTATCCCGGACCGCCAGGTGGTTGCGCAGCGATAGCGAACCCGCCACGATGACGTAGGTGTTGGTCCCGGCCAGCCGCTCTGGCTCCTTGAATGCCCATCTCAGCGGGACGCCAAGTTGACCCTCGGGCTTGAACCCCAGCCCGGTCAGGACCTCCGACCCCGCGGCCACGTCCTGCTCGGCCACCACGATGTCGCAGTCGATAACGGGCTTGGCCGCCAGGCCGGGCACCGAGGTGCTGCCGACATGCTCAATGGCCACCACCGGCACGCCGGCCGCTGCCATCGCCGCGGCGTACTCCCGCCGGAGTTGCTCGAATCGCCGCGGCCACGCCGAGTCGTACTCGACCACCAAAATCACACCAAGCAATTTAGCCGAGCGCGACTCATTCACCTAGGGCAGGCGGACTTTCCGGAGGAACGGCGCCAGGAGCCAGGGACGCCGGCCCCACACGCGTAGCGAGCCGGTCATCGCGGCCCTGGACCGGGTGATGCGGTGGAAAAGCACGAGGCTCATGGTGGCAGGCCTGAAGTAGACGCGTACGTCGTTGTCGCGGCCCGGCTCCTCCACGTGCACACGGCCGGTCTCCAGGACGATCGTGACGGGAATGGTGTAAGCCGAGCGGAGCTCGACGGCGATGCGGCCCTCGCGGGCCGGCCTGTCGTCGTCCAGAAGGGTGCCCACGCCGTTGCGGATGATCTCGACGAGAAACAGCTCGAAGAAGAGCGCGGCGTACTCCTCGGGTATCCGCCAGGGCGCGTTGACGCTCCGGGCGATGTCGCGGCCGTGGACGAGCAGTTCGTTGGTCAGGTGGGCCATGTACCCGGCCAGCGGGAGCCTGGAGCCGCCGAGCCAGCTGGCCGTTCTGGCGGGGTCGTCGCCGGCGGTCAGGCGCAGGAGTTCGTCGGTGGCCGAACGCAGCCTGGTCAGGACCGCGTCCGCCTCGCGCTCGGGGTAGTCGCGCAGTATCTGCGCGTTCACGCCTCCGTGGATGTTGTCGACGGTAGTGGTGAGGATCACCTCGCGCAGACTCGGTATCGGCAGCGGGGTGTCGTCGGACACGACCTTCGCGGTGTAGAGCCAGGCGATGGCGGTCACGTGGGCCGCGGTATCCATCACGGTCCACTCGGCGGTCGCCATGGCCTGCGGGTCGGCCGCGGCGACCAGCGCGACGAAGCGGTCGCAGACGTCGGTGAGCGCGGCGCGTACCGCGAGCCACTTGGCAGGCGTGATCCGGGTTGCTCCGGTGCTGTGATCGAGTCGTTGCCGCATACCGGGCATGGGCCTGTCCTCTCCGAATGCCGCGATACGTCCACATCCCAGTATGCCGCCGCCGCTAAACCCGCAGTTCTCCGTTCGTGCTCATCTACCGGGACAGGGTGGGCATGATGGCGGAGTGGTCGCGTTTCCGCTAGCCAGCTCGTGGCCGCTCTTTGATCCCCGCCGCGAGCAGGTCAACCACTTCGGCGATGCGGGCGGCCCGGAGGTCAGGCCGGCGGGTGGTCGCGTCGATCCAGCGGAGGTAGCCCTTGCGGTAGAACTGCGCCAGCGTGTCGAAGAAAGCACCCGCCGCCGGGTTGGCCGCGAGCGCCGCGGCGATATCGTCGGCCAGCTCGCCGCGCTGCGGACCTTCCGGGGCCAGCTCGACGGTCACGTCAGCACCGATCGCGAGGCCCATGCCGTGCAGGCGCTTCGGGGCCAGGGTCAGCACCCATCCGCCGCCGGCCGGCAAAAGCCTGGCGCGGATCCGCGCGCCGTCGATCGTGCCGCCGACGGGATGGTTCGCCTTGACACCCCACGCCTCATCTGGATCGAACGGCATCGTGATGACCGCGCTGTCCCCAGGGCCAGCGGCGATGACGGCGCGGAAGCGCTGTGAGCCCATGGCCTTATCGTGGCACGACCGGCTCCCCGCCTCGGTAGGGTCGGCTGACATCGAGTTTCCCGCAGATGGGAGCGGAACCATCATCGACACGGTGGCCTGGGTGCTGCTGGAGAACGGCCGGATCCTCTGCGCCCGGCCGCGCGGGAAAGACGTCTTCTACATCCCCGGAGGAAAGCGCGAAGGCGCGGAAACCGATCTGCAGACCCTGCTGCGCGAGACCACGGAAGAGCTGACGGTGGCCCTGCGGCCCGAGACAGTGACACACGTCGGCACCTATGAGGCAGGGGACCCGGTGGTCCGGATGAGCTGCTACGCCGCCGACTACGTCGGGACCCTGGCCCCGAGCGCCGAAATTGACGAGCTAGCCTGGTTCTCCTACGAGCACCGGGCCCAGGTGCCCCTGGTCGATCAGCTGCTCTTCGATGACCTCAGAGCAGCCGGCCAGCTGCGCTGATTCCCGCCCCCACACCGCCGCCCGCACACCGCCGCCCGTGCAAGTGCCGGCCCCTAGGTGCCGGGCTCTCCGCCCAGCGTCCGCAGCTCCCCGCGTACCACCACGCCGTCGTCCACCCGCACCACCACGAACCCGCCGAACCCTGCGGCCTCGAGCCGCTTCAACTGGGCCCCGAACTTCCCGCTCCGGCGCACCGTCTCCACCACCCGCCCCGCCCTGGAAGGACCGGAGGCCTCGCGCATCTCCCGCGCCACCGCGAGCGCGTCCGCCGCCGGCACCTCGGCCTCGACCAGCACGGCCACGGCGTCCCGCGCGAGCTTCCGCGACAGCAGGTCCACGATCCGCTCGAACCCGATGGAAAACCCGCAGGCCGGCACGTCGTGCCCCAGCGACCGCCCGATCAGCTTGTCGTAGCGCCCGCCGCCGGCCACCGAGCCGCTCATCTCCGGGTGGATGATCTCGAAGACGTGGCCGGTGTAGTACCCCATCCCGCGGACCAGCGTCGGGTCGAACTGCCAGTTCAGCGGCCGCTCGGCGGCCAGCCGCTCCAGGGCCGCCGCGGTCGCCGACAGGTCCTCGAGCACGTCCGCGGGCAACCCGGGTACGCTGTCGGCCAGCACCTCGGCCAGCTTGCCCGGCGGCACGTCCGTAAGCCCCTGGATCTTCTCCGTCACCGCTGACACCAGAGCCGGCCGGAACCCGAGCTCGGCCAGCTCGGACGACACCCCGTTCCAGCCGATCCTGTCCAGCTTGTCCAGCGTGATGAAGAACGTATCCCATGATGACTCGGGCACCCCGGCGTCGGCCGCCAGCGCGGTCAGGAACCGGCGGTCCGACACCCGGATCGTGGTGCCGGTCAACCCGATCGAGGCCAGCGCCTCGCTGGTCGCCTCGATCAGTTCCGCCTCGGCCAGCACAGAAGGCTCGCCGATCATGTCGATGTCGCACTGGTAGAACTGCCGGTACCGGCCCCGCTGCGGCCGGTCGGCCCGCCACACCGGTCCCACCTGCAGCGACCGGAACGGCATCGGCAGGGCCGCGTGGTTGCTCCCGTAGAACCGGGTCAGCGGCACGGTCAGGTCGTACCGCAGCCCGAGGTCCACCAGTTCCCGCAACGACATGCCCGCCGCGACCTCCGGCGGCAGCCCGCGCTTCAGCACCTGGAAGATCAGCTTCTCGTTGTCCCCGCCCTCACCGCTCTGCAGCCGGTCGATGTTCTCCAGCGCCGGGGTCTCGATCCGCTGGTACCCGAACCGCCGGTACACCGCGGAGATCGACGTCAGCACATGATCACGAACCGCGACGTCGGCGGGCAGCAGGTCCCGCATTCCCCGGGCCGGACTGTTGTCGATCTTCATGGCGCCTTCCTGTACCAAACGCAGCTCGCATACGGGCCGCCCGCAGGGCAGCACCTGCCATGGTAAAGGCACCCGAGGCGCAGCGTCGCGCGCTTATTACCCGGTCATCAGCCCCGAGTTACCCGGCTATCAGCCCGAGTTACCCGGTCATCAGCCCGCCGATGGCCCGAGCGTCGCGATCCCGGCCTCAAGGAAACGTAGCGCGGTGCCGGTGGCCCGCTCTCGTTCGGCGCCGGCCGAGATGTCGGTGAGCTCGATCAAGACGGCGACGGCCGCGACGGCCGCGAGACGCGCGCCGACATCACCCGGCGCCAAGCCGGTGTCGCGGGCGATCACCTCGGCGCTAGCGGCGATGGCCGCGGCCATCGCGAGCGTCCGCAGCGCGTTCAGCTCAGGGTTGGCCGCGAACATCCGCCTCGACAGCTCCCCAGCCCCGTCAGTCCCAGCCCCGTCAGTCCCAGCCCCGTCAGTCCCAGCCCCGTCAGTCCCAGCCCCGTCAGTCCCGGCCCCGTCAGTCCCGGTCCGCAGCCACCGGGCCATGATCGCCGTGATGCTCTCGCCCGCCGTGCGCTCGCGCAGCGCGCGGGTCAGCTCGTCCACGGTCTGGCCGAACTCAGCCATGGCGATGTCCTGCTTGGTCGGGAAGTAGATGGCTACGGTACGCGGCGCGACCTCAGCCGCGGCCGCGATGTCGGCGATCGTCGTGGCGTCGTAGCCGCGCTCGGCGAACAGCTCGAGCGCGGCCTGGATAATCGCCGCCCTGCGCCGCGCCTTGCTGCGCTCACGCAGTCCCTTCCGTCCCATCAGTCCAATGTCTACCACATTACAAAACTTACATCCAGCAGCTTTTTGCATTCGCATGTAAGTTTAACATAGCCTGCATAACTGTGCATCAGCCGCTGCCCGAGCGCGCGACGCCGCCCGAACTCCCGTCCGGACAGCGCTGGCTCGCTCTCGTCGTACTGTGCGTGACGGTGCTGGTGGCGAACCTGGACAGTACGATCCTCAACGTCGCGCTCCCCACCCTGGTTCGCGACCTGAACGCCACGTCCAGCGATCTGGAGTGGATCGTTGACTCCTACGTCATCGTGTTCGCCGGATCGCTGCTGGCCGCGGGCAGCCTGGCGGACCGGATCGGCCGCAAGAAGACGTTGCTGACCGGCCTGGCCATCTTCGCCAGCGGCTCGGCCTGGGCCGCTTTCTCCGGCGGCGTCACCATCCTGATCGCCGCCCGGGCCAGCATGGGCGTCGGCGGCGCGCTGATGATCCCCTCGACGCTGTCGATCATCAGCGATCTCTTCCGCGACCCGGCCGAACGCCAGCACGCTATCGCCCGGTGGGGAGGTGTCAGCGGCGTCGGGGTGGCCCTGGGCCCGATCCTCGGCGGCATCCTGCTGGCCCGGTTCTGGTGGGGCTCGGTGTTCCTGATCAACGTGCCCATCGCCGCGGTCGGCCTGCTGGCCACGGCGTGGCTGGTGCCGGACTCCAAGAACCCGGCCACCCGTTCTCCGGACCTGGCCGGGGCGGCCCTGTCGATGGCCGGGATCGCCATGATCGTGGGAGCGGTCATCGAGGCGCCGCCCCACGGCTGGTCCTCGCCCCTGGTGATCGGCCCGGCCGCCGGCGGGCTGGCCGTCCTGGCCGTCTTTGCCGCCTGGGAACGCATCACCGCCCATCCGATGCTCAACCTGAGCCTTTTCCGGCAGCGCCAGTTCGCCGCCGCGATCCCGGCGGTGGTCACGCTGACCTTCGGGCTGTTCGGGGCGCTGTTCGTGCTGACCCAGTTCCTTCAGCTCGCCCTCGGTTTCACTCCGCTGCAGGCCAGCATCCGCACCCTCCCGGTCGCGGCCGCCGTCGTCGTCGTCGCACCGACCTCGGCCTTTGCCGTGCGGGCCCTCGGGATCAAGCTCACTATCGCGTCCGGGCTCGCGCTGGCCGCCGCCGGGCTCTGGCTGATTTCCGGGGCCGCCGTCAGCGCCACCTTCGCCGCCCCGCTAGCCGCGGCCGGGATGGTCCTGCTCGGGGCCGGCGCCGGGCTCGCGCTACCCACGGCGACCGGCGCCGTCATCGCCTCGGTGCCTCCGGCCGACAGCGGCGTCGCCTCCGCCGCCGATACCACCGCCATCCAGCTTGGCGGCGCCCTGGGGGTCGCGGTCATCGGCAGCCTGCTCGCCATTCGCTACCGGGCCAGGATGACCGGCGCGCTGGCCGGCCAGCACATCCCGGGTGCGAGCGCCGTCACGGCCAGGGACTCCCTCGGCGGCGCGCTCGCGGTCGCCGACCGGGCCGGGTGCGTCACCGGCCCGCTGCTCACCCACCTGGCCAAGACCGCCTTCGCCGGCGGCATGCTCCTCGGCTTGCTCACCGGTGCCGTGATCGCTGCCGCCGGCTGCCTGCTCGCCCTAGTCTGGTTCCCGGCCGCATCCCGCCCCCTCGCAGGGGATACTCGGAGCATGAGGTCGACTTCTGGCCGGGGTGGGCCGCGTCATGCGGGTGGTTGAGCTTTCCAACCACCCGGCCGACATGCTCGACGACGCGGCGCGGCGGCGCGAGGTCACCGGCCTGCGCGCGCTGGCCCGCTACGAGGATGAGCTGATCGAGTACCGCGCCCGGGTGCAGACCGCCCGGGTCAAGCGCGACCGGGCCCGGGCCCAGCACCGCTGGTGGCCATGGCTGCGGCTGGTGGCCGCCGCCTGGGCCGTCAGGCGCCGGGTGCCCCGTCGGCCTGCCCTGATCACCGGGCCCACCGACCTGGAGGAAAAGCTCAAGGCCGGGGTGGCTGGTGAGGAACTGGTCGCGGCCGAGCTGGGCCGGGCGCTAGACGACGACTGGACGCTGCTCCGCGGGTACCGCAACCGGCGCGGCGAGATCGATCACGTGCTGGTCGGCCCCCGGGGGCTATTCGCCATCGAGGTGAAGAACCTCAACGCCACCGTCTCCGTCGATGGTGACCACTGGCGAGCTGACAAGTACGACAACTACGGGAACCTGGTCGACCAGCGGCCGATCGCGGACCGGAAGGGGCGCTCGCCGAGCGTCCAGCTCGACGAGCCCGCCGGGGAGCTCGAGCGGTTCCTGCGCGGGCGCGGGCCGCGGGTCAGGGTCCGGCGCGTGGTCGTGCTGGCGCATAAGAAGTCCAGGCTTGGTCACGTCCGTCACCCGACGGTCCTGGTCGGCACATCGGCCGGCTACGTACTGAGCCTGCTCGAGGCCTCGGCCGATCAGCTCGACGAACCAGACCGAGCCAAGGTCCAGCGCCTGATCCGGCAGGACCATGAGGTCCACAACCGGGGCCGGCGCCCGCCGCTCAAGGGACGGTGAGCCTCAGCCGGACGCCGGGGCCCATATCATGGGCGCTCGGGAACCGACAAGGGAGGAAAACGTGGCGGGCGGCCATCAGCTGCAGCTGTTCAACTCGCTAGGACGGCGGATGGAGGACTTCGCTCCGTCGGGTGACCTGACCGGCATCTACAGCTGCGGGCCGACCGTATATACGTTCCCCCACCTGGGCAACATGCGGGCGTACGTGTTCTCGGACACGGTGCGCCGGGCCTTGCGGTGGAAGAGCGTCACCGTGCGGCACGTCCTTAACATCACCGACGTAGGACACGCGGTCGCCGACACCGACACCGGCGAGGACAAGCTCGAGGTGGCCGCGGCCCGCGAGCACCGTTCGGTGCTGGACATCGCGGCGTTCTACACCGATATCTTCTTCACCGACATCGCCGCGCTCAACATCCTGCCTGCCGATGAATACCCCCGGGCCAGCGCCTACGTCCCGCAGATGATCGAGTTCGCGGCCGAGCTGGAAAGAAAGGGCTTCACCTACCGGCTGCCGTCCGGGCTGTACTTCGACACCGCCAAGGACCCCGGCTACGGGGCGCTGGCCCAGATGGACGCCGAGGGACAGCTGGAGGCGGCGCGGGTCGAACAGGTAGAGGGCCGCCGCCGTAAGACCGACTTCGCGCTGTGGCGGGCCGAGGAGCCTGGCCAGCGGCGGGTGATGCGCTGGGACTCCCCGTGGGGCTGGGGCGCGCCCGGCTGGCACCTGGAATGCTCGGTGATGAGCATGGCCCTGCTCGGCTCGCACTTCGACATCCACACCGGCGGCGTCGACCACCGCGAGCTGCACCATGTCAACGAGATCGCGCAGAGCGAGGCCTACCTCGGCGACGGCCAGCCGTGGGTGCGGTACTGGCTGCACACCGAGTTCCTGCAGCTAGGCGCCAGGAAGATGGCCAAGTCGGCGGGCGGGGCGCCGCGGCTGGCCGACCTGACCGAGGCCGGGTTCCACCCGATGGCCTACCGGCTGTTCCTGCTCGGCGGCCACTACCGCAGCCAGCTCGACTTCACCACCGCGGCGGTGGAGGCGGCGCAGGCTGCCCTGCGCCGGCTGGTGACCCGGGTGCAGCCGCTGCGCCCGCTGCCGCCCGTCGAGACACTCGCCGCCGCGCAGGCCGGCGTGCAGGCCGCCGCGCAGGCCGGCGTGACCGGCGATCCGGTGGCGGCCCGGCTGCTCGACACCATCGATGCGGCCATCGCGGCCGACCTGAGCACCCCGCGAGTCCTCGCGGCGCTGCAGGAAGCGCTGCGCGACCCGGACATCACCCTGGATGGCCAGCGCACCGTGGTCGCGGCGGCCGACGCGCTGCTCGGCCTCGGCCTGGCCACCCTCACCCCGGACGGCCTGGAGCACCGCCGCGCGGTCGCCGAGCTGTCGGCGGCGGAGCGCCATGCCATCGAGCAGCTGGTCGCCGACCGCGCCCAGGCCCGCAAGGAGCGCGACTGGCCCCGCGCCGACCAGATCCGCGCCGAACTAGAAGAACTAGGCGTCCTGATCACCGACACCCCCGACGGCCCCACCTGGCAGCTCCGCTAGCCCCGGCCCCCACCCCGGCGCGTGATCGTGTGACACTGATACCCCGATACGGGTATCAGCGTCGCACGACGATCAACGCTCCAACGCAGGGAGGCACTGAAGTGGTTCAGCGGGTATGCGTGACGGGTGCGACCGGGAAGGCCGGGCGCGCGGTGGTCGCGGAGCTGCGCGAGCACGGTTACCAGGTGGCTCCGACCGACATCGCGGTGACCAGGGCCGAACGGGAGAGCGGCACGCTCCAGGCCGACCTGACCGACTACGGGCAGGCGGTCGAGGCGCTCAGCCAGGCCGACGCCGTGGTTCACCTGGCCAACATCCCGGCACCCGGCCTGTCCACCCCGGCGGTGACGTTCAACTCCAACATCACCATGAACTTCAACGTCTTCCAGGCCGCCGCGGCCCTCAAGCTGGACCGGGTGGTGTGGGCCTCCAGCGAGACCACCCTCGGCCTGCCCTTCGACGTGCCGCCGCGGTACGCGCCGGTGGACGAGGACCACTATCCCTTCCCGACCAGCACGTACTCGCTGTCCAAGGTGGCCAGCGAGACGATCGCCGGCCACCTCGCCCAGTGGTCAGGGATCCCCTATATCGGGCTGCGCCTATCCAACATCATGGCGCCCGACGACTACCAGGAGTTTCCGTCGCGCTGGCCGGACCCGCAGGCGCGCAAGTGGAACCTGTGGGGCTACATCGACCAGCGGGACGCGGCCGCGGCCGCCCGGCTCGCCCTGGAGGCCGCCGCGGATACCGTCGCCGGCAACCCGGCCTTCATCATCGCGGCCGCCGACACCGTCATGAACCGCCCGTCGGCGGCGCTGCTGGCCGAGGTGTTCCCCGATGTCCGGCTGACCCGTGAGGTGGGGGAGTTCGGCACGCTGCTCGCCATCGACCGCGCCCGCCAGGTCCTCGGCTTCGAGCCCCGCCACTCCTGGCGCGACCACGTGTCCCCGGCCGCCACCGCACCCTGAACCCGGAGGCAGCCATCAGCATGAGCGACAGCAACCAGGTATCCGCCGCCCAGGATTTGCCGCCCCGCGGGCGGCTCGCGCAGGTGATCGCCAGCCGAGGCGGTCTGGCTCCGCCCGAGGCCCCGTTCGTGATCGAGCATCGCGAGGCGCTGATCTACATGCTCTGCGAGGCGGCCGAGCTCGAGCACGGCATCATGTGCCAGTACCTGTACGCCGCCTTCAGCCTGAAGCAGTCGCAGGACGAGGGCCTCACCGCCGAGGAGCACCAAGCCGTCAAGCGCTGGCGCGCCACGATCTCCCACGTGGCCACCCAGGAGATGCTGCACCTGTCCCTGGTGCAGAACGTGCTGTCCGCCGTGGGCGCGGCCCCGCACCTGTCCCGGCCGAACTTTCCCCAGCCCGCGAGCGCCTACCCGGCCGGGGTGCACCTGGCGCTTATCCCGTTCGGGGAGGCGGCCCTGCGCCACTTCATGTTCCTCGAACGCCCCGAGGGGATGGACCTCGAGGACGCCGACGGGAGGGCCGCCTTCCGCCGCGCCGCGCCCGCCATGGCCCAGGGCGACATCGTCCCGCGGGCCCAGGACTTCGCCACCGTCGGGCATCTGTACCGGTCCATCGAGGCCGGGATCAAGCATCTGGCGGACTCCCGCGGCGAGGAATGGCTGTTCGTCGGGCCGCCGGGGGCGCAGGCCACCCAGCGGTACTTCGGCTGGCCGGAGCTCGTGGCCGTCACCGACGTGGCGTCGGCGCAGCGGGCGATCGACGAGATCCTCGAGCAGGGCGAGGGCCCGCGCGGCAACTGGCGGGACGCGCACTTCGGCCGGTTCGTGCAGATCCTGGACGAGTACCTGGAGCTCCGCGGGGCCAACCCGGCCTTCGACCCGGTCCGCCCGGTGGTCCCGGTCAACGTCAGGTCGGCCGAACGCGACCTGAACGTCCCGCTGGTCAGCGACCCGCTGACCCGGCGCGTGATGGACCTGTTCAACGTCTCCTACGAGATCTTGCTGCTGATGCTGCAGCGCTTCTTCGCCCACACCGAGGAGACCGACGCGCAGGTCAAAGCGCTGGCCGACGCGTCCACCGCGCTGATGTTCGGTGCCATCAAGCCGCTCGGCGACCTGGTCACCACGCTCCCGGCGGGCCCGGAGTACCCCGGCCGGACGGCCGGCCCCAGCTTCGAGCTGTTCTACGAATCCGATTACGTCCTGCCGCATCGGCAGGCGGCCTGGATCCTGCTCACCGAACGGCTGGAGCAAGCCGCCGACTTCTGCGAACCCGGCGTCCCGTGCGACCCCGGGGTGGCCGATGGCCTCGCCGCGATCCGGTCAAGCCTGGCCGCGATCGCCCAGTCCCTCGCCGCCCACCTGCCCGCCGGGATCGCCGGGCTCGCCGAACCCCCGGCTCCGGCCGGGGACCTCCCCGCCCTGCTGGCCCAAGCCGAAGATTTCTACCAAACGGTCCTGGGTGTCACACCGCCGGACGACCCCGCGAACCCCGCGGACCCCGCGCTGGCCGGCCCGACCGCCCTCCTCACCTCCGCGTACCAGGCCCTGCAAGCCGCCCCCGGCGACGTCCGCACGGTCACCCGCCTAGTCAACAGCGTCCTGCGCCCGCTCGCCGCCCTCCTACCCCAGACCCCCCAGACCCCCCGCCAACCTCAAGCGCCCCAGGGTCCCCTCCCGCCTCAGCAGAATCCGCCGTCTCTGTGGGATCTCGCGGTCACCGCCACCGACCTGCGGGCCGGGCCCGGTCCCCACCCGGCCGGCCTGCTCGAGGCCGTCGCGGCCCTGCAGGACCTCGCGGTCCGCCAGGCGCCCGCGGCGGAGCGCGCCCAGCGGATCGCCGACCTGCAACAACGGCAGCGTGCCCTGCCTCCCGCGATCATGACCGCGCAGGACGGCCCCTACCTGGTCACCAACGTCGCCGCGGTCCGGGATCACCTGGGCCTGCCGCGGTCCGGGCCGCCGCAGCTGGCCCTGTGCCGGTGCGGCGGCTCATCGCTCAAGCCGCTCTGCGACGGAACCCACGCCGGTAACGGGTTCACCGACGCCAAGGATCCGCACCGGGTGCCCGACCAGCGCGACACCTACCCGGGCCAGCAGGTCACGATCTTCGACAACCGGGGCATCTGCCAGCACTCCGGCCTGTGCACGGACCGGCTGGCCGCCGTGTTCCGCACCAGGACCGAGCCGTTCGTCGCCCCGAGCGGAGGCCGGATGGACGAGATCGTGCGGGCGGTGCGCGACTGCCCGTCGGGCGCGCTTGGCCTAGCCTTCGACGGCGAGGAAGCCCGCGGGATGGCCGACTGGCACGGCCGGCGCCAGCCCGCCATCGACGTCACCGCCGATGGTCCCTACCGGGTGACCGGCGAGATCCCGCTGGCCGACGCCACCGGCGCCGATGTGCCCCGGGCGGTGGGCGCGTCGCGCGAGCACTACGCGCTCTGCCGGTGCGGACACTCGCAGAACAAGCCGTTCTGCAGCGGTATGCACTGGTACGTGGAGTTCCGCGATCCCGTCCGTGCGCCCGGTGCGGAGCCGACCCTGTTCGAGTGGGCGGGCGGCCTGCCTGCGCTGACCCGGATGACCCGGATGCTGTACGAGAAGCATGTGCCCGCAGACGACCTGCTGGCCCCCCTGTTCGCCGACCTGCCCCCGGACTATCCGCAGCATGCGGCCGCCGTCCTGGCCGAGGTCTTCGGCGGCCCCGCCCCGGAGGCCCAGGACGGCCCTACCCAGGTGCCGGGACAAGGGTTCACCGAGGACCAGCGAGCCCGCTGGGTCACGCTGGCTCACCTGGCCGCCGACGAGGCCGGCCTGCCCGCCGACCCCGAGTTCCGCGCCGCTTTGGCCTCCTACCTGGACTGGAGCTCCCGGGTCGCGGCGGAGCCGGCCGCGGACGGCGGGAGGGACCTGCCCCGCTGGGACTGGGGCCCGGCCGGCCCGCCCGTGCCACCGCCCGCCCAGGCCGCCGCCCCCGCCCAGGCCGCCGCCCCCGCCCAGGCCGCCGCCGCCGACCAGAGGCCCGCGTCGGCCGCGGCGCCAGGTCCCGGTCAGACCGTGAGCTTCGAGGCGCACATCAAGCCGCTGTTCCGCGCCCATGACCGCCAGTCCATGACGTTCGCCTTCGACCTGTGGTCCTACGCCGACGTCCAGGCGCACGCCGCCGGCATCCTCGAACGCCTCCGCAACGGCACCATGCCCTGCGACGGCACCTGGCCGGCCGGGCAAATCGAGGTCTTCCAGCGGTGGACCGAGTCCGGCTGCCCACCGTAAGAAGCGCCTGCACGCTGGTCAGTTACCCGATAGCAATCGGACGATCTTGGTGAAGTGCGCTGGAAGCTGTGGCTCAAACTGCCATAATTTGGAGGATCTACGGTTAACCGCAACTAACCGTGACAAGTACGCTCACAGGACGGTGCACAGGGACATGATCCTTTCGAGAAAAACGCGACTATCGGCAGGGGTACTGCTGGGAGTGGCAGCCGTCATGGCTCCGCTCACCGCACTATCCGGCCCGGCTCTGGCCTCGTCGCCCGGCCCGAATACGCCCGAGGCGGTGTCCTCTGGAGTCACCGCGGCGGCGCTGCCGGGCGCCACGGTGTTCGGCACCACCCCCGCCGACACGCCGGAGACCGTATCGTTCATCCTGCGTGAGCGGAACCTCAGCTTCCTGGAGGCCGCGGTCACCACCGGTGACAGGAGCTACCTGTCGGTCAGCCAGTTCGCCGCCGCTTTCGGCCAGACCCCGGCCAACGTCTCCGCGCTGACCAGCTACCTGGCGCACTACGGCATCAAGACCGACGTCTACGCGGACGACGTGGACGTGTCGGCCACCGGCACGGCCGGCGAGTTCGACGCCGCCCTGTCCGTCAAGCAGAATGAGTACCACGTGCCCGCGGTGCCGGGCAGCAACGGGGCGACCTCGATACCGGCGCAGAACGTGCACAGCAACACCAAGTCACCGCTGCTGCCGTACCACCTCTCGAACTTCGTGCTGGCCATCTTGGGACTGAGCAACTACGGTCCTTACGCCACCAACACTGCGCACGTGAACAGCCACGTGGTCAAGCCGCAGCCGAGCAACTCAAGTGAGTGCCTCGCGCTCACCGGCCTGCCGAACGCGTGCAACCTTCCGTCGAACTTCGCCTCCAACTACGGTCTCGACGGCCTGTACACCAAGGGTGCCACCGGCAAGGGCCAGACGCTCGCCATCGTCACCCTGGCCGCGGTGGACCCGGGTGCGCCGCAGTACTTCTGGAGCAACATCGCGAAGATCCCGAGCACCGGTCGCACCTTCACCGTGCAGAACATCGACGGTGGCCCGGGTGCGCCGAGCGACGCCTCCGGGTCGGGTGAGACCGACCTGGACCTGGAGCAGTCCGGATCGCTGGCTCCGGGCGCGAACGTGATCGACTACCAGGGGCCCAACACCGACCCCGGGTTCATCGACGGGTTCTTCACCGCGGCCAGCCAGAACACCGCCAGCACCGTCTCGGCCAGCTGGGGCGAGTCGGAGACCGTCGTGAAGGAGGCGATCCTGGCGGGCCAGGAAGCGTCGACCTACGTGCAGGCGTTCGACGAGTCCTTCCTCGAGATGGGGATCCAGGGGCAGTCCATGTTCCTGTCGTCCGGCGACCAGGGCGCTTACGACGCCATCGACGATGCCGGCACCACCAACCTGGCCGTCGACACCAATGCGGACAGCCCGTACGTCACCGCGGCGGGTGGCACCACGCTGCCCTGGACCGGCACGCTGACCGGCCCCGACGGTACGGCCACCGTGTCGGTAACGCAGCAGCGCGCCTGGGGCTGGGACTACCTGTGGTCAGCCATCGCCACGGTCACCGGTGAGACAGAAGCCGAAGCGGCGGAGTCGAACATCGGCGGCGACGGCGGCGGTTTCAGCACGGTCGAGCCGGCCCCGATCTACCAGCAGATCGTGTCGGGCACGCGCAACTTCCACGCCGTGGAGTACCTGACGCCGACCGACTATCAGACCATCGTGGCGGGGCTGACCGAGCCGACCGAATGGAGCTTCAACCCCACCCCGTCGGTGACCACCGGCTACGGGTCCGGGCGGGCGCTTCCCGACGTATCCACGGACGCGGACCCGTACTCCGGCTACCTGCTGTACGAGCCGTCGTTCGCCGGGGTCGGCGAACCGGTTCTGCAGGGCGGCTGGGGCGGTACCAGCTTCGTGGCACCGCAGCTCAACGGCTCCACCGCGGTCATCGACTCGTCCCTGGGACACCGGGTCGGACTCTGGAACCCGACCATCTACTCCGGTGTGTACCGGAGCAACTCGGCATTCACCGAGCTGGACCAGGCCGGTACCAGCAACGACAACCTCTACTACACCGGTAACCCCGGGCAGCCCTACAACCAGGCCGTCGGCCTCGGCATCCCCAACCTCACCAAGGTGGCCAGAAACTTCGCTGGCGGGGGTGACTAGGAAAATCAGCTAGGACGCTTCGGGCCCGGGTCGCGCCACGTCAGGCGCGGCCCGGGCCTTTTAGTTACCAGATAGCAACCAAACGATTCCTCAGCGCTCTCCAGACCAGCCCGTCCAAACTGGAATAATCACACAGCATCCATGGCCACACACAATCCACCATGGCAAGTGATCTCACAGGACGGTGCACAGGACATGACCCGGATGAGGAAAACGCGGCTACCGGTCGCGGTGATGCTGGGGGTGGCGACGGTCATGACCCCCTTGGCGTTGCTAGCGAGCCCGGCTTCGGCCGCCACCCCGAACCCGAACGCCCCGCAGCAGGTGGCGTCGGGAGTCAACGTGGCGTCGTTGCCGGGGGTGAGCGTTTTCGGCGACACCCCACCCAGCACGCCGGAAACCGTGTCCTTCATTCTGCGTGAGCGGAACGTCAGCTTCCTGGAGGCCGCGGTCACCAGCGGCGACAGGAGCTACCTGTCGGTCAGCCAGTTCGCCGCCGCTTTCGGTCAGACCCAGGCCAACGTCTCGGCGCTCACCAGCTACCTGGCGCAGTTCGGCATCAGCACCGATGTCTACGCGGACGACGTGGACGTTTCCGCCACCGGCACCGCCGGAGACTTCGACAGCGCGCTATCGGTGACCCAGAAGCAGTACCACGTGCCGGCCCAGGCGGGTGGCGACGGGCTCAGCGGGATTCCCGCCCAGACGGTTCACGGCAACACCAAGTCGCCGCTTCTGCCGTACCGGCTTTCCCACTTCGTCCTGGCCATTTTGGGGCTGACGAATTACGGGCCGTACGCCGACCACGCCAGCAAGCCGACCACCAGCTTGCTCAAGCCGCAGGCGGGCAGCTCGAATTCCTGCCTCGCGTCCTTCGGCCTGCCCAATGGCTGCCACCTGCCGTCGTTCTTCACCAGCACGTACAACCTCAATCCGCTGTTGGCGCACGGCGCCACCGGAACTGGCCAGACCGTCGGCATCGTCACCCTGGCCGCCGTGGACCCGGGTTCGCCGCAGTACTTCTGGAGCAACATCGCGCACGTCAACCGCACGGGCAGCTTTACGGTGGACAACATCGACGGCGGCCCGCCGCCGCCGAGCATTGCCACCGGAACCGATGAGACCGACCTGGACGTGGAGCAGTCCGGGGCCATCGCTCCCGGCGCGAACGTGATCGACTACCAGGCACCCAACACCGACCCGGGTTTCATCGACGCGTTCTTCACCGCGGCCAGCCAGAACATCGCCAGCTCCGTCTCGGCCAGCTGGGGCGAGTCCGAGACCATCATCGAGGCGTCGATCCTGTCCGGCACGGAAGCGTCAACCTACGCGGCCGCGTTCGACGAGTCCTTCCTTGAGATGGCCGTGCAGGGGCAGTCCGCCTTCACCTCCTCGGCCGACGCGGGCGCCTACACCGCCAGCGAGGACCTGGGCACCACCAACCTGTCGGCCGACAACCCGGCCGACAGCCCGTACATCACCGCGGCGGGCGGCACCACGCTGCCCTGGACCGGCACGCTGACCGGCCCGGACGGTTCGGCCACCGTGACGGTACCGGCCCAGCGCATCTGGGGCTGGGACTACCTGTGGCAGGCGGTCGCGACCATTTCCGGCGAACCCCTGGCCGAGGCGGCGGAATCCCTCGTCGTGGGCAGCGGCGGCGGCTTCAGCCAGATCGAACCCACCCCGCTGTACCAGCAGGGTGTGTCGGGCACCCACAACTTCCACGCAGTGGAGTACCTGACCCCGACCGACTACACCACGGTGGCCCCCGGGCTGACCGAGCCGACCGAATGGAATTTCAATCCCACTCCGTCCGTGACCACCGGTTACGGCAACGGACGCGCCGTGCCTGACTTGTCCACGGACGCGGACCCCGAGACCGGTTACCTGGTGTACGGGACGTCGTTCGGCGGCGATGACCTGGCCGAATACGGCGGTACCAGCTTCGTGGCGCCGCAGCTGAACGGCTCGACCGCGGTCATCGACTCGGCCCTGGGACACCGGGTCGGATTCTGGAATCCGTCGATCTACGCCGCCGCGGTCGGTGGTCACTCCCCGTTCACCCAGCTGAACGACGCAAGCACGAGCAACGACAACATCTACTACACCGGCAACCCCGGTGAGGTTTACAACGAGGGAGTCGGTCTCGGCATCCCGAACCTCGCCGAGCTAGCGGGCGACTTCCGCCGCTAACTAAATCGACTCCAGGTTCGCCTAGGGCCCGGGCCGCGCCACGTCAGGTGCGGCCCGGGTTTCTTGTACGCTGATGCCTGCGGAAAACGATGGAGGTGGCCTGTCTCGTGGCTCCGGCTGAGGACTGGGTGGCGCGCACGGCCGGGCTGGTGCGCGCGGAGGGCGCTCGCCGGCATCCCGGCGAGGCGCCGACCTGCGCGTCCGGGATCAGCCCGTCCGGCCCGGTCCACCTGGGGAACCTGCGCGAGCTGATGGTCCCGCACCTGATCGCCGACGAGGTGAGGCGCGGCGGTGCGCCCTGCCGCCACATCCTGTCCTGGGATGACTATGACCGGCTGCGCCGGGTCCCGGCCGGCTTGCCCGCCGGGTTCGCCGAGCACATCGGGCGCCCGCTGTCGGCGGTGCCCGACCCCTGTGGCCAGCACCCGAGCTGGGCCGAGCATTTCAAGGAGCCGCTGCGCGAGTCGCTGGCCCGGCTCGGCGTCCGGGTCACCGAGATCAGCCAGACCCAGATGTACGCCTCCGGCGCGTACGCGGACCAGATCGTGCTGGCGATGCGGCACCGGGCCGACATCGGCGCGGTCCTGACCAGGTACCAGACCAAGCGCGCCGAGGACCCCGACCCCGACGGCACCGACGGACCGAAGCCGGCCGCGGTCTACTATCCGTTCCGGCCGTACTGCGCGGTGTGCGGGCGCGACGACACCACGGTGACCGGCTTCGACGACGAGACCACCGAAATCTCCTATACCTGCGCCTGCGGCGCGCGCGTCGGGCCCACGCCGATCGCGCAGGTCGCCGGGAAGCTGGTCTGGAAGGTGGACTGGCCGATGCGGTGGGCCTACGAGCGGGTCACGTTCGAGCCCGCGGGCGTGGACCATTCCTCACCGGGGTCGAGCTTCACCGTCGGCGGGGAGCTGGTGGGGCTGTTCGGCGGCGAGATGCCGCTGCACTTCGGGTATTCGTTCGTCGCCTCCTCGGGGGCGGCCAAGATGAGCAGCTCGGCCGGCAATGCGCCGACCCCGGCCGACGCGCTTGAGATCTTCGAGGCGCCGCTGGTGCGCTGGCTGTACGCCAGGCGGCGGCCCGAGCAGGCCTTCAAGATAGCCTTCGACGCCGAGGTGGGCCGGGTCTACGACGAGTGGGACGCGCTGACCCGCCGGGTCGCGGACGGCCAGGCCGACGCGGCCACCCAGGCGGTGTACGCCCGCGCGGCCGGCCCCTCGGACGGCCCGCTGCCGGTCACCCCCCGGCCGCTGAAGTTCGCGACCCTGGCCTCGGTGGCGGACATCACCGCCGGCCACGAGGCGCAGATCCTGCGGATCGTGCGGGATCTGACCGTCGATGATCCGGTTACCTCGCTGGCTGAAGTCCGGCCACGGCTGGACTGCGCGCAGGCCTGGGTGAACGAGTATGTCCCCCTGGCCGACCGGACCCAGGTCCTCCACACTCCCGACGCCGGCACGCTCGCCGCCCTGCCCGACGCCGAACGCGACGCGCTGAAGCTGCTGACCGACGGCATGACCGCGGACTGGTCCCTGGAGGGACTGGCCACGCTGCTCTACGGGATCCCCAAGCTCCAGCTCGGGCTGCCCATCAGCGCGCCGCCGACGCCCGAGCTCAAGGCGCTCCAGCGCACCTGGTTCATCCTGGTGTACCGGCTGCTCATCGGCAAGGACACCGGCCCGCGGCTGCCCACCCTGCTGCTGGCCCTGGGCCAGGACCGGGTCCGCTCCCTGCTCAGCCCCAATTAGCCCGAACGGCCCTGGGTCACACCGCCGCCCGCAGCAGCGTGCTGCGGTGCCTGATGCCTTCGCGGGCCCGGGCGTGCCTGGCCCGCGGCCGCCCCGCAGGCTTGGGGGGCCGCACCGGTTCGCGCGCATCGACGTCGTCCCGGATGGACGGCCGCTGCACCCCGCGCAGCGCCATCGCGAGCACCGCCGGGGTCAGCGGCCGGGCCGGAGCGTCCGGCGCCTGTCCCCGCAGCCCCTGGTAGGTGATGGCGTCGAGGATGGCGGGCACGCCCGCCCGGACCTGCCGCGGCGTGCACACCCGCCCCTTGTGCCGGGGCGCGGGCGGCAGCGCGGTGGCGTCCGGTCCGGGCCAGAACCCGGTGAGCAGGGCGTAGAGCATCCGGCCCAGCGCCCTGGTGCGCAACGGCCAGCGCGTCCGCGGCGTCGGCGATCATGGCGGCGGCCAGCGCCGGGGCGGGGAGCCCGGATAGCACCAGGTCCTCCAGGTGGGTTCCCGGCGCCCATTCCGCCACGATGTAGGGGTAGTCGGAGCTGAGGTCGGTGTCGTAGATGGTGGCCAGCCGCGGGTCGCAGACCCTGGCGGCGCCGCGGGCGGCCTCGGCCACCCGGTCAGGGACCGGCTGTCCGGCGGGCAGCAGGTAGATGGTGACGGGGCGTCCGAGCCGGGTGTCGGTGGCCTTCCACAGGGATAGGCCGCCCGCCTACCCGGCCCCGCTGATCCGGTCCCCGACGCTGATCCGCTCGTCCAGGCGGAACCGTCCGCCCAGCCAGCCCGGCGCCACCTGCGTACCGGACGGCATCTCGACCACGGTCACTGATATACCTCCCTGCCCATCGCCGGCCATGTCGAGCCATGCCCCGTTCAGGCCAAGAGATGCCACCCCCGGAGTAATTTCTTGCCGCTCCGCGCGCCTAACGCGCCCGCAGGAGCCGGTCCATGATCCGGACGCCGGACGCCAGGGCGGACAGCGGGATGCGCTCGTCGGTGCCGTGGAACATGGCGTAGTAGTCGTAGCCCTCCGGGAGCACCAGCGGCGTGAAGCCGTAGCACGCCATCCCCAGCCGGGCGAACTGCTTGGCGTCGGTGCCGCCGCTCATGCAGTAGGGCACCACCGTCGAGCCCGGGTCCTCGGCCAGCAGCGCGCGGGCCATGCCGGCCATGAGGGGGACGTCGAGCGGGGCCTCAAGGGGAATCTCCTGGTGCGCGTATTCCCAGCTCACATCGGGTCCGGTCAGCTCGTCCAGGGTGGCGCGGAACTCCTCGGAGAAGCCCGGCAGGACCCGTCCGTCCACGTAGCCGACGGCCTCGCCGGGGATCACGTTCAGCTTGTAGCCCGCCTGCAGCATGGTCGGGTTGGCGCTGTTGCGCACGGTCCCCGCGACCAGCGCGGCCGCCGCCCCCAGCGGGGCCAGCAGCTCCGCCCCGGTCGGCTCCGCCCCGGTCGGCTCCGCCCCGGTCGGCCCTGCCCCGGTCGGCCCTGCCCCGGTCGGCCCTGCCCCGACCGCGGCCGCGATGGCGTCCAACGCGGCCTTGACCGTCGGGATCAGCCGCACCGGCCAGGCGTGGTTCCCGATCCGGCTGATCGCCTCGGCCAGCCGGGTCACCGCGTTCTCGGCGTTCGGCTTGGCCCCGTGCCCGGCCCGGCCGTGCGCGGTGAGCTTCAGCCACGCGGTGCCGCGTTCGGCGGAGGCGACGGGGTACAGCCGCAGGCCCGGCCCGGCGTGGAAGGTGAACGCGCCCGACTCCCCGATCGCCTCGGTGCACCCCTCGAACAGCTCCGGGTGCCGCTCGACCAGCCACTGCGCCCCGTACTGCGCGGTGTCCTCCTCGTCGGCGGTGAAGGCGAGCACGAGGTCGCGCCGGGGGCGGGCGCCGTCGCGAGCCCAGTGGCTGACCAGGGCGAGCAGAACGGCGTCCGCGTTCTTCATGTCGACCGCGCCGCGTCCCCACAGCACGCCGTCCCGGATCTCGCCGGAGAACGGCGGCACCGACCAGGCGGCCGGGTCCGCGGGCACCACGTCCAGGTGGCCGTGCAGCAGCAGCGCCCCCGCCCCCCGGCCCGCCCCGGTGCCGCTGACCCGCGCCACCACGTTCGCGCGCCCGGGCGCGGATTCCAGCAGGACCGGTTCCAGGCCCGCCTCGGCCAGCCGCGCGGCCACGTACTCCGCGGCCGGCCGCTCCCGGGCGTCCCCGCCGCCCCGGTTGGTGGTGTCGATCCTGATCAGGTCGGCAGCGAACCGCGCCGCGTCTCGCCCGGCCTCATCCAGTCCCATCACGGTCGCCCTGTCATCAAGGTCGCCCTGTCATAACGGTCGCCCTGTCATCACTGTCGCAGGGCCAGCCCGCTCGCCCGGTAAGCGTCGTCGATCACCCGCATGGTCGCCACGGCCTGCGCCGCCGACGTCGGTACCGTCCCGGCCGGGCCGGCCTCGATCGCCGCGGCGAACGCGCGAAGCTGGTAGGCGTAGGTGGTGGTGACCCCGCTGGCCCGCTCGTCGGCGATCACGGAGCCCTTCCTGGTCGCGATCACCCGGCCTTCGTGGGCCAGGATGAAGTTCTGCATCCTGACCTGCCCGTCCCGGCAGCTGACGTGCACATCGGCCCGGAAGTCCCCGTCCCGGGTGAACGCCGACTCGAACCAGCCCGTCGCGCCCCCTCCGCCGGCCCCCTCCCCTCCGCCGCCCGCGCCGCCGAAGGTCAGCCGGACCGCCGTCGCCCGGTCGGCCGCCTCCCCGGCCGCAGCCCGGCGAGACGGCCACGGGTCGGCCAGCGCCCCGGACACCGAGGGCTCACCGCCGCCGAGCAGCCGCAGGCAGTCGACCGCGTAACAGCCGCCGTCCATCAGGGCGCCTCCGGCCAGGTCGTAGTCGTACCTGATGTCGGCCGGGTCGGAGATGACGAAACTCGTCCAGCACTGCAGGTGCCGCACCGGGCCCAGCTCGGCGACGAGCTCACGCAGCCGCTGGACGAGCGGGTGGTACCGGTAATGCATGGCCTCCATGACGACCAGGCCCGACGCCGAAGCGGCCGCCGCGACCTGTTCCGCTTGCGCGGTGTTGGAGGCGAACGGCTTCTCGCACAGCACATGCTTGCCGGCCGCGATCGCCTTGAGCGTCCACGGTCCGTGCTGGGAGTTCGGCAGCGGGTTGTAGACGGCGTCGATGTCCGGGTCGGCCAGCAACTCGTCGTAGGAGCCGTAGGCGGCCGGGAGCGCGTGCCGCAACGCGAAGGCTTCGGCCCGTGCCTTGTCCCGGGCCGCGACCCCCGTCACCGTCACGTCGGGCACGTGCCTGGCCGGCTCGAGCAGCGCGGACTCGGTGATGCGCGCTGTCCCGAGCGTTCCCATCCGTAGTTGGTGCACGATTCAGGCTATGACATGCGGTCTTGCCCAGGAACCGCCAGGATCCGGGCGAGTCCGAGCCCGGTCCCATTCACCCAAGTCGGCCCCGCCGCCCCACCCGCCCCATCGCCCCCAGCCTCGGCATTTTTCCGTGGCGGGATCCGGGCTCGGCGGTGGATCCGGTGCACGGGGTGAGGATTCCGGAATAACCTGCGTTTGCGGCGTGCCGGATCAGCGGAACTCACGACAGCGGCGATGGCCTGGTCTGCTGCGGTTCATCCCCCTGGGCATGTTCCCCATGCTCCTCCGATCCGGTCCGGAGGAGGCCGCTGTACCGGTCAAGGCCGCGTCGAAGCCACCGCGGCCCCGGTGCAATCAATTAATCTTCCGAACGGCTTCCCGTAGCACCTCGGCTTGACGCGAATGCCACGCCGATTACGGGGCACGTCACTAGCGATGAGGATCAGCAGCTTCGTTCGCGGCCAGGCGGCTGCCACGGCCGTCGTTCCGTGGCGAATGGCCGCCACCACGATCGGCCTAGCCGCTGTGGCGCTGCTCGCCGCCGCGTGCGGTCCGAACAGTGGACCTTCGTCCGCCGCCTCCGCCGCCTCCGCCGCCTCCGCCTCCGCCTCCGCCGCGTCCGCCGCGTCCGCCTCCGTGACGGCTTCGCCGTCGCTGTCCCCGGCGGATCCCGCGGTATGCGCGGATGCCACCGCGCTGCGCGTTACCTTGGCGAAGATCCCGCACGCCCTGGCCGAGAACTCGGCCAGCGCGCTGACCGCCGACCTGGACGCCGCCAAGACCGAGCTGGACCACCTCGCCGACGCCTCCGGCGATCAGTACCGTGTCCAGTCCGGCGGCCTGAACTCCGCGCTGACCTCCCTGCAGACCGCGATCTCCGCCGACGCGCACGGCACCGGCTCGATCCTCGGCGTGTTCACCGCGGCCGGCCACGTCACCACCCAGGCTGGTCTTCTGCTCTCCGCCGCTGGCAACTGCCCTTAGGTAACCGGTACCTACAACGGTAATTACTACTCAGGCATGCTGTCATCGTTGCCCCATCTTTCAGTTCCGGCATCGTCGCACAGGTGTATACCGGCATTCATGTTCTCGCCCCTATCCCGGTCACTGGATTACCGAGAAGCTCCTGGACAAGCTCGAAATAACGATCCGCCGTCTCGTCGCGACTGTAAGTCTGCGCCACGGCATGCGCCCTTAGCCCGAGTTCTTGCCTTTTCCCCACGTCGTCAGCCAGCTGCCGCATCTGCGCGGCGAGCGCGGTGACGTCGTAGGGAGGGACCCGGAGATCCTCTCCCATCCAGCGCAAAGTGGGCAGATCGAAATGCACGACCGGTTTGCCGCATGACATGCCTTCCAGGGCGACCAGGCCAAACGCCTCGTGCCGTGAGGGCATGACTATGAAGGCGCTGCGTTCGAGCAGGTCCTGCTTGACCTGGCCGACGACACGGCCGACCCACCTGGCGTTGCTTTTTGTGGTGGATAGCAGGGTGGCGAGCTTGCGTTCCTCGCGCGGGAGGCCGCTTCCTGCGATGACCAGCGGCATCGCCAGCCCGCTCAGCTCATACGCGGCGAGCAGGACATCCAGTCCTTTCTTCCACACGTCGATACGACCCAGGAACAAAATGTGTTCACCGCGGCCGAGCAGCCGCTCGTCGAGGGTTGTCTTCTGGATGCCGTTAGGGATGACCAGCACCCTGGCGGTGGGGCTGGAATCGCGGACCAGATCCCGGTCGGCGGGGTTGAGCACCACCACATCGCGGTAGAGACGCAGCCCCCACCGTTCGATGACGGAAAACGGAAGGCCGTACCGGGCCGACAATTCCTGGCCCGTGAGCGCCTGGGCAAATCCGAGGACCGGGGCGCGCGTGAACAGCGGGAGGCAGCTCGTGGAAAAGGGCGGGGTGAAATTCTCGATCCAAAGATCGTGCCGGATACGTCGGACGGCGAACGGCAGCAAGGCATGGAAGAGCAGCTGGCCTGCCCGCGGTCCGGCCCATCCCACCGGGAGCTGTACGTGGCGCACACCGTCACGCACCTCGGTACGACCCAAGCGTCCCGCAGTGAGAACAGTGACCTCGAAATTAGCGGCGAGCCGGGTCGCGATCATCTCCACGACGGCCACGCCCCCGCCGTTATAGTGCCGGTTGCCCGAGCTATCGAAACTCGAGATCACCACCCGGCGGACGTCCGTCTTGGCCATCTCCCCGGCCATTCCGGCCATCCCCTGCTGGTCCCCGTCGAGGTCGCGGTGCGTCATCAGGTCTGGGTGTCGGGAACACCGGACAGAACCTGGTGGGCCAGCAGGACAGCAGGTATGCCGACAGAAATATCCGTATCTGTTATAACTGGCGCATTTGCTATCGGCGAGACTTGGGTGGGTGTCGTACGCAACGATTTATCCCCTTTAGGCTGTGACCATCCAATAAAACAGGTTCGCGCCGCCGATAGTTTACTGATCATCGAGCTGAGCGAACGCCGCCCTGGCTTTCTTCCTGCGGATACATATCCAACGAACCGGACCAATTCTCCACATTCAGGCCTGCGGTCGGCCAGATATTAGCCTTGCCGAGTGTACTCAACCTACTTTAGGTCCACGCACTTTCCGATCGCAAGGACATGTGGCAGCACACCTCGTGGTGGCAGCATAAATACTACTAATACCTACCTGCCAAGATTATTCTTAGCAGGTGGGCGCGGACACTTCGTCCAGGGCGGCCCGCTGATGCCTGCGTAACCGCAGGTCGGCTGGATCAGGGTCGTAGCGATGGTAGAGCGCGGTCATCGTGCCGTCCGGGTCGAGCCGGCCCAAGATGGCTTCGGTGATGCCGGCTAGCTGGCGGACCTGCTCGGGGGTCAGGGCGTCGATGACGTGCTGCCGGACGTTGGCGACGTGGCCCGGCGCGGTCCGGCGCACCTTGTCCTGCCCGGCGGCCATCAGCCGGACGTTGGTGGCCCGGGCGTCGTCGGGACACGGAAAGCGTTCCACCAGGCCCCGATCCTCCAGTCGGCGGATCACGTGGGAGAGCCGGGGCAAGGTGGCGTTGGTCTGTGCCGCCAGCGAGGTCATCCGCAGGGTCCGCCGCGGTGCCTCCGACAGCATCGCCAGCGCGTAGTAGTCGAAGTGCGTCAGCTCCGCGTCCCGGCGCAGCTGGGAGTCCAGCACCGCGGGTAGCAGCTCGAGCACCGCCGCCAGCCGCACCCAGGCCGCCAGCTCCTCGTCGTTCAGCCATGACACGTCCACCGGCACATCATGTCATCAATTAGTTGTCACTACAACCAAGGCGTGCTAGCGTGTTGGTTGTAGCGGCAACCAATGTTTCGCTGCCGGACCCCAGGAGCCCGCATGACCACCGATTCCGCCAGTACCACCGCGGTCGCCGACCGTCGCATTCCCAGCCAGCACCCGTTCGCCGCGCACCTGCGCCGGGCCGCCGACGCGGAGCGGGCGGGCGCCCACCGGCTGTGGACCCCCGGCGACGGTCCGCTGCCCAGCCTGTACCTCAGTCACGGCGCCCCGATGCTGTTCGAGATGGCAGGCTGGATGACCGAGCTGCACTCCTGGGCCCGGGCGCTGCCCAAACCGAAGGCGGTCCTCATCGTCTCCGCGCACTGGGAATCGGCCCCCGTCAGCATCAGCAGCCGCCAGCCCGCCGAGCTCGTCTACGACTTCGGCGGCTTCGACCCGATGTACTACCGGATGCGGTACGACACCCCGGCCGCCACCGACCTCGCCGGGCAGGTCGCCAAGCTCATGCCCGACACCGAGCCGGTGCACGAGCACCCCAGCCGCGGCCTTGACCACGGAGCGTGGGTCCCGCTGAAGATCATGTACCCGGAGGCCGACGTGCCGGTCCTTCAGCTCAGCATGCCGACCCACGACCCGGGGCGGCTGCTTGACCTTGGCCGGCGCCTGCGGCCGCTGCGCGAGACCGGCGTCCTGGTGATCGGCTCGGGGTACATGACGCACGGCCTGCCGTTCCTCGACTGGAGCCACCCCGACCAGGTGCCCGGCTGGTCCAGCGATTTCGACGCCTGGGCGTCGGACGCGCTGGCCCGCGGCGACGTGGACGAGCTCGCCGGCTTCCGCACCCGTGCCCCCGGCATGCCCTACGCGCATCCCACCGTGGAGCACTTCACCCCGCTGTTCGTCACCCTCGGCGCCGCCACCGACCCGACCGAGCCCCCCGCCACCGCCATCGACGGCTTCGCCCTCGGCCTAGCCAAGCGCTCCCTCCAAGCCGCCTGACGGGGGAGCCCGGCGGGGGAGCCTGATGGGGGACCCCGGTCGGGCACCGGAAGCGCCGCTGTTTGCCTAAATACGCGTAGTAATAGCGCAGCCGGCGGTGCGGCCGGTCTTGACTGAACGCGGTCAGGTTGATCGCGTCGGCCAGTGCGTAGGCTCCAGTGTCTGCGGGGTGGACGCCATCACCGGAATCGAAGGCGGCGGCGATCCGGCTGGGGTCATCTGGGTCGGCGAGTGCTGCGGAGAAGTCGGCTGTCGGCCAGTCGCGCTGCGTCATGATGGCGTGGTTAACGGCTTGGCGGATGTCCTCGTTGCCGTCTGCCAGGAAGGAGTCGTAGCGGCTGGCGCGGATGGGGGTCAGGGTGCCAAGCACAGGCTGGATGCCGTGCTCAGACGCGCGGCGGGCCAGGTGGAACAGTGCGTCGATGAGCTGTGCGGCTGCTGGCCGGGGGCCGCCGAGCACGGCAGGCAGGCCGATGTCGTTGAGGCCGCCCATGATGATGACATGGGTGGCTTCGACGATGCTTAGTACGTCGCGGGCGAGCCGGCCGGTCATCGGCGGTCCTACCTGAGGGCGCAGCAGCCGGTTGGCGCCCAGGCCCGCGTTCAGCACGGCGGCGCCGTCGATGCCCGCAGCCAGCAGCCTGGCTTGCAGATGATCGGGATAACGCTGCTCGCTGTCGATGGTCGTGCCGTCGCCTCGGGTGATCGAGTCGCCGAAGGCGACGATTACCGGGCCGTCCAGTGGCGCGTCCGTCAAGACCCGGGCGATCCAGTACAGGGACGAGAACGGCTCTGCGCTGGCGAGCGGGCCGCTGCCGGCCTGGTTACCGGGCGCTACGTGGGCGGTGCGCTGGGCCGAGTGCAGGCCATCGGCCGCGGCCGTCCCGCGGGACTCCCACGGGCGCCGCCGGGCGGGCACCGCTGACCGTGACCTCGTCGATCACCAGCGGCGCGTTCCCGAACTCGTTGCGATCAGGTGCTCTCTGTCTTTGCGGCGGACCCCATCGCGGGAACGGATGCCGCCAGCATCAGCCAGCGGCTCCCGCCATCTTCCATGAAGCTGGTTATACCAATCATCGGCAATACCAGTCAAAGGCAAGGCCAGTTATATCTGCTAGTGTCATGTGCATGCCCGCTCCTGAGACGCTTCTGCCGGCGGCCCTGCGCAGCCGCTCCAGCTTCGTGCTGGCCAGGCTGGGAACCCTGGCCCGCCAGCAATGCGCCGATCAGCTGGCCACGGCCGGCCTGAGCCAGCACCAGCACGCCATCCTGTGCTGCCTCGACGAATACGGTCCGGCCTGCCAGAAAGACATCGCCGCGCGCCTTGGCCTCGACAGCGGTGACATCGTGGCCTTCATCGACGGCCTCCAGAAGCAGGGACTAATCCTGCGGGAACGCGACGAACGCGACCGCCGTCGGCAGGTCGTGAGCCTCACCGCCAGCGGAAAGCGCACGTTGCGGGATATCGAGAAGATGCTCGATGCTGCCGAACCAGGCATCCTGGCCGCGCTCAGCGAGCCCGAACGCGCCGAGTTCCACCAGTCGGCGACACGCATCCTGGCACGGCAAACGCCAGCCGCATGGGCCGAGCCTCATCCCGTCGGCTAGCGCAGGCGGAGCTGGCCGAGCAGTTGGTGCAGCGCTCCGGCGACCAGGGCAGGGTGAGTCAGCGGCGCGAGGTGGTGGCTCTTCCGTTCCGCCACGGGCCAGCCGAGGTCCCTGGCCCGGGCCGCCTGGTCCTGATAGGCCTCGCTCAGCTGCAGGTAGGCAGCGGGCGCATCGGGCCACAGCCGCGTCGTCGGATGCACTTCCTCGAACATCGCCAGCGGCAGCGGCGGGCAGCCGGCCGTGAAGCGCTGCCGCGCAGCCGGATCCGGGACCAGCTCGGCCATGGCTTCATCGCCCCACCATTGCGGCCAGGGCGGCAGCCAGCCCGCGTCATCGGCCATCCCTCGTACCTGGGCGGCCAGCTCGGGTGGCACGGTGTCCATCCAGGTCTGCCCCGGAATCGGCAGGCCGGCGTCGACAAAGGCGTAACCCCGGACCTGACCCGCGAGGGCGGCCGCGGCGGCCAGCAGCGGCCCCGCCCCGCTGTGCCCGACCAGGATCGCGGGCTGACCCGAGGCGGCGCTGGCTATCACCCGGGCCTGCCGCACGCAGTAAGGCGGGCCGGCCGTGACCGTTCCCGTCAGGTCCGGGACGCCCACCTCCCAGCCCCGCCCGGCCAGCTCGGCGGCGACCAGCTCCCAGGTTCCCGGCCCCACCAGCGGGCTATGAACGAGCACCACGCGAGCCGCCATGCCTCTATTCGTATCAGCCATCCCCGGCCGCGTGCGGCCTGGCATTCTGAAAGCATGCAAAGCGTCTATGCCGCCGCCGGCGGTCATGAGGGGCTGCTCCGCCTGGCCGGGGCCTGGCACTCCCGGGTGATGGCAGATGAGATAGTCAGCCACGCGTTCAGCGGCGGATTTCATCCGCAGCACGCCGAGCGGCTCGCCGCGTACTGGGCCGAGGCCCTCGGCGGCCCGGCCATCTTCTCTGGCACCTACGGAGACGAGAGTTCGGTCGTGCGGATCCACAGCGGCAACGGCCCGCACGAGGAGATGGATCGCCGGGCGATCGCCTGTTTCGACCAGGCGATGCACGATGCCGGCCTGGAAGCGGCCTCTCCGGTCCGGCAGGTGCTGCATGACTACTTCGCCTGGGCCACCACCACGACCATGTCGCGGTACCACGACTCCGCCGACGAGGTACCCGACGGCCTGAGCATTCCGCGCTGGTCCTGGGACGGACTGCAGAGCTGAAACGAGGGAAGTGGAAGTGCCGTTGCGTCCCCTCTTGGGGGTGCAAAGTGCCATCGACTTCCTAAAAGAAGGCGGTCAACCGCGACGCCCGGGAGGGACATCCTCCGCCCGGAACCCAACAAGACAAAAACTAGCCCATCAAATATTGATGGCGAAAATGGTGAAAGTTACTATCAGAGCACGGGCGGCTACACAGGGCCGCCTCGCGCGAGAGGCAACACCACCATGCATCGTCTCCCCAGATTCCTGCTCTACCCCCTGATGGCCCTCCTGCCCGCACTGGCCGTGCTGACCGGCTTCAGCTCGGCGGCGAGCGCCAGCACCCCCGCTTCCCAGGCGGCCAACGCGGCCGCGATCGCCCGCGCCGCGATCAAGCACCTCGCGATCGGTCAGCACGCCAGCGACCAGCGGGTGCCAGGCACGCACCACCTGAAGGGCCTGACCCAGGTGCAAAGCGACAACTGGTCAGGTTATGCGGACACGGGCAGCGGCTTCAGCAAGGTCGCGGCCAGCTGGAAAGAGCCCTCGGCCACCTGCGGTGGCGACACAACCTCCCTGGCTGCCTTCTGGGTCGGCATCGACGGCTACACCAGCGACTCGGTGGAACAGGACGGCACGCTCATCGAGTGCTACCTCGACACTGCCTACCAGTTCAGCTGGTGGGAGATGTACCCGACCAACGACATCCAGGTGGTCGGCGAGTCAGTGGCAGCGGGCGACAGCATCACCGCATCGGTGGTCAGGAGCGGCACCAGTTACACCCTCAAGGTCACCGATTCCACCCACACCGCCAACAGCTTCACCACCACCCAGACCTGCTCCGGCTGCGCGAACAGCAGCGCCGAGTGGATCGCGGAAGCACCAAGCGGCTCCTCCGGTGTCTACCCGCTGACCCACTTCAGTACCTGGTCAGAGACGAGCTCGACCGTGACCGAGGGCTCGACGTCCGGTGTGATCTCCACCTTCACCGACGACGAGATCACCATGGTTGATTCCTCCGGCAACGTCAAGGCCCAGCCCGGAGCGCTCAACGGCAGCGGCAACGCGTTCTCCGTCACCTGGAAGCGCAGCACGTAAGAGCGATCGGCCCGCGGCCAGCCAGGCAGGATTCCGCCGGTCCTGCCTGGCTGGCCCTATGCCAGCTCAACCTCGTCCCTGAGCACGCTGTAGATGATCTGGTCGTGCCAGCGACCGGCGCGGTAGGTCGCGCCGCGCAGGACGCCTTCGCGGGTGAATCCGGCCTTGTCCAGGGCCCGCTGCTCGGCGATGTTGGTGCTCTCGGTGATGGCCTCGATCCGGTTGACCTGGGTGTAGGCGAACAGGTACCGCACCATCAGCCGGTGTGCCTGCGAGCCGTGGCCACGCCCGCGGAATTCTTCCGCCAGCCCGATGCCGATGGCCCAGCAGTGCGAGACCTGCCCGGTCCGGACGGTGCGCCAGGAGATGCTGCCCGCCCGGTCCGGGCCAACCATCACCATCAGCGTCCCGCCACTGTCGCCGAGCATCCTGGTCTCGGCCCAGCGTTGCCGGAAAGATCCGGGGTCACGCCAGCCGTGCCACTCGTGCAGGCCAGTCGCGGCGGGGCCGTTCCTGGACTCCTCCAGCCAGGGCAGGTCATCTTCGACCACTGGCCGCAGGCTCACCTGAGGGTTCACGGCTGGCCCCCCGGCGCTCACGGGGTGAAGACGACCCGGCCCACGGTGTCTCCCCGGGATAGCCGGTGCAGCACGCCGGGCACCTCCTCCAGCCCGAGCCGCTCGCTGACCAGCGGCCGGATCGCGCCGTCGGCGACGAGCTTGGTCAGCTGCCGGTGGCATTCACCGATGGCCTGCGGCTCCTTGGTCTGGTAAAGGCCCCAGTGCAGCCCGACGATTGAGTAGTTCTTGATCAGTGCGTGGTTCAGCGCGACCGAGGGGATCTGCCCGCTGGCGAAGCCCACCACCAGGATCCGGCCCTCGAACGCGACGCACTTGGTCGACTTGGTGTACGCCTCGCCGCCCACGGAGTCGTAGACGACGTCGGCGCCGCGGCCGCCGGTGACCTCCTTGACGACGGCAACGAAGTCCTGGCTGAGCCGGTCGATCACCACGTCCGCACCCAGCTCGCGCGCCACCTCGGCCTTGTGCTCGCCGCCGACCACGCCGATGACCCTCGCCCCGGCAGCCTTGCCGAGCTGGACCGCCCCGCTGCCGACGCCGCCCGCCGCCGCCTGCACTAGCAGCGTTTCGCCGGCCGCCAGCTTGGCCCGCCGGTGCAGGCCGAACCATCCGGTCTGGTAGGTGATGAAGAAGGCGGCGGCCTCGGCGTCGTCGAGCCCGTCCGGGGCGGGCAGGATCGCGCCGGCGTTCATCAGCGCGAGCTCGGCGTAGGCGCCGGACGGCAGCGCCGGGCTGCCGATGACCCGGTCCCCGGCCGCGAACCCGGTTACCCGGTCCCCGGCCCTGACCACCTCACCGCACAGCTCGATGCCGGGGGTAAACGGGAGCGGCGGGCGGACCTGGTAGGCGCCCTGGCACATCAGCACGTCGGGAAAGTTCGCCGCCGCTCCGAGCACCCGTACCAGCACCTGGCCGGGCCCGGGCTCGGGGTCCGGGACCTGGTCAAGCGACAGCACCTCGCGCGGGTCGCCAAGTGCGAGTACCTGCCACGCTCTCATGACGTCTCTCCTTTCCAGCCGCGCTCGACTTCCTCGATCCGCTGCTGCATTCTGTTCATCCCGCGCAGCCATTTGTCCGGCTGGCCGGCCCGTAGCTGGTAGTAGTCCGCGACCTCCGGATGAGGCAGGATGAGGAACCGGCCCTCGGCCATCCCGGCCAGCAGCGCCTCGGCCACCCGCTCGGGTTCGATCGCGGCGTCTTGCAGGACGACCTGCCCGGCCCGGCCGGACTCGGCCAGCATGGCCGTCTTGACCCCCTGCGGGCAGATGCAGTGCACGGTGAGGCCGCGGTGCGCGTAGGTGGCGGCCAGCCATTCGGCGTAGCTCTCGGCCCCGTGCTTGGTCACCGAGTACGGCGCGGCCCCCAGCATGGTGAGCAGTCCTGCGGCCGACGCGGTTACCACGAAGCAGCCGCGCCCGCGATCCAGCCACGGCGGCAGCAGCTCCCGTGAGGCCCGTACATGGGCCATGACGTTGACCTCCCAGGACCGCTGCCAGATCTCCTCCGGGGTGTCCGGGGCGGTGCCCGCCGCGATCCCGGCGTTGGAGCAGTAGATGTCGATCTCGCCCAGGTGCTCACGGGCGGCGGCGATGAGGGCGTGCACACCGCGGGAGGTCGAGATGTCGCCCGGCACCGCGTAGCCTTCCACCTGCTCGGCCACCGCCGCCGCGGCCTCGGCGTCCAGGTCGTTGACCACGACCCTGGCCCCCGCCGCGGCCAGCCCTCGGGCCAGCGCCCGGCCGATCCCCGCGCCGGCCCCGGTCACGACCACTCCGGCCCCGTTAAGTTCGTCGACATTCGTCACACCTTAACCCTAGTGCTACCGGGCGGTACGCCCCCGGTCGATCAGCGTGGTCGCGGTGGCCAGGAGCGACGCGATCCGGAGCGGCTTTTCCAGGTACACGTCGGCCTTGTTGAGCCGCATGGACCCGCCCGGTGTGGCGGTCGCCACCACGACGGGGAGCGCGGGAGCGACGTGGCGTAGCGCATCGAGCAGCTCGAGCCCGCTCATCCCCGGCAGCTGGACGTCGGTCACCACCAGGTCCCAGGGCTCGGTGGCCACAAGCCGGAGCGCGACCGCGGGATCGGCCGTGTGGGTGACATCGAAATGTCCCAGGTTGGCCAGGACGTGCACGGCGAACAGCGCCGCGTCGGGATCGTCCTCGACCACCAGAATCCGCCCAGCTGTGCTCATGAGCCACAATCTGCCCGAACTGGCGGCCTGACCCCGTTGCCGGCTCGGTGCAGGACAGTTGCGGCCCGGTCAATCCGATGGCCCGGTCAACCTGATGGCCCGGTCAATCCGATGGCGGCCTCACATACCGGTAGCCGAATCCCCTGACCGCCTGGATGGCGGCACCAGCCCCGCTGCCATCGTGGTCGAGCTTGCGACGCAGCCGCATGACGCCGAACTTCACCCGTTCCGGCCCCACTCCTACCGGGTCGTTCCAGGCGAGCTCGAGCAGCTGTTCGGGGGCGAAGGTCTGTCCTGGACGCCTGATCAGCGCGAACAGCAGGCGGTATTCGGTCGGGGTCAGCGCGATCGGCGTGCCGCCCACGCTGACTTCGCGCGATTCCATCTTCACCTGAAGCAGGCCGTCGTCGAAGACCTCGGCCTGCGGCTGGCCGGTCCTGGGCCGCCGCAGCAGCGCCTCCACCCGGGCCGCCAGCTCGCCATTGGAAAAAGGCTTGGTCAGGTAGTCATCGGCCCCGCCGTGCAGCCCGCGTATCTTGTCGGCCTCGGTTCCGTGCGCGGTCAACATGAGGACCGGGACATCGCTCAGATCCCTGATCCGCTCGAGCACCCCCCACCCGTCCAGCGTGGGCAGCCCGATGTCCAGGACGACCAGGTCCGGACGGGTGACGTGAAAGGCGCGCAGGCCCTCCTTGCCGTCGGATTCGCTTGATACCTCGAAGCCGCACCGGTTCAGCACGGTGCGGATGCTCAGGGAGATGTCCTTGTTGTCCTCGACGACCAGGACCCGGGCCTTCATGCCTTTGCCCCCGGTCCGGGCAGGTAGACGCGGAAGGTACTGCCGCGGCCCAGGGTGCTGTCCGCCTCGACGTGCCCGCCGTGCATCTCGACGAGAACCTTGACGATGGACAGGCCCAGGCCGGTCCCTGGCAACCCCGCGGTGCGTGCGTTGGAGGCGCGGACGAAGCGATGGAAGAGCGTCCCGGCCTCGTCCGCGGGTATGCCGATGCCGCTGTCGGCCACATCGATCCGCCAGTGGTCGCCGTGGTAGGCCGCGCTGACGCGGACTCGGCCATCGCGGTGCGAGAACTTGACCGCGTTGGCGATCAGGTTGTCGAGCACCTGCATCAGCCGCCGCTGGTCGGCCGGTAGGTCCGGCCCGGTTCCGGTCGTGACCTCGATCGTGACACCCTGCTTGGCTGCGCTGGCCGAGGCGGACCTGACCGCTTCGGCGGTCAGGTCCGGGATGGAGACCGGAGCCAGCTCCAGCGGCAGCGCGCCCGCGTCGAGCCGGTCCAGCATGAGCAGGTCGCCGACGAGCCGGTGCAGCCGGTCGGCGTTCCGCTCGATGATGTCCAGGAACTGGACGCCTTCCGGGGTAAGTCCCTCGGCTTCCCCCCTGATCAGCTCGCTGAACGAGACGATCGAGGTCAGCGGCGTGCGCAGCTCGTGTGAGACGATGGCGAGAAACTGGTTCCTGGCCTCGTCGATCTTGAGCAGTCGCTCGTTCTGCTCGCTCAGCTGGCGCCGAGCCTGCTCGGCCAGCGCGGCGTGCGTGCGCTCGGCTTCGAGCATCTGCTGGCGTTGTTCTTCCAGGGCCGCGCGCTCCGACACATCCCAGGCCAGCCACAGGTCACCGCGAAATCGGCCGTCGACGAGCACCGGCCAGTATTCGTGGGCGATGGTGCGGCCGTCGACGGTTCTGAACTCCGCCCCGGATACCTGCTGCCGGGTGCTGAGCACCCCGGCGCTGCGCCGGATGAAATCGTCGGCGTCTTCGAACTGCGAACCGATCCGGCTCAAGATCAAGTCGGCCTGGGTGCCGACCAGCAGCTCGGGCTCGCCCAGGCCGAATAGGCTGCAGAAGCTCCGGTTGATGTGAGTGACGCGGCCGCGGTCGTCGCTGATCACGATGCCGGGGATGGCCGCGGCGATCAGCCGGTCGAGCCGCTCGCTCTGGTCGGCCAGCGCGGCATGCGAGTGCTCGATCTCGGTCAGGTCGCGCATGAACCCGGTGAAGATGACCTCCCCGCCGACGGTGATCTGCACCGGAGTCAGCTCGACCATGCGTTCGGTGCCATCCGCGTGCATGACGGATATGCGCATCGGGCCGGTGAACTCTCCCGCGTCACCGGTGGCCAGGTAGGTCTGGATGTGCTCAAGGAACCGCGTCCGGTCCCGTTCGGGCACCAGGAATTCCGCCGTCGGCCGGCCCAGCACATCGTCGCGCCGGAAGCCGGACAGCTTTTCGGCCGCCGGATTGAACTCCCGCAAGCGGCCGTCGGCGTCCGTGGCCAGGATCGCGGTCGGCGATGCGGCGATGAGTTCCCGGGTCAGGGTCTGCCGCTCGGCGAGTTTGGCCAGGTTGTTGGCGTGCTGGAGCTGCGTCGACACGATGACGGCGACGCCGTGCGCGGTGGCCCGGATCTCTTCGTCCCAGCTCGTCGCGTCGCCGATCAGGGCCAGGGCACACAGGCATACGCCGTCGATCGGAGCCGAGTAGGCCAGCAGCGCGCTGGTGCCCGGCTCACCCGATTCCACCGTCACCTGCACCGGGACGGTGGGCATCGCGTCCCGCTGCGTCAGCGTCAGCGCGCCGATCCTGGTGAGCAGCCCGCTTTCGACAGCACCGGCCGGATGCATAGCCAGCACCCGAGTCCCCTGCCCCCCGGTCCCCTGCCCCCCAGTGGCCTGCCTCCCGGCCGGCTGGAAGGCCACCGCGGCCCGGACCCCGGACATGGTGACCAGCCGGCTCAGCACGGCGGGCAGCGCGCCGAGCGCCGTGTCGTCACGCAGTATCTGCGCCACGGCGAAATCGAGCACGGCCGCCGCCGATCGGTCCCGGCGTACCCGGTCGGTGACCAGATCCGGTCCCGCCCTGGCCCGTGGTGCCCCCATGTGACCTGCCCCCGCGCCTGGCCGTTAACTCTTGGCATCTTTGAGTACGGATAGTAACCAATATAGCACTCAAAGTCACCAACTAAGGTCGGGACTCCCTCGGTCCGCCGAAGGGCCAGGACATTTTGCAGGCCCGCGTGTAACGCGGGCCCTGCATCACCCCGGGCCAGAGCCAATGATTGTGATGGATCCGGGCTCCGTGGCACGGATCCGGTGCGGCAGAGCAAAGCCAAACCAGACCCCGCCCGCCCGGTCCCTGCCCGGCTCTGCTGTGATCGCGGATCGTTACTACCCTCATAGGGTAGGTAATTATCCACGATAATTCGAATGTCTGGACGAGAGTCCGGATTGGCGCTTTTGTCTGGTGGGCGGGGGCTGGCGGGGCCGGCTCACGCCGCGGTGGTGCTCCGGTGGCCGGCATGCATCCGATCTGGTTGCCGGACGGCAACCAGCAGAAGGCCATTACCAGCGCAAACTCGCTGGCCCCGACATATGTATCGTGCACCCAAAATTGCTCAGGAAAATGACGGCGGACCGGAGTAGCATCCATGGTGGTTCCGGCCGCCTCTGGTCCGCGGACAGAGCTTCAAGCTCACCGGTAACGTCGATGCGATCGATGGCGAGTCTTTCCCGCCCGATGTCAGCGGACCCCGGGCGCGAGGGAAGGACTGCCGTGTCCGGTGGGTCGCGTTCACTGCCCAGCCGGCCTAACCTGCGGTACTTGCGGCTGGAAGCTAAACGCCGCCTCGCCGCGGGTGAATTTTCTGCTCTGCACCAGGCGCACTCGCTGGACCCCGGTCACCGGTTCGCCGCGCCCGGCGTCACCGCGCTGCTCCGGTGCGGTCACCGGCTACACCGTGGCTGGCTCTTGAGCTCCGCCGGGGACACCGCGGTGCACAGCGGAGTCGGGCTGGACGCCACCGCGTTCCTCCGCGTCCGCGTCCGCGACCTGCGGACTCAGGTCGTGCTGACCAACCGCCAGATCCCAGTGGATTCCATCGACCTAGGAGAGACAGATGTACCAGCCTTACCCCGACAGTACCCAGCTGCCGGAAACGACGCGCCCGGCCGTCCCCGCCTTCTTCGGCGCCAAAGCCCTCCTGAGCGGGCCGGCATGATCGAGCTGGACCGGGTCAGCAAGCGCTTCGGCGCCGTCGTCGCGCTGGACGACCTGAGCTTTACGGTCCGCCCGGGCCATGTGACCGGCTTCCTCGGGCCGAACGGCGCAGGCAAGACCACCACGATGAAGATCATCCTCGGTCTGGACACGCCGACCTCGGGCACCGCCCTGGTCAACGGCCGCCGGTACGACCGGCTGATCCGGCCGCTGCATCAGGTCGGCATGCTGCTCGACGCGACCGCCTTGCACGGCGGCCGCACCGCCCGGCTGCACCTGGCCTCGATCGCGCGGAGCAACGGGATCGGGCGGCACCGGGTCGCCGAGGTACTCCGGCTGACCGGTCTGGAGGCGGTGGCGGACCGTCGGGTCAAGGGGTACTCACTCGGCATGAAGCAGCGGCTCGGCCTGGCCGTCGCGCTGCTCGGCGACCCTCCGGTCCTGATGTTCGACGAACCGGTCAACGGCCTGGACACCGAGGGCATCGGCTGGATCCGCCAGTTCTTCAAGGCGCTGGCCGCCCAGGGCCGCACCGTCTTGGTGTCGAGCCACCTGATGAGCGAGATGGCGCAGACCGCCGATCACCTGATCGTCATCGGACGCGGCAAGCTCCTCGCCGACATGTCCACGGCCCAGCTCATCGCGGCCAACGCGCGCCACGACGTGCTGGTGCGATCCCCCCGCGCGACCGAGCTCGCCGGGCTTCTCCGGGGCGGGATCGTCACCCCGCAGCCCGACGGCGCGCTGGTGGTGACCGGCCTGGACGCGGCCGCGATCGGCGACCTGGCCGCGGCCCACGGCATCGCCGTGCACGCCCTGGTGCCCCGGCAGGCCTCCCTCGAGGACGCCTACCTGGACCTCACCGGCGAAAGCGTCGACTACCACGGCACCGCCCTGGAGGCCCCCGATGAGCACTGACCAGACCGCGCCGTCGGTCGCCGTCCGGGCCCGCGACCTGTTCGCCTGCGAGTGGATCAAGTTCCACTCGGTCCGCTCGACCTACTGGACGCTGGCCATCGCGGTCGTCACGCCCATCGGGTTCAGCACGCTGCTCGCGTTCGCCTTCGCGGCCGCGAAGCCGGGCGGGGCGCCGGTCGATCCGTTGCTGCCCGGCGTGCTCAGCCTGGAGTACGCGGTAATCGCGGTCTCCGTCCTGGGGGTGCTGTCGTTCAGCTCGGAGTTCGCCACCGGCCTGATCCGCACCACTTTCGCCGCCGCGCCGCGCCGCCGGGCGGTGCTGGCCGCCAAGGCCGCGGTCACGGGCCTGGTGACGCTCGCGGCCGGCGAGGTGGTCGCGTTTGTCTCGTTCTTCGCCGTCCAGGCCGTGCTGGCCGGCCACCACCTCGGCGTCTCCGTGTCCCGCCCCGGCGTGCCGGGGGCGGTGCTGGCCACGGGCCTGCTGCTGTGCGTGTGCGCGCTGATCGGCGTGGCGTTCGGCGCGATCATCCGGCACACCGCGGGCGGGATCGCCGCCACCATCGGCCTGATCCTGCTGCCGTCCATCCTGGCCCTGCTCCCGTCCCCGTGGAACGACCGGATCGGCCGGTTCACCCTGCTGGACGCGGCCCGGCAGCTGACGGCGCTGCACCCGCAGGCGGACATGTTCGCCCCGGCCCTGTCCCTGCTGGTCCTGCTGGCCTGGCCGGCCGTCGCCCTCGTGGCCGCGTCCCTGCTGATCACCAGGCATGACGTCTGACCCCACCGCCGTTCTACCCAGGCACCTGGCACAAGATCTCGCCGTGCGGGATGAGGAACCAGCCGTCCTCGCTGGCCGCCCAGCGCCGCCAGGCCTGGGCCAGCCGTTCCAGGTCGTCCCGGGTCGCCAGGCCATGTTCGACCGCCCGGTCGCCGAACGGGGACTCGGTCAGCCGCTGCGCCCACGACGCACCCCACCAGGGGCGGTCCACCGGACCGGTGTAGCACCACGCACTCGCCGATGCCTCGATCGAGGAGAACCCGGCCTGCCGGGCCCAGGACAGCATCCGCCGGCCCGCGTCCGGCTCGCCGCCGATGGCCCGCGCCACCCTCCGGTAAAGGGCCTGCCATTCGGTCAGGCCCGGGTCATCCGGGAACCAGAACATCCCGGCGTAGTCGCCGTCCCGGGCCGCGATCAGCCCGCCCGGCCGGCCGACCCGCCGCATCTCCTTGAGCGCGGCCACCGGGTCGGTCAGGTGCTGGAGCACCTGGTGCGCGTGCACCACGTCGAACGTCCCGTCCGGGTGGCCCAGATCGTACACGTCGCCGACCTCGAAGCTGACGTTGGCCTGGCCCCGGCGGTCCGCTTCGGCCTGGGCCAGCGCGAGCACGTCGGCGACCGCGTCGATCGCGGTCACCTGGCCGTCCGGAACCCGGGCGGCCAGGTCCGCGGTGATCGTGCCCGGGCCGCAGCCGACATCGAGCACGCGCGCGCCGGCCGTCAGCCGGGGCAGCAGGTACCCGGCCGAGTTTTCCGCGGTCCGCCAGCGGTGTGACCGAAGCACGCTGTCGTGGTGGCCGTGCAGGTAGGTGTCCGAGCTAGATGGCATCTCCCCATCATCCACCGGCCAACCGTCGATGTCACCATGAGAGATAGTTCTGTCCGTATTATGAGACAGAACGAAGGCCTAGAGCTGTCCCTTCCCGTGGCCGGGATGGCTGCTGCCGTCCGCATCGGCCGGCCCGCGCACGACCGCGATCACGCCGAGCAGCGCGGCCAGCGGCACGACCAGCGCGATGAAGTCGGACGAGGTGAAGTTGCCCAGGGCGTCCAGCGCCCCGGCGAATCCGACGATCAGGACCGCCACCACCACCAGGCCCCAGCCGTGCAGGAACAGCCGCAGCGTGAAGGGCGGCGCGGTCGCGGTCACGTCGGGGACGGCGGTAACGGATTTCGTCTCGCGCCGCTCGGTCAGGCCCTCGCGGACCCGGGCGGTGATCGTCAGCTGGCCCGGCTGGTCCGCGATCAGCAGCAGCTCTTCGGGATGAGCCGGGTCAGGGGATTGCGAGACCGAACCCCCGCCCACCGCCCACGACACCACCTGCTGCGGTCCGGCCGACCGGACCCGGTAGCGGGCCTGCTCGCCGGTGACCACGTTGTCCGGTCCCTCGATCACGGCCGGCGGCGCCGCCCGCGCCCGGCCGTCACCCTCCAGGCCCTCCACCTCCGCGCCCGCCTCCAGCGCGCGACCCGCCGCGCCCGTTTCCGCGATGACCAGGAACTGGCGGCGGACCAGCAGCTCGGCCAGCCGGATCTGGCGCGCGTTCACGCTCCAGGCCATGACCACGACCACCGCGGCCAGCGCGGCCGCCCCCAGCGCGAACCACACCGCGACCGCGGGATGGCTGGCCCCAGCCCCATTAGTCACCACGGCGAGCATGTCATCTCCCTACCTGGAGCGATCTCAGCCATGGCAGTATTAAAACATATGATCGAACGAACGGGAACCCGGGCTCAGCTATTCGAACCGATCTCCCCCTCGCCGCCCAGCACCGGCCTAATCCCGGTTGTTCGGACTGCCCGAGCTCAGCGCGTCGTCAAGCATCGGCGGGAAGCTCTCGGGATACCTGGCCAGCAGGTAGGTCACCACCGCCAGCAGGTCCTTCTCGCTCAGCGCCCGGACCCGGGACAGGCGCAGCTCGGCTTCGATCTCACGTGGTGCCTCGGAAGTATCAGCCATAAGCCTGCAGCTTCCCCTTTCGTCGGCCGGGAAACCACGGTCCGTTCGGCCCTTAATTTTCCGAACGGCCCTGCCCGCCACGATCCAGCCTCGCCGATCGCCTCGGCCGGTCAGCGGTAACGTTTCCGGAACGGTCCGGGCGTAACGTGATCCTCGTGGAGGCCAAGCGGTTCATCGCGCTCGTCGCCGCCGGCGCCCTGGCCGCGGTGTCCCTGGTCGCCATGCTCCCGTTGTCGCTGCTGGCCCGCCAGTTCGGCGACGGGATCGTGGCGGTGGTGATCGGCATTCCGTGCGCGGGGGTCGGCGCCCTGGTCGCGCGGCGCCAGCCCGGCAACCCGCTCGGCTGGCTCTTCCTCGTCGCCGCCAGCTGCCTGTTCCTGGCCACCGACGGCGGCGACTACGCGTCCCTGGTCTACCGGCACGGGCACCACCTTCCGTATGGTGCGGTGGGGCTGGCGTGCGACGGGCTGTGGCCCGCGGGCCTGGCTCTGTTTCTCGTGGTGATCCTGCTCTTCCCCGACGGCACGCTCTCGTCGGTGTTCTGGCGCTGGGCCCTGCGGGCCTATGGTGCGCTATACGCCACGCTGCTGGTCTCCCTCGGCGTGTTCACGGCCGCTGCCTTGGCCGCGCATCCGGTTCGCGTCGATGCCACCGGCGGGCTGGCCGCCCTGGACAACCCGGCCGGCGCGTTCGCGACGATCTACCACGTGCTCTTGCTCGCGCTGCTTGCCGCCTCGATCGGCTTCATCGGCTACCAGGTCCTGACCTGGCGGCGGTCCGCCGGGATGCTAAGGCAGCAGGTGAAGTGGCTGGCCAGCGGCGCGGCCGTCACCATGGCCAGCGCCGTCATCGCGTTGGCGTTCAGCTCGTCGGGTGGAACCTCGACCGTCCAGGACTGGGCCGACGACCTCGCCTGGTTCGGCCTGGCCGCGCTGCCGCTGTCGATGGGCGTGGGCATCCTGCGGTACCGGCTGTACGAGATCGACCGGATCATCTCCCGCACGCTGGCCTACGCGGTGGTGACGGCGCTGCTCGTCGGCGTCTACGCCGGCCTGGTCCTGCTGTCCACCCACGTGCTTACGGTCAACTCGCCGGTGGCCGTGGCGGCCTCGACGCTGGCCGCGGCCGCGTTGTTCAGCCCGCTGCGGCGGCGGGTGCAGCGGGTGGTGGACCGCCGGTTCAACCGGGCCAGGTACGACGCCGACCTGACCGTGACGGCGTTCGCGGCCCGCCTCAAGGACGCCGTGGACCTGAGCGCGGTCCGGGCCGACCTGACCAGCGTGGTCTCCGGCACGCTGGAACCGTCTCACGTCTCCCTATGGCTCAGCGACCGCGGCTAAGCCCCCCGAACGCTCCGACCCTATCAGCACAGCGGCGGGGCAAGGTGTCACAATGAGTAAGTGAAGCTGACGAATGGTGTGGTGACGTTGCTGTTCACCGACATCGAGGGCGGCGTCCGGCTTTGGGAGGCCGACCGCGATGCCATGGCGGCGGCATCGGCCCGCCATGACCGCATTGTCCGTGAGCAGATCGAGGCGTCCGGCGGCCGCCTCTTCAAGACGGTGGGCGAGGCGCATCGCGCCATGTTCGCCGACCCGGTTGCCGCGCTTTCGTCGGCGGTGGCCATCCAGCGGACTGTCGGAGACGAGCCCTGGGCATCCGGCCTGCCCATCAGGGTGTGCGTGGCGTTGCATTCTGGTCCCTGCGCGGAACGCGACGGCGACTATGTCGGTCCGGTGGTGAACCGGACCGCCCGGTTGCTTGACATCGGCCATGGTGGCCAGGTTCTGCTGACAGCGGCGGCGTACGCACTGCTCGCCGACCAGTTGCCCGGCGGGATCGGGCTCCGGGACTTGGGCGAGCAGCGCCTGAAGGACCTGGGGCGCGCCGAGCGGGTCTTTCAGGTGACTGGATCGGGCCTGGCCGACAAGTTCGGCGTGCTGCGCTCGCTTGACGATCCGGCGCTGCGCCACAACCTGCCATCGCAGGCCACCGGCTTCGTGGGCCGGACCGTGGAACTGGCCGAGTTGCGCGCGCTGGTGTCGGGCGGGTCGCGGCTGGTCACGATCGCGGGTCCTGGCGGGATCGGCAAGTCCCGCCTAGCGTTGCAGGCGGCCGCCGATGTCCTTGATGGCACTGGCGACGGGGTGTGGCTCGTCGAACTGGCACCGGTGGCAGAACCCGAGCTAGTGACCCGTACCGCGGCCGCCGCGCTGAGGGTCAGCGAGGCGCCGGGGCGGCCCATGGTGGACACCCTGATCGACGCCATCGGCGAGCGGGACCTGCTATTGATCCTCGACAATGCCGAGCAGGTGCTCGGCGCGGTCGCCGAGCTGGCAGACGCCGTCATCCGGTCGTGCCCTCGGGTCTGCCTGCTGGTCACGAGCAGGGAGCCGCTTGGCATCAGCGGGGAGCACGTCTTCCGGGTTCCCGGCCTGGCCGTCCCGCCCGCCGATCTCGCCACTCCCGACCGGCTGGCCGCCTTCGAGTCGGTGCAGCTGTTCGCTGAGCACGCCGCGCTGCACCGGCGGGGCTTCATCCTCGACGACGCCAGCGCGGCACCGGTGGCGGCGATCTGCGTCCGTCTCGACGGTATCCCGCTGGCCCTCGAGCTCGCCGCCGCCCGCCTTGGCTCGCTCTCGGTGTCGGAGATTAACGCCCGGCTCGATCAGCGGTTCCGGCTGCTGACCACCGGGAACCGTACTGCCCTGCCGCGCCACCAGACTCTGCGAGCCCTGATCGACTGGTCCTACGACCTGCTCAGCTCCGAGGAGCAGATCGTGTTCGAACGGCTCTCCGTCTTCGCCGGAGGCTGGACCCTAGATGCCGCCGAAGCGGTCGCCCGCGACGGCGACGTCGCGGATTGGCAGGTGCTTGACCTGCTGGCCGCGTTGGTCGGCAAGAGTCTGGTCCAAGCCGAGGTGCTTCACGAGTCGACCCGCTACCGGCTCCTGGAGACGATCCGCCACTACGCCGCCGAACGCCTCGCGCTGCGAGCCGGCTCGGACCTGCAGGACGCCCGCGTCGCCCACCGCGATCATTACCTGTGCCTAGTCGAGGCCGCCGCCGCGCAGCTGCGCGGCCCGGACGAACATCGTTGGCTCGACCGGATCGAGGCCGAGTTCGATAACATCCGCGCCGCGCTGGCGTTCAGCATCACCGATGCTGACAGTGCCGAGCCCGGCCTGCGCCTGGCCACAGGGCTCAAGTGGTTCTGCTACATGCGCGGCCACAGCGGCGAAATCATCGAGGCGCTCAGCGATCTGCTCGGGCGCCCCGACGCCCGCCGACCGACTCGCGACCGAGCCCGGGCCCTGGCTGCGAAGTGTCACCTGCTCAATAACTTCGGCCGCATCCCGGCGATCCCCTCGATGGCGGAGGAGGCCATCACGATTGCCCGCGCCCTCGCCGATGACTTCGTCGTCGGCGAGGCCCTGTGCGCGCTCTGCTGGTTCACCTTCCTGACGGGCGATCTGCCCGCCGCGCTGCCCATGGTCGACGAGGCCATCGCGCTGGCCAGATCGGCCGGGGATCCCCATCTGCTTAGCACCGCTCTCAGCTACCGCGCGGCGTTCAAGGGCGAGTCCGGTGACCGGGACGCAGCCGCAGCCGACCAGCAGGAGGTCCTCGCGCTTGCGCAGGCGTCCGGAGATAACTACGTACTCGCCGTTACCCTGCTGAATCTGGGTGTCGACCAGGTCGAAGCCCGGGAGCGCTCCGCTGGCGCGGCCTCCTTCCAGGAGGCGCTGGAGGTCGCGGAAGCCCATGGCTACCAGCACCTTGCCGCTGCCCTGGCGTTGAACCTGGGGCTTGTCTACCTCATGGACCAGGATGCTGCCAGCGCCCGCCGCATGCTCATCGGCGTTCTGGACACGGCGCGAGCCACCGGGGAGAAGACCTTTGTGCACGTCGTCATCCTCGGCCTCGCGGTAGCCGTCAGCATGGACGGCGACCCCACCGTCGCCGCCACCCTCTACGGCGCCACCGATCACCAGTACGAGCAGGCCGGACAGGCCTTCGATGCCCTCGACGTGGAACTGCGCGCCGGCGCCCATGCCCGGCTGCTCGACGCGCTCGGCGAAGCCGCACTCGATGCCGCGTGCCGGCGTGGCTGCACCCTCAGCCAAGCCGATGCCATCGCCCTGGCCCTGGGCGCTGCCCAGCCAGATCCGGGGCCTGCGCCCGCCGCGACCGTTCCAGCCGTCCATGGCGCGCCGGTGGACAGCCTGGCTGGCCCGCTGTCGGCACGAGAGCGGCAGATCATGGCGCTACTGGCCGGCGGAGCGAGTAACACTAAGATCGCGGAGACGCTCTTTGTCACGCCTAACACGGTGCGGACACACCTGGACCGGATTAGGGACAAGACCAGCGCCCGCAACCGCGCCGAGCTGACCCGCTACGCCATACAAGCGGGCATCGAACCGGTCGCCCCTTCCCCTTGATGTGGGCCGGTCGGCCCACACGCGGCGCGCGTGTGGTGGGCTGATCGGCCTCTGACGCCTGGCGCGGGCCGGACCTTATGTTCGGCTTATGAAAATTAAATTCACCAAGGCACCGACCTTTACGAAGGCAATTATCGCCTCGGCGGTATTCACGATCGCGTACCTGGCGACGACCTCCAACCTCCCGTCATGCAGCGACACCGCCGCGGTACTCAGCTCGGGCGGCGAGTGCATAGAACGCCAGGGCTTCCTGCACACGGCTTCCGGCTGGCTGGCGCTGATCTGCCTGGTCGCCGCCGTGCTGCTGCTCGCTCTCAAGCACAAGAACTCCATCCTGGGATGGCAGGCGTCGATACAGCAGGTGCACCAGAGGCCGTCGGCGCAGGCGCAGGCGCAGGCGCAGGTACCGGTGCCGGGGCGGCCTTCGAGCTTCTGCGTAAAGTGCGGCACCCGCATCATCGCGGGAGACAGGTTCTGCCAGGGATGCGGAGTCCTAATGGAGTCCTTGTAATCCTGCCCGGCGAGTTTGGCATTCGTGCCGCGCCCAGTAATAGCCGAAAGAAACGAGGCCGGCCCGGACGGGACTGGCCGGGATAAAGGGGAGAATCATGATCGTCATCAAGGCACCCAGGAAGCAGCTCCTGCTGGCTGGGTCGCTGGCCGCCGCCGTGACCCTATTTACCGTCACGGCCTGCGGCGGCGGGGGCACCGCCGCCCCGGCCCAGGGGGCCGCCCCCGGCCAGTGGACTCAGGCCGAGATCAGCCAGTTCACGGCCGCGGCCGGCTCGGACGGCCGCGCCAGCCAAGATTCATGCGTCACCGGGTACTTCGAGCGGGACATGTCATTCGCGAACGCGATGGCGGTGGTGGCGGTGGACCCGGCCTCGGAGAGCAGCATGTCGGCCGCCCAGGTCAAGGCCGCCGTGGTCAGCAAGTACGGCACGGCCGGGGGAGACGTCATCAACGCCCAGTTCGGGCAGGTCGTCACCGGCTCGGACGACAACTGCGGCGGGTCGGCTGCATCGTCCACGGCACCCGCTGCAGCCCCGGCACCGACAGCAGACCCGGCCGCGACGTCGGAGTCATCGTGCACCGTCGACTGCGTGGACCCGATCGCCAGCGGAGAGAGCGGATGGCTGGCGCAGGTCCAGGGGGCGCTCCAGAACGTACAGGAGGATCTCAGCACCATCTCCTCGGACGCCAGCAACGACCCGGATAACCTCGCCCTGGCCGACGGCCCCCAGCTGGAGCAGGACGCGCAGGCCACCCTGGACCCCAATTACGACCCGCCCCCGGCCGACAACGCCGACTGGGTCACCGCGATGAATGATTACGTCACGGCCGGGGAGGACTACTCCGGCGACAACACGAACGAGCAGGACGATAATCCCGCCCAGGCCAGCCAGGAGATCGCGGCAGGCAATTCGGCCCTGGCCAGCTTCAACGCCGCCAACGGAGGGGTACTAAACGGGACCATCCAGCCCTGATGACCCGGGACCCGAGGTACCAGGTACCGGCGTGAGGTACCTGGATGGCCCAACGTGATCGCCGCCAGCTTCCGGCAGGAATATTGCCCGCCCGCGATGCTCGGCCGGGTGACCGCCAGCATGCGCTTCCTCGCGTTCGGCACCGCGCTCAGCGTCCTGGACGGCCTGTGGATTGTCCTGGTCATCTTCACCGCTTCCGGCCTGTTCCTCCTCACCCCCGCATCCGCACCGTCAGAAACCTGCCGCCCGCCCCGGCCGAAACCGAACGAAATCTACCCCGTCTTCGTCGTTGCGTTGCCCGGAAATGCCGTAGCCATCCTCTAGAATCGAACTAGAAAGCTAGGGATCAAGGGCTATCCATCCGACCGCATCCAGGGGAGGGAGGTGAGTATCCGCGTGAGTACATCCGCCGCCGCGCCGCCGGCTAGCACGGGTGAGGCGCTGGCCGCGTTCACCGCCGCCCAGGGGTACTGCGAGGACGGCGACTACAGTCCCCGGTCCTGGCTGATCCACAAGACCCGGATCACCAAAGGCACCGCCGCCGGCCACATTGCCTGGGTACGCCGGGCCCGCGCCCACCCCCGGATCAGGGCTGCGCTAGCCGCCGGGGAGATGACCGAGTCTTACGCCCGGACCCTGTGCCAGTGGACCGACAAGCTGCCGGGGGACTGCCGGGACACCGCCGATGAGATCCTGGCCGCCGCGGCCGGCCAGGGCATGGACCTGCGGGACCTGGCTGCCCTGGCCGCGGAGATCCAGTCCCGCGCCACCCCGCCCCCTGACCCAGATGACCCGGACCCGGCCTTCGAGGACCGCGCTGTCCGCCTGGAGACCACGTTCGAGGGCGCGGGCGTCTTCACCGGGAACTTGAGCCCCGAGTGCACCGCGCTGGTGGGCACGGTCCTGGATGCGCTGTCCGCGCCGCAGGGCGCGGAGGACACCCGGAC
>JBEKKH010000001.1:0-62761 GCA_050010815.1 Streptosporangiaceae bacterium | reverse complement strand
AGCGACGAGGAGCAGTACCGGTTGACGGTCGTACCGGGCAGGTGGTCGTGCCCGGACAGCACCGCGACCACGCGGGCCAGGTTGAACCCCTGCTCACCGCCGGGCAGGCCGCAGCCGAGCATGAGGTCGCTGATGTCGGCGGGATCGAGCTGCGGTACCTTGGCCAGCGCCGCGGCCACGATCTGCGCGGTCAGGTCGTCCGGGCGGATACTGGCGAGGGCGCCCTTGCCGGCCCGGCCAATCGGCGACCGTGCGGTGGCGACGATCACTGCTTCGGGCATGACAAGATCCTCCTCGCATAGGGTGCATCCAGACTATGTCGCTGGCGGGAACCTGCCGCCCGCGGGTCAGGCGGCCGGGAATCCGGTAGCCTCGGTCCGGACCCGCGAGGCTTGCCCCACCAGGCCAGGAAGAGGAACAACCATGCAGGTGCATGACTCACTGAGCGATCTGGTCGGGAACACCCCGTTGATCCGGCTGCGGTCGGTGACCAGGGGTATCCCCGGGGCCACGGTGCTCGCCAAGGTGGAGTACTTCAACCCGGGCGGGTCGGTCAAGGACCGTATCGCGATGCGGATGATCGCCGCCGCCGAGGCGGCTGGAGAACTGCGGCCCGGCGGGACGATCGTCGAGCCCACCTCGGGCAATACCGGGGTCGGACTCGCCATCGTCGCGGCGGAGCGCGGATACCGGTGCGTCTTCGTCTGCCCCGACAAGGTAGGGCAGGACAAGATCGGCGTGCTGCGCGCCTACGGCGCTGACGTGGTGGTCTGTCCCGGCACGGTCGCGCCCGACCATCCCGACTCTTATTACAGCGTCGCTCGCCGCCTGGCCGCCGAGACGCCTGGCGGCTGGCAACCCGACCAGTACGCGAACGCGCAGAACCCGGCCTCGCATTACGCGACCACGGGTCCGGAGGTCTGGTCGCAAACGGACGGCACGGTGACCCACTTCGTGGCCGGCATCGGCACCGGCGGCACCATCACGGGCACCGGCCGGTACCTGAAGGAGATCTCGGCCGGGGCGGTGCGGATCATCGGCGCCGATCCCGAGGGTTCGGTCTACTCCGGCGGATCCGGGCGCCCCTATCTGGTGGAGGGCGTGGGCGAGGACATCTGGCCGGCTACCTATGATCCGTCCGTCTGCGACGAGGTCATCGCGATCAGCGACGCGGAGTCGTTCGGTATGACCCGGCGGCTGGCCCGCGAGGAAGCGCTGCTGACCGGCGGCTCGTCGGGCCTCGCGGCCGCGGCTGCGCTGCGGGTCGCGGCGGCGGCCGGGCCTGACGCCGTGGTCGTGGTGCTGCTGCCGGACGGCGGCCGTGGTTACCTCGCCAAGATCTTCAACGACGAGTGGATGGCCGACTACGGCTTCTTGTCCGCGCAGACCTCAGAACCGCTGGTGGCCGACGTGCTGGCGAGGAAAGAGCGCAGCCTGCCCGAGTTCGTGCATGTGCACCCGGAAGAAAGCGTCGGCGCGGCCATCGCGCTGCTGCGCGAGTACGACGTCTCCCAGCTGCCCGTGGTCAAGGAGGAGCCGCCGGTGATGGCCGCCGAGGTGGTCGGGTCGGTGGTGGAACGCGACCTGCTCGACGCCCTGGTGGCCGGCCGGGCCACGCCCGCGGACCCGGTGGGCGGGCACATGTCGCCGCCGCTGCCCAGCGTCGGCTCGGGCGAGCCGGTCTCGCGCGCGGTGCTCGCCCTGGAGAAGGCCGGAGCCGCCGTGGTGCACGTGGACGGCAAGCCTTCCGGGCTGCTCACCCGGCAGGACGTGCTGACCTTCCTGGCCGCAAGCAGCTGACCGCCAGTGCCACCCCTACGCCGGAACATCAAGAAAGGCACGCCGCCATGACCAGCCTAGACGGGTTCGAGACCCTGGCCATTCACGCGGGCCAGGAGCCTGACCCGCTGACCGGGGCCGTGGTTCCGCCCATCTACCAGGTGTCCACGTTCAAGCAGGACGGGGTCGGCGGGCTGCGTGGCGGCTACGAATACGCCCGTTCCGCCAACCCCACCAGGACCGCGCTTGAGCAGTGCCTGACCGCGCTGGAGGAGGGGGCCGGCGCGCTGGCCTTCGCCTCCGGGATGGCGGCGGAGGATTGCCTGCTCCGGACGGTGTGCTCCCCTGGCGATCACGTGCTCATCCCCGACGACGCATACGGCGGCACCTACCGGCTATTCGCCCGGGTGCTGGCCGGCTGGGGGCTGACCTACAGCGTGGTGGCCCTTTCCGACCTCGCCGCGGTGCGCGAGCAGCTCGCGGCCCGGCCGGTCAAGGTGGTCTGGGCGGAGACGCCGACGAACCCGCTGCTGAACATCGCCGACATCCGCGCCCTGGCGCAGGCCGCGCACGAGGCCGGGGCGATGCTGGTGGTGGACAACACGTTCGCCTCGCCGTACCTGCAGCAGCCGCTCACCCTGGGAGCCGATGCCGTGGTGCACTCCACGACCAAGTACCTGGGCGGGCATTCCGATGTCATCGGCGGGGCGGTGGTCGTCGCCGACGCCGAGCTCGGCGAGCAGGTCGCGTTCACGCAGAATGCGACCGGCGCCGTGGCCGGGCCGTTCGACTCGTGGCTGACGCTGCGCGGCCTGCGGACGCTGGCGATACGGATGGACCGGCACTGCCGGAACGCGATGCGGATCGCGCAGATGCTGGCCGAACACCCGGCCGTCGCCGAGGTGTTCTACCCGGGCCTGTCCTCGCACCCAGGTCACAAGACGGCCCAGGAACAGATGCGGGCGTTCGGCGGCATGGTGTCGTTCCGGATGCTGGCCGGCGCCGACGCTGCGGTGCGCACATGCGGCCGCACCCGGCTGTTCACCCTGGCCGAGTCGCTCGGCGGGGTGGAATCGCTGATCGAGCACCCTGGCCGGATGACGCACGCCTCGGTGACCGGCTCAGCCCTGGAGGTCCCGGCCGACCTGGTCAGGCTGTCGGTCGGCATCGAGGACTGCGACGACCTGATTCATGACCTGCGCCAGGCCCTGGAAAGCCGGTAACACCCAAAGCGCCCGCGTCCCGCGACAGCGGGCGCGGGCGCCGACGGTGTCAGTTCCGGGCAGCGGGCGAGTTCTCCACGTCGCTGGCGGCCGGGGCCTGCGGCTTGGGCTTGTAGGCGAGGGCGAACCAGGCACCGACCGCGAAGACAATGCCCACGACGAACGAGCCAGTCGCCTTAAGCGGGTGATGACCGCTAGAGCCGGCGATGTGCCCGGGGATGAAGCTGGGCAGCGATTTGGCCGGTTCGGCCAGGTAGATGACGGCCACCACGATGAAAATCAGGGCGATGATGCCGAGAATTGCGGCGAGTATCGTCTTACCCGACGACCTCTCGACCGATCCGCTCGTAGAACTCACGATTCCTCCTGGTTTGGGCATGCGGTAAAGCTCCGTTAGTTGCCGGCCGGATGCGGCCGCCCGAGGCCGGCCGGCCGCACCAAGCCCAGGGTCCCAGCCGACTAGGAAAATCTACCTTCGACTGGCGCCGCGGGTGCGTAGGAAGTCCCGGATGACATACTCACCGAGATGTTCGGGCGCCGCCTGCAGCACGCGGCCACCGTTTCTCCTCGCTACATTGTCAACGAACGCACTGAGCCTGGCGTCGTCAGCCAGCATGAAAATATTCAGCGCAGCGTGCCTGCGGGTCATCTTATCGACCTCGGCCAGGGTGAGTTCAAGCGTTTCGGGCGACGGCGGCCAATCGAACCATGACCGTCCGTCGCGCTGCAGGTGCGCCGTCGGCTCGCCGTCCGTCACGATCAGGACGACCGGCTCGTGCTCGGGGTGCTTGTCGATGTGGCGTCCGGCCAGCAGCAGCGCGTGGTGCAGGTTGGTGCCCTGCACCATGTCCCAGCCGAGCCCAGCGAGCTCCGCCTCGTGCAGTTCGCGTGCGTAGTTGGAAAAGCCGATGACCTGGACGGCGTCCTGGGGGTATTTGCTGCGCAGCAGCGCGTGCAGCGCGAGTGCCGTTTGCTTGGCCGCGGCCCAGGTCCCGCGCAGCTGCATGGAGTAGGACAGGTCGACCAGCAGGGAGACGACCGCGGCGGTCCGCCGCTCGGTCTCCGCCACCTCGAAGTCCGCCGCGGTGAGCTGTATTGCCCCGGGGGGACGATCCCCCCCAGACCCCCCCTGCTCACGGGGGGGCTGCCCGCCCCCTCGTACCCCCCTGGGGGGCCCGCCGCGCAGGACAGCATTGCGGACGGTGGCGGGGACGTCGAGGGCCTGCTCGTCGCCGAACTCCCAGGGGCGGGTGGTGCCGGTCAGCTCGCCCGCCTGGCCGGCGTCCCGCTGGTCATGGTCGCCGGACCGGCTGCCGAAGCTCAGGTCGGCGAAGATCCGGCGCAGCGCCGTGTCGCCCAGCCTGCGTACGGCCTTGGGGGTGAGCTCGAGCTGCCCGCCGCTGCGGGCCAGGTAGCCCTGCCGTTCCAGCTCGCGCTCGATCCGGCGCAGGGCCTCGACGTCGTCCACCGCCTGCCGGCCGAAGGCCCGCCTGACCGCCTCTTCGTCGATGTCGTCCAAACTCGCGCCCGGGTAGTCCTGGCCGAGCGCCGATTCCAGTTCGGCCAGGTCGGCGAGTTCGGCCAGCGCCGTGGTGGCGTCCCCCAGGCCGAGCGGTTCGGTACCGGACATCTGGACGCCGCCGGCCAGGTCGGCCCGGTCGAGTTCGGGGCGCCTGGACCTGAGCGCGTCGGCCAGCCTGGCCATCTCGGCGGCCAGGCCCGCGTCGTCCATGGCGCTGGCCATCAGCCCGGCGAGCTCCTCGCGCTGTTCCTGACTGAGCGAGCGCAGCAGCCGTTCGGCCGCCGCCATCCGGCTGATCAGGGAGTCGACCAGCTCTTCGAGGTTCTGCGGGTGGTCGGGGAACAGCTCACCGTGACGGTCCATGAAGCGCTCGAAGTCGGCCGGGGTATGCTCACCGCGCGCATCCGCCGCCAGCATCTGGTTCAGGTCCGCGAGCATGTCCTTGACCCGCTGCATCGCCTGCGGGTCGGGGTTCTGCATGACCTGCTTCATGCCGCGGAACTGGCTGTCGAGCACCTCGCTGCGCAGCAGGTCCTTCAGCCGGTCGAAGGTCTGGCGGGCCGCGGCCGAGCGCCAGTCGTAGTCGGCCAGCTGCCTGATCGCCTGGGCCGTATCGGCGGGCAGCGCGTCCAGGTCGGCTTCGCGCAGCCTGGCCTCATCGCCCGGGTCGGGGAAAAGCTCGGCGCGCTCCTGCCCCACGGCGGTGTCGAGCAGGGCGCGGGCCTGCTCGAGGATGCCGTCGAGGCGGCCGCTGCCGCGGACCTCCCGCTGCCTGTCGCGGACCCGCCGGAGCAGGTCATCCAGCCCTCGCCGCCCGGTCTGGCCCCTTCTGAGCAGGTCCCGGAGGGCGTCGGCCGGGTCAGCGCCGGCCAGGATCGCGTCGCCCATCTCATCCACGGCACCGCGCACGTCGTACGGCAGCGCCAGCGGGTCCGGGCCGTCGGTGTACCGGCCGTAGCGGTAGTTGGCCACCGGTCAGGTCCGGTACACGTTGGTGCCGCTCGCGCTGTCCTTGGATAGCCGGCGCATCAGGTAGAGCCCTTCCAGGGCGAACTCGATCGCGGCGGCCGCGTGGCCGAAGGATTCGCCGCCGTCCATGCCGAGCCTGGCCATCATCTTGGCCAGCCCGGGGACCTCGCCGATCCGCTGCAGCAGGTCGGCGGCGGGCACCAGCTCGCCCGACTCCACGGTTCCGCCCTCTTCGAACTTGGCCAGCAGACCGGAAAGGTCGACGTTGCCCAGCCGTGAGCGGAACGTGTCGGCGATCGCCCGCCGCAGCAGGGCGCCGAGGATCTCTTCCTCCCGGCCTTCCTCGCTGACCTCGAACTCCACCTTGCCGCGGAGCGTGCTGACCACGGCGGGCAGGTCGCAGACCCGGGTGACCGGTGTTTCCCCGGTGAGCCCGGCCAGCGCGGACCGGCGCACCGCGGAGGCCGCCGCGCTTTCCGCCGCCGCGATGGCGAACCGCGCGGACACCCCGGAGCGTGCGTCGACGGCCGGCGATTCCCGGACTCCCCGGGTGAACCTGGCGATCACCTCGACCAGGTGGTCGGGCAGCTCGGCGGTCGTCGCGATGTCGGCTTCCTGCCGGATCAGGGCGAGCTCGTCGGCCAGCTCCAGCGGGTAGTGGGTGCGGATCTCCGCGCCGAACCTGTCCTTGAGCGGGGTGATGATGCGGCCCCGGTTGGTGTAATCCTCCGGGTTGGCGCTGGCCACGAGCAGCAGGTCAAGCGGGAGCCTGAGTGCGTAGCCGCGGATGCCGATGTCGCGTTCCTCCAGTACGTTCAGCAGCGACACCTGGATCCGCTCGGCCAGGTCAGGCAGCTCGTTCAGGGAGAAGATGCCCCGGTTGGTCCTGGGCACCAGCCCGTAGTGGATGGTCTCCGGATCGCCGAGGGTGCGCCCCTGCGCCACCTTGACCGGGTCGATGTCGCCGATCAGGTCGCCGACGCTGGTGTCCGGGGTAGCGAGCTTCTCGCCGTATCTGTCGCTGGCGTGCCGCCAGCTGACCGGCAGGTCCGCACCCAGCTCGGCGGCGAGCCGCCGGCACCGCGCGCAGGCCGGCGAGTAGGGGTGGTCGTTGATCTCGCAGCCCGCGACGACCGGGGTCCACTCGTCGAGCAGGCCGCCCAGGGTCCGGATCAGCCGGGTCTTACCCTGGCCTCGTTCGCCCAGCAGGATGATGTCGTGCCCGGCGATCAGCGCGCGCTCGAGGTGCGGCAGGACGGTCTGCCCGAACCCGACGATGCCGGGAAAGGGATCGCGCCCGGCCCGCATCCGGGCGAGCAGGTTCTGCCTGATCTCGTCCTTGACACCACGGTATTCATGGCCGCTGGCTCGCAGCTCGGCCAGGGTGGCGGGGCTCGGCGGCTCGGTGCGTTGAGCGCGGTCGGCGCCCTCTGGCGTACTTGCGTGATGACGCTGGCTGTGTTGCTGCACCATTCGACAGTATGTCGTGATCGTACGTCTTCGCATCCGGGCTGCCCCGGCACCGGGCCGGAGGCTGTGCGCGGCGGCGGCCGCCGGGATCGCGAGAGGGTGGCACACTTGCATCCCGTGGCAACAACACCTGACGTGGTCAGCTCCGATGACGTAGCCGCCGCCCGCAAGCTGCTCCATGATGTGATCTCCGACACGCCCATGCTGCACTCCTGGGTGCTGTCCGAGACGGTGGGGGGCCCGGTGTACCTGAAGTGCGAGAACCTGCAACGCACCGGCTCTTTCAAGGTTCGCGGCGCCTACCTGCGGATCGCCAAGCTCAGTAGCGCCGAACGGGCCCGCGGCGTGGTCGCGGCCAGCGCGGGCAACCACGCTCAGGGTGTCGCGTACGCGGCCGGGCTGCTCGGCTGCGCGGCGACGGTGGTGATGCCCCACGGGGCGCCGCTGCCCAAGGTGCAGGCGACCCGCGGTTACGGCGCGCAGGTGATCCTGCACGGCAGCAACGTCGAAGACGCTCTGGCTGAGGCTCTGGCCTTCTCGGAGCGCACCGGCGCGGTCTTCATCCACCCGTTCAACCATGCGGACATCGTGGCGGGCCAGGGCACCCTCGGCTTCGAGGTCTTCGAGCAGTGCCCGCAGGTGCGTACCGTCGTGGTCCCGGTGGGCGGCGGCGGTCTCGCGGCCGGTGTCGCGGTGGCGGTCAAGAGCCTGGACCCGGAGATCCGCGTGGTGGGGGTCCAGGCCGAAGCCGTATCCCCGTATCCGGGCTCGCTGGCGGCGGGTCACCCGGTATCGGTCCACGGCACGCCCACCATGGCCGACGGCATCGCGGTCAGCCGGCCCGGTGAGATCCCGTTCGCCATCTTGTCCGCCCTGGCCGAGCGGATCGTCACGATCTCGGAGGAGAGCCTGTCCCGCGGCCTGCTGCTGTGCCTGGAGCGGGCCAAGCAGGTGGTGGAGCCCGCCGGGGCGGCCGGGGTGGCGGCCCTGCTCGAGCACGCCCGTGACTTCACCCCGCCGGTGGTGGTGATCCTGTCCGGCGGTAACATCGACCCGCTGCTGCTGTCTAAGCTGCTCCGGCACGGTCTCACCGCGGCCGGCCGCTACCTGGCGTTCCGCTGCCGGCTGCCCGATCGCCCGGGGTCGCTGGCCAAGCTCCTGGCTGACCTGGCCGATCTGGGCGCCAACGTGCTGGAGGTCGGACACGAGCGGCTGGCCCCGCGACTGCACGTCGACGAGGTTGAAGTGGTCCTGCAGGTCGAGACCCGCGGGCCCGAGCACTGCGGTGACGTGATCGAGGCGCTGCGCGCCGCAGGCTACACGCTGGCCTTCGCCTAAGGTATTTACAGGTTGCCGCGCTTGGCCTGCTCCCGCTCGATCGCCTCGAACAGCGCCTTGAAGTTCCCCTTGCCGAACCCCTGCGAACCGTGTCGCTCGATCAGCTCGAAGAACACGGTGGGCCGGTCCTGTACCGGCTGGGTGAAAATCTGCAGCAGGTAGCCGTCCTCGTCCCGGTCGGCCAGGATGCCAAGCTCGCGCAGCTCATCGGTCGGCACGCGGGTGTCGCCGACCCAGGTGCCGAGCTGATCGTAGTAGCTGTCCGGGGTGGCCAGGAACTCCACTCCCGCCGCCGTCATGGCCCGGACGCTGGCCACGATGTCGTCGGTGGTCAGCGCGATGTGCTGGACCCCGGGACCGCCGTAGAACTCCAGGTACTCGTCGATCTGCGACTTACGCTGGCCGACGGCGGGTTCGTTCAGCGGGAACTTGACCTTGCGGCTCCCGTCCGCGACGACCTTGCTCATCAGCGCGGAGTACTCGGTGGCGATGTCGTCCCCGACGAACTCCTTCATGTTCGTGAAGCCCATGACCCGGTGGTAGAAATCCACCCATTCGTCCATCTTGCCGAGCTCGACGTTGCCCACGCAGTGGTCGATCTCGGTGAAGAAAGGCCGCTCGCCGGGCGCCGTGATCGGGCCGGCCGGCACGTAGCCGGGCAGGTAAGGCCCGGAGTAACCGGACCGCTCCACCAGCGTGTGCCGGGTATCGCCGTAGGTTCCGATGGTGGCCAGCACGACCTTGCCCGAGTCGTCCTCGGCGATGTGCGGTGCCGCCAGGCCGCGGGCGCCGTGCGAGACCGCGTAGTCGTAGGCGGCTTCGGCCGAGCTGACCTGCAGCGCCAGGTCGGCGACGCCGTCGCCATGGGCGGCCACCCGCTCGCCCAGCGGGGTGCCGGGCCGGGCCGGCCCGCGGAACACGAACCGCGCGTCGCCCGCCTCCAGGACGTGCGCCGCCTCGTCCGGGTACCCGGTCTCCGGGCCGCGGTAAGCCACCCGCCGCATGCCGAACGCGGTCGAGTAGTAGTGCGCCGCCTGCTTCGCGTTACCGACCGCGAAGACCACGGCGTCCATGCCGATGATGGGGAAACTGTCCTGCGCTGGCGTGGTCATACCGTCAGCATGCGATCCTGTCACCAAAATGCGCAACCAAGTGCAAGATCACTAGTCAGCTTGCCTATTTATTCCGAACGGGCAGTGGTACATGTGTACAACATGACCACCAGTGCTCCGGAGGCGATCGACCGGCTTGATGCGGCGCTCATCGAACTGCTGGCGGCCGAGCCGAGGGTGGGCGTGCTCGAGGCCTCCCGGCGGCTCGGGGTGGCGCGCGGCACCGTGCAGGCGCGTCTGGACCGGATGACCGACCGGGGCGTGATCACCGGCTACGGGCCCGAGGTGGATCCGGCGGCGCTCGGCTACGAGGTCACCGCGTTCATCACCATCGAGATCAGCCAGGCGGGCGGGCACGATCCGGTCGCGGAGCGGCTGAGCGCGATCCCCGAGGTGCTCGAGGTGCACACGATCACCGGGGCGGGTGACATGCTCTGCCGGGTGGTGGCCCGTTCCAACGCGGACCTGCAACGCGTGATCGACAAGATCGTGTCCGCCGAGGGTGTGGTCCGCTCGGCCACGTTGATCTCGCTGGCCGCCCAGGTCCCCTACCGCGTCCTCCCCCTAGTCCGCGCCGCCGCCGGACTATAGCCAGAGCGGCAGGTCGGGGCTTAGCCGCAATCCCGAGGTAATTGCCGCAGACTTCGCTTCACCAGCGGCCGGTGACTGTGTAAAGTTCGCCTTGCGCGTCGAAATCAGCTTTCCGGACAAGCTGACTCGCCGCAGGGGAGGGGCATGGAGGGGTTCGATTGTATTAAGCGACGTTCGGCAGGCGCAGTAAGGCGTGCCTCGGCGGTCAGTGGGCGGCGAGTTCGGTGATCTCGGTGGCCACTCGATGTTGGATCCCCGATCCAGCGGTACGTTTATCGCGGCGTACCACGGGTTCCTGGTGTGACCAATGATCCAGACTGGCTGGCCGGGAACGGGTCGCTGTCGATATCGGCGCCAAGGCGTCCTTACCCCGCTTCAGCTCGGTCAAGACAGCTAACAGGCACTGTGTGTATTCGGGTGCTTACAAGAACAGTATTTCTTTCCTGTACCGCCACTCGCGTTTCTCGACCCGTGTCGAGAGATCAGCTCCGGTCTTAACGTAGCGCGCCGTGAACGGCGCCGGGAATGTAATCGTCGGCATTACCGCGACTGAGGGTGAGAGGCGGTAAGGGAATGACCAGACAAGGACCCCTGATCACGCTGGGCTCCGTGCTGGTGCTCGCCGTGGTATTCCTTCTGGCCAACACCCAGGTGGCCAAGCCGGGCAGCACGACAGGGCCGGCCACGACAGGGCCGGCCACGACAGGGCCGGCCACGACAGGGCCGGCCACGACAGCGGCCCCGCTGCATGCCCTGTACGCGGGCCGGAGCAGCGGTGACCAGGTGACCGTGGCGATCGCTATCAACGGGCACAAGGTCGCCGCCGACCTGAACGCCGGCCAGGCCAGCGAAGTGTCGCTGCAGGGTTCGGTGAACGGTGGCAAGTTCGCCCTGACCAGCCAGAACGGCCCGGGCCTGACCGGTTCGATCTCCGGCCAGAATATGTTCGGCACGGTCACGGGATTCTTGGGGCAAAGCTTCCCGTTCTCCGCCGCGCAGGCCGTCGTGCAAGCGGTGTACACCGGCCGGAGCAGCGGCAACCAAGTGACGCTGGCGGTCGACACCGAAGGCGACAAGGCTGCGGCCTACATCTGCAACGGCAAGACCATCGAGGCCTGGTTGCAGGGCTCGGTGAACGGCAACCAGGTCAGCCTGGCCGGCAACAAGGGGGCCAGGCTGACCGGCTCCCTGTCCGGCCTGGACATGTTCGGTACGGTCACGGCGGGCGCCGGGCTGAGCTTCCCGTTCTCAGCCGAGCTGTCCCCGCGCCCAGCCGGCGTCTACCAGGCCCGGATTGCGGTCAACGGGCTGGCCACACGCATCGGCTGGGCGGTGCTGCCCGACGGGACGCAGGTCGGAGTGGCCGTCGCGGGCACGACCAAATACCCGGCACCGCCGCTCAACCTCAGCACCAACGGCTTCGCGCTGGACGGCTCCAGCTTCACCGCCGCCCCCGTCGCCGGCCAAGACACCGTCGTCAGCCCGTGAGACCCGAGGTGGCGCAGCCACCCGGCCTGTGAAAGGAACCGCGATGACGAGCGAACCAGTGGCGGCGTACCCCGCCCGTGACCAGTACGCCAAGCCGCTCCTGGTGGCCCTGCTCAGCGGTTGCGGGATCGCCTTGGTGCTGGGCTTGTACGCCAAGCTGCACCATCCGACCAAGTACGCGCTCGACGTCGGCGGCTTCTCCTCGCCGTTGTACGCCAAAGCCTGGCTGACTACCGTCGCGGTCGTGTTCGCGATCGTCCAGCTCATCACCGGTGCCCGGATCACCCGGCGGGCCGCCCCGGCCTGGATGGCCATCGTGCACCGCTGGTCGGGCCGGATCGCGATCCTGCTCACGGTGCCGGTCATCATCCACTGCATCTACGCGCTAGGCTTCGGGACTTACTCAGCCCGCGTGATCGCGCACTCGGTGCTCGGCTGCATCTTCTACGGCGCGTTCGTGACCAAGATGCTATGTCTCGTCCGGCGCGACGCCATGCCCAAGTGGGTCCTTCCGGTCATGGGCGGCGTGGTCTTCGTGTCGCTGATCGCGCTGTGGGCGACCTCGGCGCTGTGGCTGTTCGCCACCAAGGGGGTGCACTCCTGACTACCTTCACCGATGCCCCGGGGTCCGCTGCCAACTGCGAAGAGGGGAGCGCGATGGAACAGTTGACGACGCGCATAGGCATCGAGCCAGGCCGCGGCCTCGTCGGCCGGTTCGGCGACACGGTCATCTTGATCCCGCGGGACGCCGCAGCCGCCGACGGCGCTGACGAGGCCGCCCGGGAGCTCCTCGGCCTGGCCGCCGACGTGGCCTCGGACCGCCAACGGCCGGCCAGCGCGATCGCGGCCCGGCTGGCCGCCTGGGTTATCGACCGCATGCCCGCGGATGCCACCGCGTTCGGGATGGTGACACCCGTAGCTGACGGCGTCGTCACGTTCTTGCGCGGCGCAGTGTGGTGCGCGGTCACCGAGGCGGACTCGGTCCGTCAGCTGTCCGGAGAACAGGCCCTGACCTGGGTAGACCAAATCATCCCCGGCACGTTCGAGCGGCTTGCGATCGGCAGCACGGCCGGCCAGGCCGTGCAGGCAGACCCGTGGTCAGACCTGCGGGACGGGGTGGTACCCGGACAGGGCTTCGTCCTGACCCGGCTCGCGGCCGCCCCCGGTCCGGAACCGGTCCCGGCCGCGGCAGCTCCGGCCGAAGCTCGCAAGCCGACCATCCTGGCGGAGACGGGCTCGCGCCCCGAGCGCGCCGGTACGCCCCCGGCCGCCCGCCTTACCGTGGCGGCGGGGGTGCCGCCGGAAGCCCAGATCCCGCCCGCCCGCCTCACGGTGGCGGCAAAGACGCCGCTGGGCGTGCTGACGTCGGAGCAGGGGCCGGTCATCATCCTGGATCGTGCCTACGTCCTCGGCCGTGAGCCGCATCAGGACCCCGCGGTGGTCAGCGGCGCTTCCTCACCGGTTCTGATGCCGGATCCGGACAACATGATCTCGCGCGTGCACGCCTACATCTCCGTCGAGAACGGGATCGTCCTGGTCCGCGACGCCTCCTCGGTCCACGGGACCTATATCAGCCCGCCGGGGGCCAGCGAGTGGACACCGGTAGGCACGGAGCCGAGCCGGCTGCCCCCGGGCTGGAGCCTGCGCATCGGCCGGCAGGTATTCACCCTCGAGCTCACCGGGCCGGGCGTTGCACGGTGAGACCGGTCGGCCGGTGCCGTGTGACTGGCGGTCCCGTGACTGACGGCACGCTGGGGGGCCGAAAATGAAAACCCGCAGTCCTGGGGGCTATGATCGGGCAGGTCGGCTCGCGGATCTCCGCCATTGGGAGCCTGGGCCCGATTCAGCCGCCTGCAGAAAGGGCGGCCCGTCTCATGAGCTTTGACCGCGAGCTACTCAGTAACGCGCTGCCGGCATATGACATCGGCGAGGAGCTGGGCTCCGGTGGCATGGGGGTAGTGGTCTCTGGCCAGCACCGGCAGCTTGACCGGCGGGTGGCGATCAAGCAGCTTCCGGTGGCCTTTGCCGCCGACCCGGCGGTTCGGCGCCGTTTCATATCGGAGGCCCGCGTCCTTGCCTCCCTCGATCATCCTCATGTCGTGCCCGTTTACGACTTCGTCGAACGCGAGGGCATCTGCCTGCTCGTGATGGAATTCCTTCCCGGCGGGACCCTGCGAAGCCAGGTCACTGCTGCAGGCGGCTTCACCGGTCCGCATGCGGTGGCGGTGTCGCTGGCCTGCCTGAGCGGACTCAGCGCGGCGCACCGGCACGGGGTGCTGCACCGCGACGTCAAGCCCGAGAACATGCTCTTCTCCGCCAGCGAGGTCCTGAAGGTCGCCGATTTCGGTATCGCCAAGGTGCTCGGCGGTCCGGGCACCGTCCTCACCCGCCGCGGCGACGTGATCGGAACGCCGGCGTACATGGCCCCGGAACAAGCACGCGGCGGGGACCTATCGCCCGCGACCGATGTGTACGCGGTGGCGACGATGCTGTACGAGCTGCTGGCCGGCGTCCTGCCCTTCCCCGACGTGGAGGATGACATGGCGCTGCTCTTCCAGCACGCTTATGAGCAGCCCGTACCGCTCCGCGAGGTGGCGCCCGGCGTGCCGGAGCCAGTGGCGGCGGCGGTGATGCGGGGGCTGGCGACCGAGTCGGCCGATCGGTTCGGGACGGCCGAATCCTTCGGAACGGCACTAGCTGAAGCGGGCACTCAGGCTTGGGGCCCGGGCTGGATGTCGGCCGAGCAGGTCCCCATCATGGATGCCGGGCCGATCATCAGCGCCGCTGGATACCCGTCGGGACCTAGGCGTGCCTCGCCTACCATCGCGCCTGCCGAGTCCGGGATTGTCACCGGAGAGCGTGAATACCCGCTGTCCCACGCCCCCACCCAGGGAACCGGGGGAATCGCCGCCAGCCCTCAGACCGCCAGCCCTCAGACCGCCAGCCCTCAGACCGCGGCCGTGATACCGGCGCGCCCGTCCTCAGACCGCCGCCGCACGCTTATCATCGTGGCCGTCGTCGTGGCGATCATCGTGCTCGCCATCTTGGCCATCTTTGTGCTCCCGAAGATGTTCACCGTCTATCACTCTTCGGCTGATTTCGGCCTGCGATACGGAGCCGCCCACTAAGTTTGCGCGCTAGGCCGCCGGCTCGCTCCCGCTACTGGTGTGCGAGCTGGGAGCTAGGGGCGGTGTTGGGTTCACTGAGCAGACGGGGCGACTGGCTGGAGACGGCCGACTGCCCCGCCTGCGGTTCGGTGAAGAGCCAGTCGACATCGACCTCTTCACCGCCGACGTTCGCGGTGTCCCACGGGCCGCTGACCAGCAGGGTATGGATCAGCGGACCGCTGAGCGAATCCAGGTGCGTGCGCAGCTTGGCGTCGTCGGGCAATCCCTCGATGCGCGATGTCAAGCGCTCCCGGATCTGGAACAGCCGACGCAGCAGCGCGTCACGGTCGGCCGCCAGGTCGTAGTTCCCTTCGTCGCCCTCGGCAATGCCCTGCGCGATGATGTCCTTGATCGCGCGGAAGTTACCGTTGTCATCGGCGGTGACCATCTGCAGCCAGGCCCGGCTCTTGTGCCGGTACTGCAGCATGGACATCACGGCCTCATGCCGGACGAAGTCGGCGTCCCGCAGCGGCGCGCCGCTCCGGGGCTTGGCCAGGCACCGGGCCAGGGAGATCGCCGACGCCAGCCCGCTGTTCAGGCCGCGCCCGGGCCAGAAGTGGATGGCGTTGGCCGCATCGCCAAGCAGGAAGCCGAACGTACCCGGCGTCGTCGGGGTGCGCGGGAACAACCGGACCGAGAACCGCGGCCGTTGCACCATGCTCAGCTGGAAGGCGGTCACGGCGGTCAGGTTCTCCGCCGGGACGCCGAACAGCGCGAGCCCTTCCAGCATCCGCGACCAGAACGCCGACCCTCGCAGCAAGGCCGGCAGGAACAAGGTGTGGTGCGTGCCACATATGAACTCCCCGCCCGGGGCGCGCTCAAGCAAGCAGGGCTCGGTCTGGATGCAACCGGTGAACAGCTGCCTGATCGGGTCGATCCCGACGGCTTCCTTCGCCTCCTGGGTGGTGAGCCGCACGTTCAGGAATCCCTCGCCGCGCAGCGAGTTCAGCAGGAACCGGTTCTGCGCCACCGTCAGCAGGACCGCCATAGGGTCGGGCAGCAGCGACTTCACCCGCAGGCCAAGCACCATGTCGGCGACCTGCTCGCCGTCGAGCCCGTAAAAGGTCGGATCGGCCGCGCCGAACTTACCGGAGAAATGCGTGAGTGTGCGGGACCGGCTGCCCTCGCAGATCGCCAGCACGTGCGCGTCGGCTATCTCCTCGTGGGCCGATTCAGCGTCGAAAGGCTCAGGGATGAGCTCGATCTGGCCGCGCTTGCGGTTGGCGAGGTCGAGTAGGCGGTCCTCAACGTGGGCGATGCGGATATTGCGCGGGCCGTGGTCGCGGATCGAGTCAGGCCCCTTGGGCCATGTCTCAGTGAAGTTACCAGCGGTGAACAGATGGTCCTGCATCTCCTGCGGGAGCTTGAGGTACTGGCGGCTCTGAATGGTCACAACCTGCTGGCGCCGCGTGTTGCGCTCTTCCGGTCCCTTCCACACCACCTGGTCGCCGTCGCGCTTCCAGCGGCCGTTGTGGATCCTGATGGCCACTCTCGGTCCCATCAGGTCTGCCAGCAGCAATGCGAAGGTCAGGCCGACGGGGCCGCCACCGCTGACGATAACCCTCAAGACGGACGCGGGATCGAACGGCTCGGCGGACGACCCAACGGGCGACCCCGGGCCTGTGCGCTGAATCGTGGCTCGTGGATCCGACACCTCGAAGCGGAACTTTTGGTCGCCGATCGTGATCTCGTCGCCTGACCGGAGATAGTGAGTGGTAATGGTGGCACCGTTCAGCCAGGTGCCATTGCTGCTGTGCCGGTCGGTGAGGACATAGCCGTCGGCCTCCTGCCGGAGCTCGGCGTGCCAGCGTGAGGCCAGGGGATCGTTGATAACGACGTCGTTGTCCTCCTCACGGCCAAACGTGACCGGCGCCTCGCCGATCGCGAAGCGCATGCCGACCAGGTCACCTTGCAGCCCGACAATCGAAGTTCTCACCGCGCCCTCCCCCATCTCGCGCAGGCCGAACTGGATAAAATCACTAGGCACAACATATCGTCGGTGCCTTCTCTCGTCCATGTCCAGGCTTAGCTAAGGTCGGGCTCAGCCTGTGATGTCTTTATCTTTCACACCGTTGAGTTGTCCTGCCGTCGGTCCGGGCCGCCGCGAACACCCCGGCCAGGTAATTCCGTCAGATGCATCGTGCGTCCCGTTAGCGTGCCGTATCGTGGCCGATCGCGGATCCTGCGCCGCGGGCCGGCGGCTGGCCCGCGGCGATCCGCGCCCGGGATGAGCAAACTAGCGGGTGGGGGCCTGGCGGTGCCGTGACCTCTGATCTGGCGCAGCGGCCCGCCGCGGGCATCGCCCGCGGGGCCGCGCTGATAGCGGGCCTGACCCTGCTGTCCCGGCTGTTCGGGCTCATCCGCACGCTGGTGTTCTCGCAGACCGTCGGGGCGAGCTGCCTGGGCACGGCCTACGTCACCGCGAACCAGGTGCCGAGCCTGGTCTACGAACTGGTCCTCGGCGGCGCGCTGACCAGCGCGATGATCCCGGTACTGGCACGCCCGGCCGAGCGGTCAGCGGCCGATCCGGCGGAAAAGGCACGCGTCGGCCAGATTTCCTCGGCGCTGCTGACCTGGTCTGTGGTCATCTTGGTGCCGCTGACCCTGGTGGTCGCGGCGCTGGCCGGGCCGATCGCCTCGCTGCTGAATCCCGGCAATAAGAACGCGCACTGCGTCCGGGCCGACGTAGTCAACGCCACCGGTCACATGCTTCAGGTGTTCGCCCCGCAGGTCCTCCTGTACGGGCTATCGGTCGTCCTCTACGGCCTGCTGCAGGCGTACCGCCGGTTCACCGGACCCGCCCTCGGGCCGGCCGTCGCCAGCCTCGTGGTGATCGCGGCCTGCCTGGCCTTCGTGCCCCTGAGCCGGGGGCTCCCGCTATCGGAGATGCCGCTGTCAGCCGAGCTGGTCTTGTCGGCGGGCACCACGCTGGGCATCGCCGCGCTGGTGGCCGTGGGCGTAGTGCCGACGTGGCGGCTGCACCTGCGGTTCCGGCCCGCGCTGCGGTTCCCGCCCGGGGTGGCCCGCCGGGCGGGCGGCCTGGCGCTCGTCGGCGTGGTCGAGCTCGTCGTCATCGACCTGTCCTCCGTGGTCACCATCACCCTGGCCAACGGACGCGGGTCCACGGGCGCGATCGTCATCTACAACTACGCCTGGCAGGTGTTCAGCTCGGTCTCCTCGGTCCTGGCCACCTCCGTCGTGGTCAGCGTGTTCCCGGTCCTGGCCGCCCGGGACGGGCCGGTGTTCGACCGGACCTGCGCGGGCTCGACCCGGGCGGTCTTGCTGCTGTCCTGGCTCGGCACCGCCGTGATCGCGGCGATCGCCATTCCCGCCGCTCATGTCCTGGCCCGGCAACCGGATCAAAGGCCCGAGCTGATAGAGGCGTTCGTCTTGTTCGCGCCCGGCATCGCGGGCGTCGCGGTGATCACGAACCTGTCGCGGGTGATGTTCGCGATCGGGCGGCTCAAGGTCGCGGCCGCGGCGCTGGCCGGAAGCTCGCTGCTGGTGATCGCGGCCGACGTGGTCCTGGCCGAGCTGGCTCCGGCCCGGCTGGTCGTGGCCGCGCTCGCCCTGGGGTACACGATCGGCGAGACCGTGGTGGCCGTCCCGGTGGTGATAGCGACCCGCCGGATCTGCGGCCGGGCGGCGCTGCAGGGCGTCCGCCGCGCGACCCTGGCCGGGCTGGCGGCCGGAGCGGTCAGCGCCGCCGTGGGCGTGAGCATCTGCCTGGCCGCGCCGGTGGGCGGCAAGCTGCTGGCGGCCGGTACCGCCGTGGTCGCGGCCAGCTGCGCGGTCATCGCGTTCGGCGCGGTGGCCTACGTCCTGGACCACGGTGACACCAAGCCCGTCCTGGCCTGGCTACGGCGGGCCGCTAGGCCAGGACGGGCTTAGCCGTGGGATCCACCCGGTCGAATGTGGCCGAAAGTGCCGTTCCGCAAACTGATGGACGGCGTCGGCGGGCGTCCCGGTAACGGCCCGTCAACCGCGGCCTCCCACAGCGGAAATTATCTCGCCGGGATCGCCTTCCAGGTCACCGCGGCCAACCTCTGGTTCGAGGGGTTCTGGTGGTGGGTCTGCGGTTCGGGCCAGCAGACCAGCGCGCAGTCGTTCGCCCTGTGGCAGGTCGACGACACGAACGCGGGCCGGCAGTGGCTGGGTGTCGTGCGACTACAGCAGCGCGGGCGTCACGCTGGTCCCCGGTGGCTATTACAAGGTGGCGGTGTTCAACGGCGCGGCCAATCCGGACTCCTGGAACTCGGCCACGCTCAATTACTGGTCCACCGGCCTGGGCGGCGGCGGGATTTCAAGCGGCCCGCTTTCGGCGCCGAACGAGTCGGCGGCCAGCAGCCTCGGCCAGAGCAGTTATAACCAGGGATCGGCCTTCGCCTACCCCGGCACGTACGACACCGGCGGCGCCCCGAACTACTGGGTGGACGTCGAGGTCACGCCTACATCCGCTGCACCTCCGCCGCCCCCGGCCGACTCCGGCGGATTCCTGACCTTCTTCCCCTAGCCGGGCGGCGTCGCGGTGCGGCCGGGCCGGGGGTTCAGCTGGTGAGGTCGGTGGCTATCTCCAGCACGATGGCGCGCAGCTTGTCCTCATCGTCCGCCTGCCGCAGGTAGAACCGGCAGGTCGCGCCGACCGCCAGCACGGCCGTGCTGGCCCGCACCCGGTCTCGCAGCGGGGCGTCGGAGCCCACCAGCGCGTCGACGAGGTCGTCGAGCCGGTCGCGGAAGCGGGCGAACCGGTCCTTTCCGCCGTGCATGGTCTCGACCGAGGCACGGTTCTGCTCAAGGAAGCGGAAGACCTCATGGCCGGCCAGTACGATCCCCGCGTAACGGTTAAGCATCTCGCGCCGGGTCGCCTCGCTCCGTGGCTGCTCGATGGCCCACGCCACGAGCGCGTCGAACTCGGCGAAATAGTCGTCGGTGAAGCTGTGGACGATATCGTCCTTGGACTTGAAGTGGTAATACAGGGCGGCCTTGGTTACCCCCAGGCGCTCGGCAATCTCGCGTAGCGACGTCTTCTCGTACCCCTGCTCGGCGAAGAGCTCGAGCGCCACCTGCTGGACGCGGGCCCGCGTACCGGTCCGCGGCCTGGCTGCCGCGTCGTGCATGGACGTCTCGTGCTCCCTCGCGAAGCCGGAGCCGCCAATTTACTTGACGGCCGGTAAGTAGCGATTTTAGGATAATGACTTGCCGGCCGGTAAGTCAACGCACCGGGCCGGCCGCGAAACGGGCCGGAAGGAGCGACGGGTGGCGGAGGCAACGGGCGACGGAGCGGGCGGGTCGGGCACGGCCGGGCCCGGCGGGTCGGGGATAGCCGGGCCGGGGGCGGCCGGGGCAGGCGGGCCGGGGGCGGACGGGACGCAGTACGCGGACCGGCGCGAGGTCTTGATCGTGCTGCCCGGACTGCTGATGGCGATCCTGCTGGCCATGCTCGACCAGCTCATCGTGGGAACGGCGCTGCCGCGGATCGTGGGCAGCCTGGGCGGGGTGACCCACCTGGCCTGGGTGGTCACCGCGTACGTGCTGGCCTCGACCGTGACCACGCCGTTCTACGGCAAGCTCGGCGACATGTACGGCCGCAAGAAGCTGTTCATCTTCGCGATCGTGATCTTCCTAGCCGGCTCGGCGCTGTCCGGCCTGTCGCAGGACATGGCGCAGCTCATCGCGTTCCGCGCGATCCAGGGCCTAGGGGCAGGCGGCCTCATGGTCGGCGCGATGGCCACGCTCGGCGACATCGTGGCGCCGCGCGAGCGCGGTCGCTACATGAGCTACATGATGGTGGTGATGATGCTCGCCACGATCGGCGGCCCGCTGGCCGGCGGGTTCATCACCGACAGCTTCTCCTGGCGCTGGATCTTCTACATCAACCTCCCGCTGGGCGGCGCGGCGCTTATCTACCTGCTCGCCGTCCTGCACGTGCCCGCGAAGAAGGTCAGCCACACGATCGACTACCTGGGCGGCGGGCTGCTCGCCGTGGCCGCGATCGCGGTCATCCTGCTGGCCACCTTCGGCGGCAGCGAGTACGCCTGGAGTTCGGTGCAGATCATCGGCCTTGGCGTGATCGCCGTGGCGGCCACCGCGGGGTTCCTGGTCACCGAGACCAGGGCGGCCGAGCCGATCCTGCCGCTGCACGTCTTCCGGAACCGGAACTTCTCGGTCACGATGGCGCTGACGTTCCTCACCGGCCTGGCCATGTTCGGCGCGATGACGTTCCTGCCGCTGTATCAGCAGACCGTGCAGGGTGCGTCGGCCGTGGTCAGCGGGCTGATGCTGACCCCGATGATGCTCGGCGTGACGGTCACCTCCATCTTGTCGGGTCAGGTGACCACCAGGACCGGCCGGTACAAGCTGTTCCCGGTCCTGGGCGGGGCCATCATGACCGTCGGCTTGTTCCTGCTGACCAGGCTGGGCGTCGACACCAGCCGCACGACATCGGGCCTGTACTACGTCGTGCTCGGCCTCGGCATGGGCTTCCTGATGCAGATGGTCTCGCTGATCGCCCAGAACAGCGTGAAGCCCCAGGACATGGGCGTAGCCAGCAGCGCCCGGATGTTTTTCCAGCAGATCGGCGGGTCGCTCGGCGTGTCCGCGTTCGGCGCGCTGTTCGCCAGCCGGCTGACCGCCTCGCTGCGCACGGCGGTCGGGAACGGGGTACACGTCAACGTGAGCGGCGGCCAGCTTGATCCCACCGTGGTCAACAAGCTGCCCGCGCCGATCAAGCATGACGTGTTCTACGCCATCGCGCACGCGGTCCAGGGCGTGTTCATCTTCGCCGCGCCTGCCGGAGTGCTCATCTTCGTGCTGGCCTTGCTGATCAAGGAGGTTCCGCTGCGCGGCCGGACGCCCGTCCAGGGAGCCGGGGAAACCCCCAGCCAGCAGGCCGAACTCGTATCGTAAGCACCCAGCGCAACCACCCGCCAGACCGCGCGGGCCGTGGTCGGGAAGACCACGGCCCGTTCGGCCCAAAGGTTTTGGCTTTTACACCCCGACGTACGGGACGGCCTCCAGGATCTCGACGGTGCAGGGGCGGCCGTTCGGCAGCGAGTAGGTGGCCCGCTCGCCGACCTTCTTACCCGAGATCGCGGCCCCGAGCGGCGAGCGAGGCGAGTAGACGTCGATCGGCGAGCCGCTCTCCTCGCGGGAGGCGAGCAGGAACGTCACCTCGTCGTCGTCCTTGACGAACCGGATGGTGACGGTCATGCCCGGGCCGACCACGCCGTCGGTGCGCGGCGGCCCGCCCACCCGGGCGTTTTCCAGGATGTGCATGAGCAGGAGGATCCGCGCCTCGATCTGGCCCTGCTCGTCCTTGGCCGCATGGTAGCCGCCGTTCTCCTTCAGGTCGCCCTCGTCGCGGGCCGCCTCGATCTTCTTCGCGATATCGACGCGCCCCGGTCCTGAAAGGTGGTCAAGCTCGGCCTTGAGCCGGTCGTACGCCTCCTGGGTCAACCAGGTGACGGTATCGTCGCGCGTCTCAGTCACGGGCACTCCTTGGTACTGCGCAGGACGTAAAGTCCGCGGGACCGTGGGTCGGTCCTCGGGGGGTTAATCTGTCTGAGGCTAACTAGCGTCGGCGACTTGAGCGCTGGAGTCAAATGGGAGAACCGCGCCATGACCCCCGACTGGGGAATGTCGTGCAGGTGAACGGGTGTTGGCGGGACTGAAGGTTTAAGTGAGGGAGACCCCTGTTGCAAAACCAGGTTCGGCTGATGGCCGTGCACGCGCACCCGGACGACGAGTCGAGCAAGGGCGCCGCGACGATGGCGCGCTATGTCCGCGAGGGTGCCCAGGTGCTGGTGGCCACGATGACCGGCGGGGAACGCGGCGACATCCTGAACCCGGCCATGGACCGTCCAGAGATCAAGGCCGACATCTCCGGCGTGCGGCGGGCGGAGATGGCGCGAGCCAGGGAGATCCTCGGCGTTGAGCAGCGCTTCCTCGGTTTCGTCGACTCCGGCCTGCCCGAGGGCGACCCCAAGCCGCCGCTGCCCGAGGGCTGCTTCGCGCTCACCGAGGTGACGGCGGCGGCCGAGCCGCTGGTCCGGGCCATCCGCGAGTTCAGGCCGCACGTGATGATCACCTACGACGAACAGGGCGGCTATCCGCACCCCGATCACATCATGACCCACCGGGTCGCGGTGGCGGCGTTCGAGGCCGCCGCCGATCCGGACGCGTACCCGGATTCCGGCGAGCCGTGGCAGCCGCTCAAGCTGTACTACTTCGCCTCGTTTCACGGCGCGAAGTTCGTGGCCCTGCACGAGGAGATGATCCGCCGCGGCCTGGAGTCGCCGTACACGAAGATCTTCGAGGAGCGGGCGGCCCGGGCGGCCGAGCGCGGGCACGACCAGCACGAGTTTGAGATCACCACCAGGGTGCCGTGCGGCGACTTCTTCGAGGTCAGGGATCAGGCCCTGAAGGCGCATGCCACCCAGGTCGACCCGGCTGGCTTCTGGTTCCGCTGCCCGATCGACGTGCAGCGGTCCGCTTGGCCGACGGAGGACTATCATCTGGCTAGGTCGGTGGTCGACACCGATCTGCCAGAGGACGACCTGTTCGCGGGCGTCCGGGAGAGGGTGAGCCTGTGACGTTCGGGGTGCTCGCGGCGACCTCCTCGTCCGTCAGCGACGTCGAGCCCGGGGTGCTCGGCTTCCTCGTGGTGGCGGGCATCGCCGTCGTGCTTGTCTTCCTGCTCCGCTCGATGAACAAGCAGTTCCGCAAGATCACCCCCGATCCCGCCGCCGTCCCCCAGGACGCCGCTAGTAACGCCGAGGAACCCGTCACCGGTCCCAGCACCCCCAGCTGACCCACCCGCACCACTTCAGCGGGTCAACCTCCTACTTTGTCGCCCGGTCCTCGCTCTCACCCGGCACCGCCCCGGTACGATGAACCGTTGAGCCGGCCATAGCCGGCCCTAGTTTCCGCCGTGCCGGCCGCGGATGCCGCGCCATCTTCGTTTACGTCACTTTTGGCTATCCTGCGGCCCACGGCTACCGGTCCCCAATGACGTACCCCGGAGCTAAGGTCGCGCTGAAGGGGCGTCGGCGGCGCCTGGACTGAGGAGCGAGGAACGAGCGACGAGGGAAGGCGGCGCCAGTGAAGGGGCGTGGGGAGGTGGGTAGGGCCGCGGAAGCGCAAAGCAGCAGAGCTAGCACTACCCTTCATGGGATCTGGGCGAAGGGTGCGCTCTGCCTGTGGGCCGAGGACCCGGTACTGCACCAGGCCGCGGGCTTTGTCCGGGGTGGCTCGCCGCGAACCCTCCGGCCCCACCCCTTCGCCTGGCCAGCCTCCGAGCTGGCCGGCCTGCTCGGCGGCCTGGTCTGGCCGGGAGCCGGCGCCGCCCGCAAGGCCGTCGATGACGAGCTGACGCTGCTGCTGCCATCGGCCGGCCGGGCGCCGCTCGCCTCACCTCAGCTGGGCCAGCCCCCCGCAGCTCTGGCTCCTGCAGCTCTGGCTCCTGCAGCTCTGGCGTTGGCGGACGGGGCGTTGGCGGACGGGGCGTTGGCGGACCGGGCGTTGGCGGATCCGGTATTGGCGGGCCCGGTCCGGCGCGGTCCGGTCGGCCGGGTGTCGCTGGCCCGGTGGCGGGTACCGGTGCTCGTCTTCGACCCGGCCGCCGCACTGGACGTGCTCGGCCGGTTCAGCCAGCTCGATGAGCCCGCGGTGACGCCGGGCGGATCGTTGCCCTACCTGGCGGCCGTGGCCCGCTTCGCCGTCGACCTGGCGGCCCGCGGCCGCGTGCTGCCGGTCCTGGTCAGCCAGGGCGGGACGCACGCCGCCCGGTGGCGTCCGGTGCTTGGCGGTGCCGACGGGCAGCGGGGACGCGACCTGGCTGCGGCCATGCCGCCGTCCTGCCGGGCCGAGCCGGCCGGTGACGAGCTGGACGGGCAGCCACCGGGCCCGCTGCTGGCAGGTGCGCTGGAAGTGCTCACCGATGCCGCCGTACGCTCCCGCCTGCCCGCTTCGCTGCTGACCGCGAGGCGCGGCCGGAGCCCGGCTCGGATTCCGGTGGCCGAACGGTTCGTGGTCTCCCTGACCACCACCGATGCCCGCATCGACGTGGTGACGCCCCAGGACGAGGCGGAAGCGGAGCAGCTCACCGCGGAGCTCGGCACCTGGCTGGACGCCGCTCGGATACCGGCGGGCCCGGTCCGGACCTGCTTCCGGCTGGCCGAGCCCCCCGAGCCGACGGGGCCCGAATCGGACCTGTGGCGGGTCGAGTTCGCGCTGCAGTCCGCCGATGATCCCAGCCTGATGATTTCCGCGGCGGATGTGTGGGCCGGTCACGGCTCGGGTTTCCTGGGCCGGGCCGGGGCCTCCACCGGATCGGCGGCGGCCGGCCGTGATCCGGTGGAGGAACTGCTGGCCGGGCTCGGTGCCGCCGCCCGGCTGTTCGGCGAGGTCGAGGTCGCGCTGCGCGAGAGTGCCCCGGCCATGGTGGAGCTGGACACTCCGGGCGCGTTCCGGTTCCTGTCCCAGACCGGACCGCTGCTCTCCGGGGCCGGGTTCGGGGTGCTGATGCCCGACTGGGTCCGCAAGGCCCGTCTCGGCCTGAAGCTGACCACCCGCTCCCGGGCGTCGGCCGGCTCGTCGGCCACCGTATCGAGGTTCGGCCTGGGCGACCTGGTGGATTTCCGGTACGACGTTGCCGTCGGTGACGAGGCGCTCGATCCGGCCGAGCTGGCTGAGCTGGCCCGGCTCAAGGTGCCGCTGGTCCGGATCCGCGGCCAGTGGGTGGAGCTTGACGAGGCGCATCTGGCGGCCGCGCTGCGGTTCCTGGAACGTCAGCAGGCCGGGACGATGACCGCGGCGCAGGCGCTGGCCGCCGGGCTGAACGGCCCGGACGATGAGGTTCCCCTGGTCGGCGTCGACGCCGACGGCTGGCTGGGCGACCTGCTGTCGGGCCAGGCGGACCGGCGGCTGGCGCCGATGACCACTCCGGCGGGCTTCAGCGGCCAGCTGCGGCCCTATCAGGAGCGGGGGCTGTCCTGGCTGTCCTTCCTGGGCGGCCTCGGCCTCGGCGGCATCCTGGCCGACGACATGGGCCTGGGCAAGACCATCCAGCTGCTGTCGCTGCTGGCGGATCAGGCGGGCGCCGGGACCGTGCGGTCCTATGGGGGCGTTGGGTCCGCCCCGACATTGCTGGTCTGCCCGATGTCGCTGGTCGGCAACTGGCAGCGGGAAGCGGCCCGGTTCACACCGGACTTGCGGGTGCACGTCCACCACGGCGCGGACCGGCTGGATGCGGACGGGCTGTCCGCCGCGCTGGCCGACGTCGACCTGGTCATCACCAGCTACGGGGTGGTGACCAGGGACCGCGACGCGCTCAGCCAGCTGACCTGGGCGCGGGTGGTCTGCGACGAAGCCCAGAACATTAAGAATCACGCCACCAGGCAGGCCCGGGCGGTCCGCGCACTGCCGGCCGCCGCCAGGATCGCGCTCACCGGGACGCCGGTGGAGAACCGGCTGTCCGACCTGTGGTCGATCATGGAGTTCACCAATCCCGGCCTGCTCGGGACGGCGGCGAAGTTCCGGGAGAAGTACGCGCTCCCGATCGAGCGGCACGGCTCACCGGACGCCGCGCAGGCGCTGAAGCGCGTGACCCAGCCGTTCGTGCTGCGCCGCCTGAAGACCGACAAGACGATCATCTCCGACCTGCCGGACAAGCAGGAGATGAAGATCTGGTGCAACCTCACCCCCGAGCAGGCCAGCCTGTACGCGGCCACCGTTACCGACATGCTCAGCCGCATCGCCGAGGCCGCCGACGACATTGGCCGCCGTGGCCTGGTGCTGGCCACGATGGCCAGGCTCAAGCAGGTATGCAACCATCCCGCGCACCTGCTGGGCGACGGTTCCCGGCTGGCGGGCCGGTCCGGCAAGCTGGCCCGGCTGGAGGAGATCTGCGACGAGATCATGGCCGACGGGGACAAGGCGCTGTGCTTCACGCAGTACGCCGAGTTCGGCCGGATGCTCCAGCCGCACCTCGCCGCCCGGCTGGGCTGCCCCGTGTTGTTCCTGCACGGCGGCACGACCAAGAAACAGCGGGACGCGATGGTGGCCACGTTCGCCGAGCTCGACGAGCCCGCCCTGTTCCTGCTCTCGCTCAAGGCCGGCGGCACCGGGCTGAACCTGACCGCGGCCAGCCACGTGATCCACGTCGACCGGTGGTGGAACCCGGCCGTCGAAGATCAGGCCACCGACCGGGCGTTCCGCATCGGCCAGCACAAGAACGTGCAGGTCCGCAAGTTCGTCTGCGTCGGCACCCTGGAGGAGCGGATCGATGCGATGATCGAGGAGAAAAAGGCCCTGGCGCAGAGCATCGTCGGCACCGGCGAAAGCTGGCTTACCGAGCTGTCCACCGACGACCTGCGCGCCGTCCTGACCCTCTCCCCGGACGCGGTGAGCGAATAATGCCCGGTTCGTGGGGGGACTGGCCGCCGGCCCGGACGATCCGGGTGGAGGGCGGGATCAAGGCCCGGAGCAAGCGGGGCGCGATCGGCGAGCAGTGGTGGTCCCGGCGGTTCATCAGCGTGCTCGAGTCCTACGGCATGAGCGGCCGGCTGGCCCGGGGGCGCAGCTATGCCCGGGCCGGCCAGGTGCTCGACTTCGAGCTGTCCCAGGGCAAGGTCACGGCCCAGGTGCAGGGATCACGGGTGCGGCCCTACCAGGTCCGCATCGGGGTCCTGCCGCTGACCACCGCGCAATGGCGTCGCGTGCAGAAACGGCTGGCCAGCCAGGCGCTGTTCCGGGCCAAGCTGCTCGCGGGCGAGATGCCGCACGAGATCGAGGAGGTGTTCGACGACTGCGGCACGCCGTTGTTTCCCCGCAGCGCCGGCGACCTGGACATGCGGTGCAGCTGCCCGGACTGGGGCGTGCCGTGCAAGCATCTGGCCGCCGTCTGTTACGTCCTGGCCGAGGAGTTCGACCGTGACCCGTTCGGCTTGCTGGCCTGGCGCGGCAAGGGACGCGACGAGCTGCTCGCGGCGCTGCGCCAGATCGAGGCCGCGGTTCCGGCCCGGCCGTCCCCGGCCGGCCTCGACGTGCCGGCCGCGCCGCTCGCCGACTGCCTGGAGGCGTTCTGGTCACCCGGGTTGAGCCCGGCCCGGCTGCGGGCGCTGGCCGCGGCACCCGCCCCGGCCGCGCCCGACCTGCTGCTGCGTATGTTTCCACCGCCGCCGGTCAAGGTCAGGGGGAAGGACCTGGCGGAGGTGCTGATGCCCGCCTACTACCGGCTCGCCGCGGATGACGCGCAGGCCGCCGGGGAACAGCCCGGTTCGGTCTAGCCCGGGTGCGGTCTAGACCGGTGCGGTCTAGACCGGTGTCTCGTCGGACGGACCCCACACGATGCGCATGGCCTCGGGCAGCCCCCACCAGCCCAGCGGGGTCAGCCGCTCATCGCCATCTATCGCGCCCAGGGCCTGCCACAGAGCGGTGACGGGCAGGAACAATTCCTCCATGCCGAGCTCGTCGAATTCGTCGTCGTCGTCATCATCATCGGTGTCGGTGTCGGCGAGGTCGAAGTCCACCTCGTCCTCGTCCAGCTCAGCGTCGTCGGGATCGTAGTCCCGCACGTAAGCGGCGAGGTCCTCGGCCGACGCCGAGGTGCCGGGGCCGCCGGCGGTGAGCGCGCTGATGACCGCGAGCCAGTCGAAATGATCAATGGCGCAGATCGCGGCGAGCGTGCTGTCCATCTCGCGCGGTTCGCCGCGGCTTGCGCCCGGAGCGCCCCAGTCGTCAGATCCCTGCGGAGACGCCACCCCGGCGGCCAGGACAAGCCACAGCTCGGCATCGTCGGCCGGCAGGTCTTCGGCGCGAACGCCGCCGCACTCGATGAGCAGCTGGCCCGGCCAGCCGGGCTTGGCGATGAACTCGCGCAGCCGGGCGCTGGCCCGGCGCAGGTCCTCGTCGGGCCGCAGCCGGTCACCAACCTGGTCGAGCTGCGCCTGCATCGCGGCCAGGGCCTCGGCGTCGGCGGCGTCCCATTCGGCCAGGAACTCCTCGTCCTTCTCGTCAAGCAGCGCATCCATCGGGACGCGCCCGTCGGGCAGGGCCGAGGTCATCCACCGCTCCTGCAGCTCGATGTAGCCACTACAGGCGGCCGGGTCGGAAGTCGCCAGCAGGTCGGGGTCGATCGCCCCGGCGGCCAGCTGCTCCTCCAGGTAGGTCACCAGCCTGGTGTGCATCTCGGCGGCCAGCTGGCTGCGCTCGGATAGGTCATCCCAGACGTGCAGGCCGATGATCCCGTTCGGCTCGGTCCCGGTGGCTTCCAGCCAGGTCCGGACGTCGCCGACCGTGGCTACACCGTCGGCGATCTGCTGCAGGATGGCTTCGGCGGAGGACCAGAACACCGCGGACAGCGGATTGGCGGCCACCAGCATCCCTCTGCGGATGCCAGGCAGCGACGCCAGGGCATCCACCGATGGCACACTGAGCAGCGCAAGCGCCACGTCACGCCTGGTCAGCTCGTTAAGCGGTCGGTTGGCCAGGTCGGCCACGCGATCAGCTTCAAGGGTCACCCCTCGCAGAGTACGCCGTCTTGCTGCCTTCCGCTGCTGGCCCTCGGGTATGGTTCGCGGCCCGTTGCTCGCGGCCGGCGTCCGAGGGCCGGTCAGAGAAGTTCGCGGCCGCCCAGGTAGGGCCGGAGCACCGCCGGTACTTCGACCTGGGCGTCGCTGGTCTGGTAGTTCTCCACCAGCGCGGCGAGGAGGCGCGGCGTGGCCACCGCCGTGTTGTTCAGGGTGTAGGCGAACTTGACCGTGCCGCCGGAGTCCCGGTAGCGGATGTTGGCCCGCCGGGCCTGCCAGTCATGCAGGGACGAGCAGCTGTGCGTCTCGCGGTAGGTGCCGAGCGACGGCATCCAGGTATCGATGTCGTTCATCCGGTATTTGCCCGCGCCCATGTCGCCTGTGGAGCATTCCATGACCCGATAGGCCAGCCCGAGACCCTGCAGCAGCTGCTCGGCGGTACCGAGCAGCTCGGCGTGCCAGCGGTCGGACTCGGCCGGGTCGGCCAGGCAGATGACGAACTGCTCGACCTTCTCGAACTGGTGCACCCGCAGGAGCCCGCGCACGTCCCGCCCGGCGCTGCCGGCTTCACGCCGGAAGCACGGCGAGATCCCGGCGTACCGCACCGGAAGCCGTTTGTGGTCGAGGATCTCGTCGCTGTGGAAACCGACCAGCGCCACTTCCGCGGTACCCGCGAGGTACAGGTCGTCGGCGGTGATGGCGTAGGTTTCCTCGCGGTGCGCCGGGAACTGGCCGGTCCCGATCAGCGGCTCCTCCCGGACCAGTGACGGGACGGAGACAAGCGTGAAGTCCTTAGCCTGCAGCAGGTCCAGGGCGTAGGAGTGCACCGCACGTTCGAGCAGGACCATGTCCGCGGTCAGCGCGTAGGCGCGCTCCCCGGCGATTTTGCGAGCCCGGGCGAAGTCGGCCCAGCCTCGTTTTTCGCACAGCTCGACGTGATCCAGTGGCTTGAAGCCGAACTCCGGTGGCGTACCGACGCTCCTGATGACCACGTTCGCGGACTCATCCGGTCCGACCGGAGCGCCGTCCCACGGGATGGTGGGCGTCAGCAGCAGCAGCCCCTGCAGCTTCTTCGTGGTCTCGGACAGCTGTTCACGGAGGGTCTTGAGCTGGACCTCGAGTTCTTCGTGCTCGGCCCGCAGCTCGGCCCGGCGGGCGTCATCGGCCTTGGCGAACTCTTTCGCGGAGCTCTTCCTGCGGGCCTGGGCCTGGTCGAGTTCGTGCTGAAGCGCCCGGGTGGCCTTGTCCAGGTGGATCAGTTCGTCCACGTCCAGGTCAATTCCCTTGACCCGGACGGCCGCCTTCACCGCGTCCGGGTTGTCCCTGATCTGTCGCCTGTCCAGCATGAGTGTGCCAAGCCCTCGTTCGGATTGGAAATTGCCTGCCTGCCCCACAAAAACGCTACCAGCAGTGCCCGCCGCGCCGCCCACCATAAGTTCCGCCGGGAGCCGGGTACGGTGGTGACGCGGTTACCACGGGAAGGTAAAGGGCGAGTGCTGCTGACCAACCATGTCCTGTCTGGAGCCCTGATCGGCGCGCTGGTCCGCCGCCCGCTGCCCGCCTTCGCGGCCGGGGTAGCGTCGCACTTCGTGCTGGACGCGATGCCGCACTGGGGCCAGTGGGGCAGCCAGCGCCGGTTCCTCCGCGTCGCGATGACCGATGGGCTGGTCGGCCTGGCCACGATGGGAGCCTTCGCGGTCGTCTCGCCGCCCGACCGGCGACTGGCCGTGGTGGCCGGCATGGCCGGCGCGACGCTGCCCGACCTGGACAAGCCCGCGAACGTGTGGTTCGGCTGGTCACCGTTTCCCGCTGCGGTCGACCGCTTTCACAGCCGGATCCAGCATGAGGCGCCGCGCCGGGCGCGGCTGGAACTGGCGGTCGCGGGGCTCTTCGCCGCCGCCGCGCTCATCGCCCTCCGCCGGGGGCGCCGCGGGTGGTGACCCAAGGTACCCGGCCGGCTAGCTGGCGGCCCCCGCCGCCACTGGCGGCCGGTACGCCAGGTACGGGATCAGGGCGGAAACCCTGGGCGCCGCGCCGGTGCTGGCCGGTGTAAAGAGCCGACCACGGGTACAGTAGCGACCGCGGCCAGCGAGTGGGCGGCCGTCGAACCCCGCCATCGCGAGCCCGCCTGAGGAGACCGAGATGAACCAGCCCGCCACCGTGCCTGAAGTGCTGTCGGCGGACCTGCCGGCCGGGGTGTTCCTGCTTGATGTGCGCGAAGACGACGAGTGGACCGCGGGACACGCGCCGGACGCGGTGCACATCCGGCTCGGTGACCTCGGCCTGCGGGCAGCCGACCTGCCGCGCGACCGCGAGGTGTACGTGATCTGCCGCAGCGGCGCCAGGTCGGCGTACGCCGCCCAGACGCTGGCCGGCGGCGGGCTGAGCGTAATCAACGTGGCCGACGGCATGACCGGCTGGGCTGTCGCGGGCCGTCCGATGATCAGCGAGGACGGCACCGAGCCGTACATCGCTTAGCTGCCCGCTCCGCCCCTTGGCGGCCCGGTCCTATGGCGGCCCGGTCCTATGGCGGCCCGGTCCTTGGCGGCCCGGTCCTTGGCGGCCCGCTCCCGGTCCAGGTCCCGTCGCCGACCTGGCGGCTTAGCCGCCGCCGACCGCTAGGACCAGCGGCAGGACGGCGGAGGCGCCCGCCTCGCGGAGCAGCCTGGCGGCGACCGTCATGGTCCATCCGGTCTCGATGCGATCGTCGATGACCAGCACCGGGCCGTCAAGCCCGGTGACGGCGTCGCGAACCTCCGCGGGCAGCTCGAACGCGTGCCACAGCGAGCTCAGCCGCTGCGCGCTGTTGTGCCGGCGCGGACCCGGTGCGGTGTCATCGGCGTAGCCGAGCGTGCCCAGGTAGGGCAGCCGCCCGACGGCGGCGATCTGCTGACCGACGCTGGTGATCAGCTGGGGCCGGGTGCGCGACGGCAGGGTCAGCACGCCGGCCGGGCGCCTGGCCCAGTCCCACGCGGCCAGCACCCTGATCATCGCGTCGATGACCTGCCTGGTGACCGGCTCGTCGGGTGCCCCCGGCGCCAGCATGGTCCGCAGCGTGGCGCCCCAGCCGATGTCGGTGAGCCTGCCCAGGGCCCGGCCGGGCTCGGCGACCAGTCCACCCGGGATCTTCCCGGTGACCTCCAGGCCGAGCGCCTTCATCCCGGTCGGCCACATCCGCCGCGGCTCGATCTGCACGCCGGGGCGGAGCAGCCGGTCGCGCGCCGCGGCCGCGCCGGCGTCGGGCACGTCGGTCGGCCAGTGCTGGCCGGTGCAGTTGTCGCAGCGCCCGCACGGCGCGGCGTCAGGATCGTCGAGCTGCCGGCGCAGGTACTCCATCCGGCAGCCATCCGTCGCCTGGTAGCTGAGCATCGCCTCGCGCTCGCGGGCCCGTTCGGCGGCGACCCGCTCGTAGCGCTCTGCGTCGTAGTGCCAGGGCTGGCCGGTCGACGTCCAGCCACCGCTGACCCGCCGCACCGCACCGTCCACGTCGAGCACCTTGAGCATGGATTCCAGCCGGCCGCGGGACAAGTCCACGTACGTCTCGAGCGCGCCGGTGGACAGGGGCCGGCCTGCCTCGGCGAGGGTCATAAGGGCGGCCCGGACCTGCCGCTCCGGCGGAAAGGCGAGCGAAGCGAAGTAAGCCCAGATGTCACGGTCTTCGCGGCCCGGTAGCAAGATCACCTCGGCGCGTTCCACTCCGCGTCCGGCCCGGCCGATCTGCTGGTAGTAGGCGACCGGTGACTGCGGGGCGCCCAGGTGCACCACGAAGCCGAGGTCCGGCTTGTCGAAGCCCATCCCGAGCGCGCTGGTGGCGACCAGCGCCTTGACCCGGTTGGCCAGCAGGTCGTCTTCGGCCTGCAGCCGCTCGGCCTGCTCGTCCCGGCCGCTGTAGGCCGCCACCGGCATCCCCTGGTCACGCAGGAAGGCCGCGGTCTCCTGCGCCGCCGCTACCGTCAGCGTGTAGATGATGCCGGATCCGGATAGCTCGCCCAGCCGGGCGGCGAGCCAGCCGAGCCGCTGGTGCGCGGTGGGCAGCGTCACCACCGCCAGCCGCAGCGAGTCCCGGTCGAGCGGGCCCCTGAGCACGAGCGTCTCGCCCTGGCCGCCGGTGCCGAGTTGCTCCGCGACGTCCCTGGTCACCCGGGAGTTGGCGGTCGCGGTGGTGGCCAGGACCGGGATGCCGGCCGGCAGCCGAGCGAGCAGCGTGCGCAGCCGGCGGTAGTCGGGCCGGAAGTCGTGCCCCCAGTCCGAGATGCAGTGGGCCTCGTCGATCACCACCAGCCCGGCGGACCGGCTGAGCTCAGGCAGCACCTGGTCGCGGAAGGAGGGGTTGTTCAGCCGCTCCGGGCTGACCAGCAGCACGTCCACCTGGCCGTCGGCGACCTCGGCGTACAGCGCCTCCCAGTCCTGGGGATTAGCCGAGTTGATCGTGCGTGCCCGGATCCCGGCCCGCCCGGCGGCCTCGACCTGGTTGCGCATCAGCGCGAGCAGCGGGGACACGATCACGGTCGGACCGGCGCCCCGGGCCCGGAGCAGCGCCGTGGCGATGAAGTAGACCGCCGATTTGCCCCATCCCGTCCGCTGGACCACCAGCGCTCGTTGCCCGCGCGCCACCAGGGCATAGATCGCCGTCCACTGGTCTTCGCGCAGGCGGGTGTGCTCACCCGCCAGCGCCCGCAGGTACTTCTCTGCTTCGTCCCGCAGTCCTGCTTCGTCCGTCAGGCCAGCCTGGTCCGGCTCCGCTCCGCCATCGGTGGTCATGTGTTCATTGGTATCAGCCGCCGCCGTCAGATGCGGTGTCCAGCGGCACGCCTGGGTGTACGTGGATTCCTAGGCAGTCACGATCATCCTGTAGTCGGCCCGCCCAGAAAGGCTCTGCCCAGTCGTGCACCAGCCGCCCGCGGCCAAAGCAGCCCGCCGCCCCGCCCGCCCAATCCCGCGAGCCTCGCCTGCCCCTCTATCCCAATCCCCCGGGCCCTGCTGCGATCGTGGATCGCTACTACCCCCATAGGGCAGGTAGATATCCACGATAATTCGAATGCCTGAACGAGGGTCTGTATTGCCGGTTTTGTCCGGGTGGTGGGGTGGGTGGGCGGGTGTGCTCACGCCGCGGCGATACCTGGTGGCCGGCCTGGTTCCGATCTGGTTACCGGACCTGCAACTAGCAGGAGGCCTCTACCAGCGCAAACTCGCTGGCTCTGGATAAGTGTCGCGCACCCGGCATACCGTGAGCCGCCGCCACTGGGCCGCGATGGCCTGCGTACCGTGAGCGGGATGGACACTGTTTCGGTCAGGGACCTGTCTGTCCCGGCGGTGATAGGCGTGCTCGAATGGGAACGCGTCGTTGAGCAGACCCTGGTCTTTAACGCGGACATGGCCGCGGACGTGCGCAAGGCCGCCGCCCGCGATGACCTCGCCGACGCTCTGGACTACTCCGCGGTGGCGGCCACCATCGCCGCCGTGGTGCGTGAAGGCAAGTTCGGCCTCATCGAGACCGCGGCCGAGCGAGTTGCCGAGCGTCTCCTGGCCGCCTACCGGCTGACCTGGATCCGCCTCGAGGTCCGCAAGCCCATCACCGAGGGCTACACCGCCGTCGTCACCATAGAACGCAGCAGCGAATTTTCATGATCGCGGAGTCTCTGCACAGACTGTGAACGTCTTCGTGATCACGCGGCACGAGCGGGGTTACGTGGGCCGTGGCCTGGTCCGCAGGCCTTGCATGCCGCCGTCCACGGCCAGGGCCATGCCGGTGGTGCCGCTCGCGAGCGGGCTGGCGAGGTAGGCGATGGCCGCGGCGACCTCCTCCGCCGTGACCAGCCGGCCCATGGGCTGGCGCGCGTTGAGCGCGGCGCGTTCCGCGGCTGGGTCGGGGGCCGCGTCGAGCAGCCGGCCTACCCACGGGGTATCGGCCGTGCCCGGGTTCACGCAGTTCACCCGGATGCCCTCGGCGACATGGTCGGCCGCCATGGCCAGCGTGAGCGAGTAGACGGCACCCTTGCTCGCGGCGTAAAGCACCCGTTGCGGTACGCCCGCGGTGGCCACGACCGAGCAGGTGTTGACGACGGCCGCCTGGCCGTGCTCGCGCGCGGCCCGGCGGAGCAGCGGCATGGCCGCCCGGGTGGTGCGCACGATGCCGAGCACGTTCACGTCAAGGACCCGGCGCCATTCGTCGTCGTCGTTGTCCTCGACCGTGCCCGCCGCGCCGATGCCCGCGTTGTTGACCAGGATGTCGAGTCGGCCGAAGGACCGGCCCACCTCGCTGACGGCGGCCCGGACCGCGGCGTCGTCGGTCACGTCCGCGACCACCGGGTAGATGCCCGCGCCGTCGGGAGCGGCGGACGGCTGGTCGGATGTCACCCGGTCCACCGCCGCCACCCGGGCGCCCCGCGCGGCGAGCAAACGGGCGGTGGCCAGGCCGATGCCTGACGCGCCGCCGGTGACAAGGGCCGTCAGCCCGGCAAATTCAGTCGATTGCTCAGTCATGGGTCCGATGTATAGCGCACGCCCCACGCGCCGGTCCAGGGGCGCCGGTCCAGGGGCGCCGGTCCAGCGGCGCCGGTCCAGCGGCGCGCCGGCCGAGGTACCGTTCGCCGCGGGTCAGCCGAGCGCCTTACGGCGGTAGAGGCGGACCGCCAGCGGGGCGAAGACCACCAGCATGCCCACCGCCCAGCAGACCACGGCGAGTTCCGGGTGCTGCATCGGCCAGGAGTGAATGGAGGCGGCGGGGTTCGGGTTGCCGAACAAGTGCCGGCACGAGGCGGCCAGCGCAGACATCGGGTTCCAGTCCGCGACCGGCTGCAGCCAGCCGGGCATGCCCTGGGTGGGCACGAACGCGCTGGAGATGAACGTCAGCGGCAAGAAGATGAGGAACCCGGTCTGCTGCGCCGCCTCCGGGCTGCGCAGCACCATGCCCAGGCAGACGCCCGCCCAGGTGAAGGCGTAGCCGAACAGCAGGGCCAGCGCGAGCGCGGCGATGACGTCCGCCGCATCGGTGTGCACCCGCCAGCCGATGGCCAGACCGACGCAGACGACCACGACCGTGCTGATGACCTGGGTGAGCAGCTCGGCGAAGGATCGTGCCACCAGCATGGCCCAGCGGGACATGGGCAGCGACCTGAACCTGTCGACCAGCCCGGTGGACATGTCCGTGACCAGCGCCACCGCCACCCCCGGCGCGGTCTGGGCCAGGCCCATCCCGAGCATCCCGCCGATCAGGTACTCGTGGTAGTTCCCGCCGCCCGGCAGGCCGATCGCGCCGCCGAACACGTACGCGAACATCAGGATGAACAGGACCGGCTGGATGGTGACGTCGGCGAGCGTTTCCGGTTCCCGGCGGATCCGCGCGATGCTGCGCTTGGTCAGCACCCAGACGTCGGTAACGAAATGAGTGAACGAGCTGCGCCCGTAGGTGACGTCCCGTTCAGGCGCTAGTTCCGCGGTGAGGGTGGTCATGCCGCCGCACTCCCTTCGGTCTCTGCTTCGGTGCTGACGGCCTTCCCGGTGAGCGCGCGGAACACGTCGTCCAGCGACGCGCGCTGAATCGTCACGTCGTTGACCTGGACTCCGGCGGCGTCGAGAGCGCGCACCACGCGGGTGGTCAGTCCTTCGGAGGCGGTCACGGGAACAGACATGCTGAGCCCGTCCTCGCCGGGCTGGACGCTGCCGGTGGCGAACGGCTTGGCCGCGACGATCGCCGCCTCCAGGTCGGCGCCCGCGGCCAGGACGACGGTCAGCTGCTCGCCGCCCACCGACGCCTTCAGCTGGGCGGGCGTCCCCTCGGCGATGACCCGGCCGCCGTCGATCACCGCCACCCGGCGGGCCAGCTGGTCGGCTTCCTCCAGGTACTGCGTGGTGAGCAGCAGCGTGGTCCCCCCGTCGGCCAGCTCCCGCACGATCTCCCACATCAGGGCCCGGGCGTTCGGGTCCAGGCCGGTGGTCGGCTCGTCCAGGAACAGCACCGACGGATAGCCGATCAGGCTGGCGGCGAGGTCCAGCCGCCGCCGCATGCCGCCGGAGTAGGTCTTGACCGCCCGGCTGGCGGCCTCGGTGAGGCTGAACCGCTCGAGCATCTCGTCCGCGCGCCGCCTGGCCGCCTGCGCGGTGAGCCTGCTGAGCTGGCCGATCATGACCAGGTTGGCGCGGCCGGTGAGGTATTCGTCCAGCGCCGCGTACTGTCCGGTCAGCCCGATGCGCCGCCGGATCTCGGCCGCCTGCGTTACCACGTCGTAGCCCAGGACCCGCGCCCGGCCCCCGTCCGGGCGCAGGAGGGTGGCGAACACCCGGACGGCGGTGGTTTTCCCCGCGCCGTTCGGCCCCAGCAGCCCGTAGACCGTCCCGGGCGGCACCGCCAGGTCGAACCCGGCCAGTGCCCTCGTTTTTCCGTAGTTCTTGACGAGCCCTTCCGCCTCGATGGCGGCAGTCTCAGCCATGCTTACTCCCCGTAACTCGTACGCTGTACGTCCTAGTACGATGTACCATAACAGTACGATGTACGAGAGGGCAACTTCTTTAACGCGAACCTCCGCGCCTAGCCGGCCGCCGGATCGGCGAGCAGGACACTGGTTCCGGGCAGGCTAGAGCGGCGAAAGGAGCAGGCATGGACGAGCGCGAGGAGGAGCCGTGGCCGTTCGACCGGCCCCCGCGCCCTTATCCGCGAGCCGGCCGGGTCTCCCGGGAGGACCAGCGCGAGCAGCGGATTGCCGGGCACGTCCAGCGGCACCGCGACCGCCGGGCGCAGCCGCCCCGCCGCGATCGTGGCCTGTCCCAGGCCGAGATCGTCCGCACCGCGATCGCCGTGGCGGACGCCGAGGGTCCCGAAGCGATCAGCATGCGGCGGATCGCCCGCGAGCTCGGCGCGGGGGCGATGTCGCTGTACTGGTACGTGGGGTCGAAGGAAGAACTGCTCGACCTGATGCTGGAGTCGATCGAGGCGGAAATCGAGGTACCCGAACCTTCCGGTGACTGGCGCGCCGACCTAGGAGCGTTCGCCCACCGGACCCGGGCCGGCATGAAGCGGCACCGGTGGGCGCTGGAGTTCATCGGCAGCAGGCCGCCGGCCGGGCCGAACGACGCACGGAACCTGGAGCGCCTGCTCGGCATGCTCGGCGGGCTTGACCTGGAGCCCCGCGTCACCATGGACATCATGGCCACGGTCGCGACCTACGTGATGGGCGCGGTGATACGCGAGGCGCAGGAGGTTCGCGTCCAGCGTGACCAGGAGCTGGCCGAGGCGAACCTGACGGCCGAAGAGCTCCAGGCCACCCGCGAGCGCTACCGGACGTGGTTCCAGGCCAGCGGCCGCTACCCGCGGATCGCGCGCCTGATCGAATCGGGCGTCGACCCTGACGATCCGCGGACCAGGGACGAGCGCTTCGAATTCGGCCTCCACTGCCTGCTCGACGGCATCGCGGCCCAGCTGCCGGCTAATCGCGGCCGAGCCGGTCACAATCAAGACGTTCACGTCGCGCCCGCAGGCCAGTGATCATTAGCGCCAGGCCGTGCGCAGAGCGCTCGCTCCGGCGGAAGCCTGGTGCGCAGGCGGGCCGCTTCGACTTTCCCGGCACCGGGCCGGCGATCACCGGGCACCAGGCCGTGGTCGAGATAACGGGCAGCGAAGGGCTACGACCGCCGGGAACCACGCTAGAACGGGCGGGTACGTGTTCGGCCCCGCGCCGGGGCGGATCCTGACCGTCGAGTTCGACGGTCAGCGCGGGGACCGCGAAGCGCCCGGCTGGGTCGCCCGGCGCCTCGTGCGGTCGCGCCGCGTCGTCATCGGCCATGCCCTCATTGGTATCAGCTGCCGCCGTCAATGGCCCAGCTCGACGGTATGCCATACTCGGGGCAAACATCGGATCTACCAAGGCGGAAGATAGCGGCTGATGGGCGGCGTGAAAGGGCGGGGAGGGCAGGTGCGATGCCTTGGCGGTAACTGACGAGGCGATCGAAAAGGTCAAAGACATGATTACGTCTGGCACGCTGCGCGCGGGCGACCGGCTGCCGCGCGAAGCGGACCTGGCCGCCGACCTCGGCCTGTCGCGTAGCTCCCTGCGCGAGGCGGTGCGCGCGCTGTCCCTGGTCAACATCCTTGACGTGCGACGCGGCGACGGGACCTACGTGACCAGCCTGGAACCTCGGCTGCTGCTCGAGGCGCTGAGCTTCATCGTCGACTTCCACCGGGACGACACGCTGCTCGAGTTCCTCCGCGTCCGGCGCATCCTGGAGCCTGCCGCTACCGCGATGGCGGCGGAGCGGATCACCGACTCCGAAGCTGACGGCCTGCGCGCCCTGCTCGACAGCATCGGGCCCGATCCGGCCGCGGAGGAACTGGTGGCGAACGACCTGGAGTTCCACCGGCGGATCGTGGCCTGTTCGGGCAACTCGGTGCTCTCCTCGCTGCTGGAGTCGATGTCCGGGCCGACGACCCGCGCCCGGGTCTGGCGCGGCCTCACCCAGACCGGCGCGCGCTCACAGACGCTGGCCGAGCACCGCTCCATCCTTGACGCGCTCGCCGCCCACGAGCCGGAGGTCGCCAGGTCCTGGGCGACAGTGCACATCGCCGGCGTCGAGCAGTGGCTGGCCTCGGTGCCGTGAGCGGGACGGACATCGTTTCGGTCAGGGACCTGGCGCTCCGCGCCGTCAACCGCCGCCATCACCATCGAGCGCACACGCGAAATTTCTTAACCGCCTGCCAGCTCGGCCCATAGCGCGCCCGGTATGTGCGCCGACAGACAGGAGACGTCGCTGAGGATTTCCGCCGGGGTGCGGGCGCCGACCACGGCGGCCGTGACGGCCGGGTTGTGCAGGGTGAAGCGCAGCGCCGCCGCGGCCAGCGGGACGCCGTACCTGGCGCAGGCGTCGCGCATCCGGCGAGCGCGGGCCGCCACGGCGGCTGGAGCCGGGGCGTAGTCGTAGCGCGCGCCTTCGCGCGGGTCGGCGAGGATGCCGCTGTTGAACACGCCGCCGGCCAGCACCGCTATCCCGCGCTGGAGGCACAGCGGGAACAGGTGGTCCGCCGCCGAGCGGTCGAGCAGCGTGTACCGGCCGGCCACGAGCACGCAGTCCAGGTCACAGCGCTCGACGAGCCAGGTCAGCGGAGCCGCGGAATTCATCCCGGCACCGATGGCACCCACGACGCCCTGTGACCGCAGGTCCGCCAGCGCCGGGTACGCGTCATCAAGCGCCGCGTTCATGAAGTCTTCCGGGTCATGGATGAGTGCGATGTCCACCCGGTCCAGCCGCAGCCGCCGAAGGCTTCCTTCGAGTGAGGCGAGCACGCCGTCCCGGCTGTAGTCCCTTACCCGGGACAGGGACGGGGTTCCGTAGAACTCCTCGGCCCCGTCCACGGACCCGGTCGCGGGCACCAGCAGCCGCCCCACCTTGGTGCACATGGTGAATTCGCCCCGGGGCCTGCCCGCCAGGAAATCGCCGATGCGCCGCTCGGACAGCCCGACCCCGTAGTGCGGCGCGGTATCGAAGGCCCGGATGCCCGCTTCCCACGCGGCCTCGAGCGTCTGCGCGGCCTCATCGTCGCTGACCGGCGCGAAGAGGCCGCCGATGGACCCGCCGCCGAAAACGAGCGGGAAAGAGCCGAGCGGGAAGGATCCCAGCGAGCCGGTGTCCAGCAGCAGAGGCACGGTCAGGGCAACCCGCCGTTGCGCCACGCCGGGCCCGATGGATAGGTGTACTCCGCCAGCGACTGCGGGAGGATCTCGGTGGACGCCCCCGGCGCCAGCGGCGTGCGGTAGCTGCCGCCCGTGACCCTGGCGGGCGCGGCGAAGTGCTCGTGCAGGTGGTCAATCCACTCGATCCGGCGCCCCTGCGTCGTACCGGACAGCGCCACGTAGTCGAACATCGACAGGTGCTGGACGATCTCGCAGAGGCCGACCCCGCCCGCGTGCGGGCAGACCGGCACGCCGAATTTGGCGGCCAGCAGCAGGTTGGCGATGTTCTCGTTCACCCCGGCCACGCGGCACGCGTCGATCTGCAGGACGTCCAGGGCGCCGGCCTGCAGCAACTGCTTGAACATGACCGGATTGGCGACATGCTCACCGGTCGCCACCTTGACCGGGCGCACGCCCCGGCGGATGGCGGCCGTGCCCAGGATGTCCTCGGGCGCCGTCGGTTCCTCGACCCAGGCGGGCTGGAATGGTGCCAGTTCCCTGATCCAGGCGATCGCGGTCGGCACGTCCCAGACCTGGTTCGCGTCGATGGCGATGCCGATGTCGTCGCCCACCACCTCCCGGGCGATCGCGCACCGGCGCTTATCGTTCTCAAGCGCCGCGCCGACCTTGATCTTCACCTGGGTGAAGCCCTCGGCGACCGCCTCCGCGCACAGCGCGGCCAGCCGCTCGTCGGAGTAGCCGAGCCAGCCGGGACCGGTCGAATAGGCGGGGTAGCCGTCCCGGCGGAGCGTGGCGATCCGCCCGGTCCGGCCGGCCGCGCCGCGCTCGAGCATGGCCAGCGCCTCGTCGGGGGTTAGCGCGTCGGATAGGTAGCGGAAGTCGACCAGCTCGGTGATCTCCTGCGGGCTCATCTCGGCGAGCAGCAGCCACAGCGGCTTGCCCGCCCGGCGGGCGGCCAGGTCCCAGCACGCGTTGAGCACCGCGCCGGTGGCCATGTGGATGACACCGCAGGACGGGCCGAGCCAGTGCAGCGGGCTGTCGCTGACCATGCGGCGCCCGAGGCCGCCGAGATCGGCGAGGATTTCGTCCACGTCCTGGCCGGCCAGGAACGGCTCGAGCAGGCGGATCGCGGCGAGCTGGACGTCGTTACCCCGGCCGATGGTGAACGCGAACCCGTGGCCCGCCAGCGCGGGGTCCGGCGCGTCAGTCCGGATGACAAGGTAGGCGGCGGAGTAGTCGGGGGCCGGGTTCATCGCGTCCGACCCGGCCAGCGTCCTGGAGGTGGGGAACCGCACGTCAAAGGTCTGGAAGCCGGTTATCTTGGTCATTCGGCGCTCGCTTCCCCGCCGATGACACGGGCTAGCATCAGCGCGAACAAGATGACGGCGCCATCGATCGCGTCTATCCAGTAGTTCGGGGCGTTCTCCAGGTCCAGGATGTTCTGCACCACGCCGAGCAGCACCACGCCGGAGGCCGCGCCGACCATGTTGCCCCGGCCGCCCTGCAGCGAGACGCCGCCGATGACCGCGGCGGCGAACACCGCGAAGATGATGCCCTCGCCGTATCCCTGGGAGCTCGTCACCGACGACACCCGGCCCGCCTCCATCAGGCCGCCGATCGCGGCCAGCACGCTGCCGGTCACGTAGACGCCGATCCGTACCCGGTCCACCTTGATCCCGGCGGCCCGCGCCGCCTCCCGGTTCCCGCCGATAGCGTAGATGGCCCGGCCGGCCCGGTGATAGCGCAGGAACAGCCCGGCGGCGATGAAGATCAGCGCCGCGACGATCAGCGAGACCGGGACGGCTCCGATATTCGCCGCACCGAGATAGCTGAACGCGCTGGGCAGGTTGAACGGGGACTGTCCCTTGACGATGCCGTCCTGGATGCCCGCGAGCAGGATCGTCATGCCCAGTGTGACGATGAAGCCGTTCAGCCTGCCCTTGACGATCAGCAGCCCGTTGACGAACCCGACCGCCACGCCGACCGCCAGCAAGATTCCGATGCCGAGATAGGGGTTGAGCAGCAGCCCGTCGCCGAAGGCCGCCACCGGTACGAGCAGCCACGCGGCCACCATCGGCGCGAGCCCGTAGGTGGCCTCGAGCGACAGGTCCATGCCGCCGATCAGCAGGATCAGCGACTCGCCCACCACCACCACGCCGAGTGCGGAGATCTGCTGGCCGATCCCGGTGAGATTCGAGACGGTCAGGAAATGACTGTTCAGGAGGGCGCCCACGACGATGAGGACGACAAGAACCGGCAGCAGCGCGGCCTCGCGGAGCCATGAGACCGCTCTGCTAGCCCGCTCGCCCCCGGGGCCCCGGCCATCTCCCCATGCTCTGTTTGCCGCTCGCCTCCAGGGCGCCTCGTCGCTCGGTCCTCCCTCCTCAGTCCAGGCGACGCCGCCCCCCTTTGGCTCGCTCGGGTTCTCAATGCGGGCGGTGCCGCGGCTTTCCGGCTCGCTCATTTTTCTCCCAGCCCTTCGGTGGCCGCGATCAGGGCCTCGCGGTCGAAGGGCGGCTCGGTGAACTCGGTGAAGATCTCGCCGCGGACGAGCACCAGCACGCGGTCGCAGATGGCCAGGTCGTCAAGCTCGTCGCTGGCGAGCAGCAGGCTCGCTCCGGTTTCGGAGGTGATCCGGTCAAGCTCGGCCAGCAGCAGCTCCTTGGAGGCCACGTCTACGCCGCGGGTCGGGGTGATGGCCACGATCAGCGCCGGATCGCTGGCCAGGGCGCGGGCGACCGTGACCTTCTGCTGGTTGCCGCCGGACAGCTCCCGGACCTGCTGGCCGAGCCCGGCCGACACCAGCGAGAGCCGCCGGGCCAGCGGCGCCGCGCGTTCCTCGCGGCGCTTCGGGCTGACGAAGCCGGCCCGGGCGATCCGGTCGGTGATCGTCATCGCGATGTTCTCCGCCGCGCCGAGCAGCGGCACGAAACCATCGGCCTGCCGGTCCTCCGGGATGTAGCCGATGCCGGCCCGCAGCGCCGCGGCCCGGTCGCCAGCGGCGAGCACGCGGCCGCCGAAGCGCACCTCGCCCGCGTCCAGAGCGGCCGCCCCGGCCACGATCCTGGCCAGCGTGGTCGCGCCCGAGCCGCGCAGGCCGGTGAGGCCGACCCGCTCGCCGCCGCGGACGGTCAGCGAGACACCGGAAAGGCGCACGCCGGTGGACGCCATCGTGACCGAGGTGACGACCAGGTCCGCGGCGCCCGGCCGGCCCTGGCCGCGTGACTGCGGGGGAGCAAGCCCGGGTGCCGGGGCTTGCACCACGGCCCGTTCCGGGTAATGATCTTTTTTCTTTTCCCCCACCATGGCGGTGACCAGGCCGTCCTTGGTCACTTCGGTTACCGGGGCGGTCAGCGCCAGCTCGCCGTCCCTGAGCACGGCGACATCGGTGCAGATCTCGAAGACCTCCTCCAGGTGGTGGGAGATGTACATGATGGCCACGCCGGCCTCGCGCAGCTGGCGGATGCGTTCGAACAGGCGCAGCACCGCGCCGCGCTCGAGGGCCGCGGTGGGCTCGTCGAGCAGCAGGCAGCGGGTACCCGCGGCCAGCGCCCGGGTGATCTCGACGACCTGCCGCTGCTCGACGGTGAGGCTGGCGCAGGGGGCGTCGGCGCTCACCTCGAAGCCCCAGTCGGTCATGATCTTGCTGGCCTGCTCGCGCATCCGGCGCCAGTCGACGACACCGAGGCTCTTCGGGACGCCGCGGCGGGGGGGCTGGCGGCCGAGGAAGACGTTCTCCGCCACGGTCAGGCCGGGTACCACCATGGAGTGCTGGAACACGGTCGCGATGCGCCCTCGCCAGGCGGCGATGTCGCCGAGCGAGGGCGCGGGCTGCCCGTCGAACCGGACCTCGCCCTCGTCCGGGGCGGTGATGCCGGACAGGATCGAGACCAGCGTGGACTTGCCCGCGCCGTTGCGGCCGACCAGGCCGAGGCAGCGGCCTGGGTACAGGCTCAGCCCGACGCCGCGCAGCGCGTACGTGCTGCCGAACCGCTTGTGGATGCCCGCCGCGCTGGCCATCGGGGGGGCGGTGGCCAGCGCGGCGGGAACGTCCGGATCGCTCATGCGGATCAAGCCGAGGAGCTGCAGACGCCGCCGTGCGCGTTTCCGTACACGTTGCCCCACAGCGAGGAGTCGCTGACCGGCGTGGTGGCCACTGACCCGGACAGTCCGTCGACCGGGGTGACGGTCAGGTTCTGCGCGGCCTTGGTGACGAACGGCGGCACGATCGGGTCGCCCAGGTTGCTGTCGCCCGCGAAACTGACCATCGCCAGCGCAGGAGCGCCGCCGCCCGGCTGGCCCGCGCTCAGCTTGACGCCGTTGGCCGCGTCGAGCGCGTACTTCAGCGCCCAGTAGGCGTACAGGTTGGCGGGCTGGGACTGGGAGGCGCTCAGCGTCCCCTGGGAGATGTCGCACATCTCGAACGGCACCCCGTCGTCGCTGATGACCATCACCTTGCCGGTCAGGCCCTTGGACTTCAGCAGCGGGATGATGCCGGTGTCCGGGCTGGACCACTGCGAGTAGATCGCCTTGAGCTGGCTGCCGTAGGCGTTCACCGCGTTCTGCGCGTCGGTGACCGCGGTGGCCTCGATCCAGACCGTCGGGTCCTTCAGGACGTGCACGCCCGGGTCGTTCGCCGCCATGCACTGGTTGAAGGCGTTGGTCCGGTCGGCGCCGTTGGAGGAGGTCAGGTCGCCCTCGATGTCAAGCACGTAGCCGGACTTGACCTTCGAGCTGATTTCGGCGCAGGCGTCCTGGCCGTACTGCGTGTTGGACGCGCGGACCACCATGTACACCTTGCCGGCGCCGACGATGGTGTCGACGGACACCAGCTGCACGTGGCGGGCCGCCGCGTAGGCGATGGCAGGCCCGAGGCTGGTCGCCGTCTCCGGGTTCACGATGATCGCCTTGGCGCCCTCGTTGACCAGGTTCTCGATCTGGGTGTTCTGCAGGTTGGCGTCGGCCCCGGCGAGCAGCGGGCCGATGGTGCGGATGTGCAGCTGCGCCGCGTACTGGGTCTCGTAGTTGATGTAGGCGGACCAGAAGGCCGTGTTGTTGTAGGTGAGGTCCACCCCGATCGCGGTCTGGGCGGCGGACTTGGCCGAGCTGGTAGACGTGGCGCCGGAACTCGACCCGCTCGAGCTGCAGGCGGCAATCAGGGTGGCCGCGGCGACGGCGGCGACGGCAGCGGTGACGGCGCGGGAGGGACCCACGCCCGGGCGTCTGCGGAAACTCATGGGAAACCTCCTGGTGGCGCTCTCCGGGTCCGCGGCGCGCGTCGGTGCGGGCGGCGGGACAGATACTCGGAGTGCCGTGTGTCAGGAAAATAGATCGGATGTATGTGTGGTGTCAATGGACTTAAGCCCGGCATTGCCTGGCTGATACCAAACAGATACGTCTATGTCATCCGATCTTTGCGGCTCATCGAGCCGCCTGGGCTGCTCATCGGCCGCTGCGACACGGTACGGGCCCGGGACGGGGTCTGTGCTTCTCGTGGCGCGGGCGTGACATCCGGAAAGGTCCGATGTATCCGGGGGCGGATCCCGTCGCCCGGAACGTGTCTTGTAGCGTTAGCCAACGGAGGCGCTGATGCGAATCGGCTTGTTCGTGACCTGCCTGACTGACACGCTGTACCCCGGCACCGGCCAGGCCGTGGTGGCCGTGCTCGAACGGCTTGGCCACCAGGTGGAGTACCCCGCGGCCCAGACCTGCTGCGGCCAGATGCACTTCAACACCGGCTACCGGCGCGAGGCTACGCCGATGGCCCGCGGGTTCGTCAAGGCGTTCGGCGGCTTCGAGGCGGTGGTCACCCCCTCGGCCTCGTGCGCCTCGATGGTCCGCGAGTATTTCCCGGCGCTGGCCGCCGAGGCGGGAGACGCGGCGGGCGTGCTCACCGGCTGCGCGGTCGCGATCGCCGAGACCGGCACGATCATCCTGGATCACGGTCCCGGCCAGGGCCGCCGCGCGCTGACCCTGATGCCCGACTTCCACCTGGTGATCGTCCGCGGCGATCAGGTCGCCGCGGACCTGGCCGACGCGTTCGCCCGGCTCGACCCGGCCCGCCCGCACACGCTCATCTCCGGCCCCTCGGCCACCAGCGACATCGAGCTGATCCGGGTCGAGGGCGTGCACGGCCCGCGCAACCTGCACGTCCTGCTGACCATGGCCTGACGGCCGCCAGGGAACTCTCGATGGCCGGCCGCACGAGGCCCGCACTCACCGGATCACGCGAGCAGACCGGCCGACCGCGAGCCGGCGTACCTCGGCGAGCGTAACCATCGACGTATCTCCTGGCGTCGTCATGGCCAGCGCCCCGTGCGCGATGCCGAAAGCCAGGGCGGTGTCGACGTCGAGGTCAGACAGAAGCCCGTACGCCAGCCCGGAGACGAATGAATCGCCGCCGCCGACCCGGTCGAGGATTTCGAGTCCCGTCATCTGGCGGCCTTCGTGGAAGGAGGTGCGGGTGCGGCACACGCCGCTCCAGTCGTTGACCGAGGCGGTCCGGACCCGACCGTCCCGTGCTGCCTGGCGGCCTGCATCGCCTCGGCGGCCAGGCCCGGCAGGTGGCCTCGACCCTCCCCACGTCGGTGACGGTCAGCACCGGCAGCACCCGGATGGCGGCAAGCCACGCTACGATCCGCCGCTCCGCCTCCGGGCTGGCCTCGGGTAGCGGCACCATGGGCGTCGCCATCACCGGGCCAGCCAGCCGCCATCGACCGGCAGGACGGTCCCGTGCACGTAATCGGAGGCGCTGCCGGACAGGAAGATGATCGCGCCGACGAGATCGTCCGGGGTACCCCAGCGCCCGGCCGGGATCCGGGCCAGGATCCCGGCGGACCGTTCGGGATCGTCCTGGAGCGGCTGCGTGTTATCGGTCCTGATGTAACCGGGGGCGACGGCGTTCACGTTGATGCCCTGGGCGGCCCACTCGTTGGCGAAGGCCTTCATCAGCCCTAGCAGCCCGCTCTTGCTCGCGGTGTAACCAGGAACGTTGATGCCTCCCTGGAACGACAGCACGGAGGCGGTGAACACCACCTTCCCGGTGCCGCGGGCCAGCATCCCGCGGCCCAGTTCGCGGGTGAGCACGAACTGCGCGGACAGGTTCACTTCAAGCACCCGGTCCCACAGGTCGTCGGGATGCTCGGCGGCGGGCCTGCGGGCGATCGTGCCCGCGTTGTTGATCAGGATGTCCGGCGGCGGGCCGGCCCGGCCGAGATCGTCCGCCAGCCGGCGGACCGCGCCGCGATCGGAGAAGTCGCAGCGGTAGCCGGTGAACACCCGGCCGCACGCGCGGACCTGCGCGCCGACGTCGCCGCCGTCCTCCTCCAGGGCGGCGCTCACGCCGACGATGTCCGCACCCGACGCGGCCAGTCCCAGCGCGGCGGCCCGGCCGATCCCGCGCCGGCACCCGGTCACGAGGGCGGTCTTGCCCGTGAGGTCAAACCGGCTGCCCGGCCCGATCATGCTCACGTCCGGCAATCCACGAGGATCTTCATGGCCGAGGGATTGTGCTCGAGCTGTTCCAGTGCCGCCGGCATCCGCTGGAGCGGCTCGACGGACGTGATCAGGTCCGCTAGCGGCAGCCGGCCGCCGGCCAGAAGATCGATCGCTTTCTCGTAGTCCTCCGGCTCGTAAACTCGCGTGCCGAGGACCTCGAGCTCCTTCCAGAAGACGTCGAACAGGCTGACCGGCGGCGGCGTGGAGAAGATCGCCACGACCACGATCCGGCTGCGCAAACCGGCCAGCCCGGTCATCGTCATGGCCCCGGCGGCGGAGCCGGAGACCTCGAAGACCACGTCGGCTCCGGCTCCGCCGGTGACGTCGTCCACGATCCGGGCCAGGTCGCTTGCGCCCGGATCGACGGCCTGGAGCCCGAGACCTCCCGCGAAGGCGCGGCGGCTGGCGTTGGTTTCGCTGACGATGACCCGGGCGCCCCGCGCGCGGGCCACCAGGCTGATCATGACCCCGATCGGGCCGCCGCCGATCACGACGACCGTCTCCCCGGCGGCCACCCGAGCGCGGCGTACATCGTGGCAGGCGACGGCGAGGGGCTCAGTGAGCGCGGCGAGCTTGAGGTCGGTATCCGGCGGGAGCCGGTGGATCGTAAAGGCCGGGACGGTCCACGAAGTCTGGAAAGCCCCGGGGGTATCGATGCCGAGGAACTTCAGGTCCCGGCAGATGTGGCTGATGCCCTTGTCCGCCGCTGTCTCGCCCCGGCTGTCAAGCGGGCGGACGACCACCTTGTCACCCGCGGCGAGGCCCTTCACCCCGGTTCCGATCTCGGCGATCGTCCCGGCCATCTCGTGTCCGATGACCTGCGGCGCTTTCACCCGGGTATCCATGGCGCCGCGCCCGATGTGCAGGTCTGTCCCGCACAGCCCGCAGTAGGCGACGTCGAGCCTGACCTCGCCGCCGGCCGGCGGCCTGACCTCGCCCGGCCCGACGGTGAATCGCCCGGATCCCTGGTAGTACACGGCGGTCACAGCGCGCTCCTAGCTGACCTAGCGGCCGTCCCGCGGCCGGAGGGAATCTCCAGGTGGTAGATCCGCTGCGCGTTCGAGCCGAGGAGGGCTTCGGCGTGGCCTGGCGCTAGGGTCTGGACCGCCGTGCGGGTAGCGTCCCATACCCGGGCGTAATCTCCGTTCAGCAGTGCGACTGGCCAGTCGCTGCCACACATCAGCCGATCCGGCCCGAAGCTTGCGAGGGCCACCTCGACCGGCCGGCTCATGTCCGCCGCGGACCAGCCTGCGTGGGCCACGGTCGTATTCAGCCCGGAGATCTTCGCCATCACGTTCTCGTGCCTGGCGACGTCCCTGAGCAGTGCTTCCCAGCGGGGCAACTCGCTCGTTCCGGTCGGCGGCTTTCCGAGGTGGTCGATGACAACGCGCAGCGCGGGGAAGCGCCTGGCCACCGCGGCGACGTCGTCGAAGTGGCGGGGGAAGACCACCGGGACCTCCAGGATGACGTCCCTCGCCTCGAGCAGCCCGAGGCTCTCGCTGACATCACTGCGGGTCAGCCAGTGAGCGTTCGGCTCGTTGTGGACGAGGTGCCGGACGGCCCGGAACTTAGGCCTGGCCGTAAGCTCGTCCAGACGCTCGCGTGCGCGGCCCGGCCGGTCCAGGCAGAGCCAGGCGGTCACCGCCGCGATCCAGTCGTAGCGGTCTGCCTCGGCGAAGAGATAGTCCGTGTCGGAGTCGAGGCATGCTCCCTGCACGACGACGGCGGCGTCGATCCCTTCCTGCTCCAGGAGCGGCTTCAGGTCGCCAGGGCCGAACGGGCGGGCGATGGCCGCGTGCTCCTGCGTCATCCACGGCTGCGGTGTATGCCTGACATCCCACAGATGAACATGGCTGTCAACCGTCTGAAGATGGCTGTCAGCCGTTCCGCTCACGTCCGCACCTCACCGCGGGCAGGCGCGACAGCGAGCGGCATGAGACGAACCCCATTTCGGTCGATGACGTCACGCCGTCGGGGGGTGACCGGCGAGGGCTCTTGCCCCAGTCCGGCGAGGCCGCGTCCCTTGGTGTGACCAGGTCCGAACTAACGTCCAGCGCTGCGTAGCTTAACCGATTGATCCGATCAATATCAAGATATCGTCGATATGAAGCCCGAAACGGAGGCTATATGGTAACTATGATCCGACCTTTACGGCCGGGAGTCCTGCTGGTCCAGCTGTTCCGGCGGTGGTTCAGGACGACGGCGTGAGGAAGCCGACGGTCAGCAGGATGTTGGCGTAGAGGCGGTCGTCCCCGGTCGCCACGCAGACCGCCAGGTCAGGTTCCAGGCACGTAGCGTAGAAGTCCAGGCGACCCAGCGGCTGCAGTGGCCGGCGGCCACGCCTACGACTCGCCGTACCCCGGCCCGTCCGCACACGCTCATCTCGGGTCCCTCGGCCACCAGTGACATCGAGCTGATCCGGGTCGAGGGCGTGCACGGCCCGCGTCAGCTGCACGTCCTCCTGACCGGCGGGTAACGCGCTCCGGCCGGTAAGGGCGCGGGATGAGCGGCGATCAACAGCAGGGCGTCAAGAAGGCGCCACCAGTCCGGCTCGGCAAGGTCCCTGCCCATGGCGTGCGCGAGCGCCGCCAGTGCGGCCACGAGCTGGACGGAGAGCTCGTCGGCATTCAGGTCTGCCGTTTCGGCGATAACCTTGACCGCCCGCCGGAACCTGGTGGTGCGGCCGAGCCGGACCAGGGAGGCGGGCGTCTGGGGCGTTCCGGGCGGCCTCGCTTCCTGGTCCTCCTCGGCCGGGACCAGCGTGATGACTAGCTGCAGGCCCAGGGCTCCGGCCAGCCGGGTCAGGGCCGCGGTCGTCGGGTTGCCCCGGCCGTTCTCCAGGTTGGCGATGTAAGGGACCGACAGCCCCGCGTCAGCCGCCACCGATGCCACGGTCCGGCCCGACGCTGTCCGCCGGGCCCGCAGCTCGCGGCCGATCGCTGACTGTCCCATGCGAACTCCGATCTTGACAGAGCGCCAATCTGAAAAGCTATCCTGACAGGATAGTCGGATGACGGGCGGCAGTTATGCTCCAGGCCGGGAACCTGCTGACCGCCAGCCTGACGGCCACCGCCGCCGCGTACTTCCTGCTGTTCAGCTCATCGTCGCTGACCACCGCGCTGCCCGCCGCGGTCGCCGTCGGCATGTTCGGCTCCATGTCACTGGTGATCCCGCAGACCGCCATGCAGCGAGTCATCCCCAACGCCGCACTCGGCCGGGTCGGCGCCGTATTCCTCACCGGCGAGGCCGCAGCCACCCTGGCCGGCGCCGTGGCCGGTCCGTTTATCGCCCAGGCCATCCACTTCACCGGCATGGCCATCACCGCCAGCCTCATCACGCTAAGCGCGGCGGCACTAACACTCCGCACCGTGCCGCGGCTGCCCGCCATCATCCCAAAGTGAGTGCCGGAGAGGATCCCCGCGGCACCGATCAGCCCGAGCTACCCACGTAACCGGCGCCGCGCACGAAGAGGCGAGGCGCCTGTGCCAGGAGGGGCAGATGGTACGCCCGTGGCCTGTCAGAGCTCGCCTATTGTGGTGGATCCGGGCTCCGTGGTGGATCCGGTGCATCCCCGTACACCGGATCCACCGCCAAGCCCGGATCCACCACGCAAACCTGACCCGCCGCGTTACTGCCGTAGCAAGTGTGATCCTTGAGACACCTGGACCTGCGGAAACGCTCGACGTGAGGTGGCCGCGGGCTGGCGGGGGCCTATCCCCGGGGGCCCCTGGGGATAGGCCCCGCCGGGGGAGATCCCGGGGCACCCAGGCGTGATCGCTGCGGGCGAACGCTTTAGGGAAATTTCGGCGGGCTCTTCTTTCTTGAGTGAGTATGACTCAAGTTTTGGAGGCCATCAATGAGTGAAACGCTCACGCTGCCGGTGCTGCCGCTGGACGACGAGGTGGTGCTGCCCGGGATGGTGGTGCCGCTAGAGACATCACAAGCAGAGGTCGGTGCCGCCATCGACGCGGCGCGGCTGCCGTCCCAGCAGGTTCCCGGCGTGCGTTCAGAAGTTAAGGCGCGGGTGCTCCTCGTGCCCCGGCTGCCCGACCGCGGACTGGCCGGCGTCGGCACGCTGGCTGAGGTTGAGCAGGTCGGACGCCTGCCCGGCGGACAGCCTGGCGCGGTGCTCCGCGGCGTCGTCCGGGTCAAGATCGGCTCGGGTACCACCGGACCCGGCGCGGCGCTGTGGGTACAGGGCACCGTGATAGAGGAGACCAGCCGCGGCCCGCGGGCCGACGAACTGGCCAAGCAGTACAAGTCCCTGCTGACTTCGATCCTGCAGCAACGCGGGGCATGGCAGGTCATCGACATGATTCAGCAGCTCGACGACGCGTCAGCCATCGCGGACCGGGCCGGGTACTCCAGCTATCTGACCTCGGTGCAGAAGTTGCAGCTGCTCGAGACCTCTGATCTGGTCGAGCGCCTGGAACTCGCCATCGGCTGGACCCGGGAACACCTCGCCGAGCTCGACGTGGCCGAGTCCATCCGCAAGGACGTGTCCGAGGGCATGGAGAAGCAGCAGAAGGAATTCCTGCTGCGCCAGCAGCTCGCCGCGGTGCGCAAGGAACTCGCCGACCTGAACGGCGACGCGGCCACCGAGGAGGACGACTACCGGGCCCGGGTGGAAGCCGCCGAGCTTCCGGAGCCGGTCCGGGAGGCCGCGCTGAAGGAAGTGGCCAAGCTCGAACGGACTCCCGACGCGTCTCCCGAGATCGGCTGGATCCGGACCTGGCTGGACACCGTCCTAGACATCCCGTGGAACGCGCGGACCGAGGACGCCTACGACATCGCCGACGCGCGGCGCATCCTGGATGAGGACCACACCGGGCTGGACGACGTCAAGGAACGCATCATCGAGTACCTCGCGGTGCGCAAGCGCCGTGCCGACCGCGGCCTGGGTGTCGTCGGCGGCCGCCGCTCCGGTGCCGTGCTCGCCCTGGTGGGGCCGCCCGGCGTCGGCAAGACCTCGCTCGGTGAATCGGTGGCCCGGGCCATGGACCGCAAGTTCGTCCGGGTGGCCCTGGGCGGCGTCAGGGACGAGGCGGAAATCCGCGGGCACCGGCGCACCTACGTCGGGGCCCTGCCTGGCCGGATCGTCCGCGCCATCCGCGAAGCGGGCTCGATGAACCCGGTCGTGCTGCTCGACGAGGTGGACAAGATCGGTGCCGACTACCGCGGCGATCCCGCGTCGGCGCTCCTCGAGGTGCTTGACCCGGCGCAGAACCACACGTTCCGCGACCACTACCTCGAGGTTGAGCTCGACCTGTCCGACGTGGTGTTCCTGGCCACGGCGAACGTGCTCGACTCGATTCCCGGCCCGCTGCTCGACCGGATGGAACTGGTCTCACTCGACGGGTACACCGAGGACGAGAAGGTCCTCATCGCCCGGGATCACCTGCTACCCAGGCAGCTGTCCAAGGCCGGCTTGAACGTGGAGGAGCTGTCCGTCAGCGAGGACGCGCTGCGGCTGGTGGCGGCCGAGTACACCAGGGAAGCGGGGGTGCGGTCGCTGGAACGGTCCGTCGCCCGCATCCTGCGCAAGGTCGCGGCCCGGGTGGCTCTGGACGAGATCACCCTGCCCGTGACCGTCGGCGTGGCCGAGCTGCGCGACTACCTGGGCCGTCCCCGGTTCACGCCGGAGACGAGCCTGGCCGGGCCCGACCGCAGGACGGCCGTGCCCGGTGTGGCGACGGGACTCGCGGTAACCGGCGCGGGCGGGGATGTGCTGTTCATCGAGGCGTCCCTGGCCGGCCGGGAGACCGGCGAGACCGGGGTCACGCTGACCGGCCAGCTCGGCGACGTGATGAAGGAATCGGCCCGGATCGCGCTGTCCTACCTGCGCTCGCATGGTGACGAGCTCGGCCTTCCGGTCAGCGAGTTGAAGGACCGCGGCGTGCACGTCCACGTGCCGGCCGGCGCGGTGCCCAAGGACGGGCCGAGCGCGGGCGTCACGATGACCACCGCGCTAGCGTCGCTGCTCTCCGGCCGCCCGGTACGGGCCGATGTGGCGATGACCGGTGAGGTGTCCCTGACCGGGCGGGTGCTGCCGATCGGCGGCGTCAAGCAGAAGCTGCTCGCCGCGCACCGGGCCGGGATGTCCACCGTGCTGATCCCGCAGCGGAACGAGCCGGACCTGGACGACGTTCCGGCCGAGGTGCTCTCCAAGCTCGACGTGCACACCGTGGGCGATGTCCGCGAGGTGCTGCGGCTCGCGCTTGAGCCCGCGGCGGCCGACTCCTCCTCGGCCGCGCCGGCGGTGGCCGAGGCCGCCTGAGCCGCACGCTGGCTGAGCCCCACTATGCGACGCTCCCGGTGTCAGCTCCCGCTGGCACCGGGAGCGTCGTCGTCTGGTGCCTCCGGCGGTACGGGCGATGTGACCGGGAAAACGTCCGTGGCCGCCAGGTCCCAGAGGAAACCGGAATCGGTCGCGCCCCCGGGACCAGCGGGCGCCGGGGCGTCGGGCGCCGGGGCGCCGGGCGGCACGTCCGGCACACGGTAATCGACAGGTAGGTCCGGGGCCGGGTAAACCGCGGCCACCGGGGCGGCAGCGAAACCCAGGCTGGTTTGGGACGGCGGAGCGGCGGACGGTATCGGCCGCGTGACGTCTCGATCCACCGGGTCCTGCCGCGTGTCCAGACGTGGGAAGCCCGGGATCGTGGGCGGCCCCAAGTCCGGCATCACGGTCGGCTCGAACGTGTCCGGCTCGGCGGAAGGCCTCGGCATAGCCGGGGCCGGAGGGGTAAGTGCTGAGGCCGGAGGCGGGGAAGCTGGGGCCGGCGGCGCGGAAGCTGGGGGCGGAGGGGTAAGTGCTGAGGCCGGCGGCACCGCGGTGAAGTCGAAGACGGGCGGCTGGGCGGTAAAGCCGGGCGCGGCCGGCCGGTCGGTCGGATCGAAGGCAGCCGGCCAGGGGCCGGTCATCGTGGTGGGCAGCGGCGGCACGTCCCTGGGGACCCGGATGCCGCCGCCCGGCTCCGGCGTGACGGAGTTGGCCGACGTGACGGGGAGCAGGCCGAACGTGCGCTCGGGTTCGGGCGCGGGGGCCCAGGGCGGTCCGGCGGGCGTCGCGGCGCCGGTGCCGCTCCGGGCCGCCGGGGTGGTCCTGGGCGCCGGGGTGGTCCTGGGTGCCGGGACCATGGCCGGCCGGGCGGGCGCCGCCGGGGGATGGGTGATCTCGCCCACGCCGCCGCCTTGCCAGCCGCCCGGGGCAGGCCAGCCGGCTGCGGGTCCGGCCGGTGCTGCGGGTCCGGCCGGTGCTGCGGGTCCGGCCAGCGGGGGCCGGATGCCCGGGGCGGTTTCCTGAACCGGCCCGGTGGCACGGTCGCCTCGGGAGGCACGGTCCGGCCCAGTGGCGCGGTCAGCTCGGGGGGCCTGGTCGAGCCGGCGGTGCCCGTGTTGCCCTCGGGGGCCCTGGGACTGCCCGGAAGGGCCGGGGCTCCCGGCGGACTGGGGGACGCGCCCGGCGAGGACGCGCCGGCGGCGCGAGCTCATGATCAGCAGCAGCACCACGACCAGCACGATGAGCACGCCCAGGGCGGCCACGATGTCGCGGACCAGCGACCCGGCCAGGGCGCTGGCGTTCGCCCGCCGGGGGATCGCGGCGGCCCGCCGGGGCGTTGCCGTGGGCGTCGGCGAAACCGTCGGCGCAACCGTGGGCCTGGCGGCGGTGCTGATGTCGGCGGCGAGGGTGATCGCCCGTGCGGCGTCCGGGGTGCCGTAGCCGGTGCCTGGACCGGCCGCGCCGTCGGTGACGGCGGTGGTGGCGGTGCTCTTGGTCAGCGCCTGGGTGACCTGGGCCGCGGTCAGCTGCGGGAACCTGGACAGCAGGAGGGCGGCGACGCCGGCCACGATTCCGCTGGCGGCGCTGGTGCTGCTGACCGTCGCGTAACCGGCGGGCGGGGAAGCGGTCGTCAGGTTGACCCCGGGGGCGGTCAGCGCCACGTAGGAGCGCCTGCTGCTGAACGGGGCGAGGCGCCCGTTGCGGTCGACCGCGCCCACCGCGATCACCCCGGCGTAGGCGGCCGGGTGGTTCACCAGGCCGGGGCCTTCGCCGTCGTCGCCCGCGGGCGCCACCAGCACGACGCTCTTGCGCAGCGCGTAGGAGACCGCAGCCTGCTCGGCGGGGCTGCCGCCGGCCGCCGCCGGGTCTGGCTGCCCGGTCAGCCCGAACGTCCCCGGGTCCAGCGGCAGGTCAATGACCCGAGCACCGTGGTTGACCGCGTACGTGATGCCGGCGGCGATGGCCCCGGGTAGCCGCCGGGTGATCGCCTGGTCCGCGTTGAGCGGGTCGTTGAATTCCAGGTCCACCCGGATGGACAGGATCTTTGCGGCGGGCGCGACCCCGACGATGCCGGACTGGCGGCCGGGACCGTGCCCGTGCCCGGCGATGATGGCCGCCACCTGGGTGCCGTCGATGCCCCAGAACGGGCCGCCGGGGGTGCGGCCCGAGTCGCTGTAGTCGGGCCCGGTGACCACGTCCCCGGCCAGGTCCGGGTGGCTGGCGGCGACCCCGGTGCCAAGCACCGCGACGGTGACCCCGGCTCCCCGGGTCAGCTGCCACGCCTGGGTCACGTTCAGCCCGGCCAGCCACCACTCCTGGGCGCGGACGGTGCTGGCAGTGCTGGCCGTGCTCGCGAGCGCGGCTGTCGTCGCCGAGCCGATGCCGGAGGCGGGCACGGCCGAGGCGGGCACGGCCCCGGCGACGGCGAGAACGGCAATACCCGCAGCTAGTCCTGTGGTGAGCGGGGCGACAGGGCTGCGGAGCGATCGGTGTGACACTTTGGTCAGTAATCTCCTCCGAGGATGGCCGAGCTGACCTCAGGCTGCGATGTCCGATCTGGCCTATGCCATCGTGCCACGCGACCACCGTGGGCGGAATGCGTCATTGCGGAATAGTTGCCCTACGGCGGTAATCGATACCCGGGCGCCGGCCGGCGGCAGACCGAGCCGCCGGCCCGCGGTTCGCCGCGAGCCAGCTGAGCCCGGCGCTGTCCACGATCGGGTCGGGTACGGTCGGCACTAGCCGGTCGCAGGCGCCGGGAGGAGGTCCTATGCCCGGGTTGACGGAGGCAGACATGCGGATCCTGGCGTTCGAGCGGCGCGGATGGCGCTCGCCCGGCGCGAAGGAGCAGGCCATCGCCGAGGTCCTCGACATCCCGGCCACCCGCTACTACCAGCTGCTGAACGAGCTGATCGACCGGCCGGAAGCGCTCGCGTTCGATCCGGTGCTGGTCAAGCGGCTGAGGGCCCAGCGGGCCCGCCGCCAGCGGATGCGCTCACCCCGGCCGAAGGGCAGTAAGGGACAGCCCCGGTGATGCCTGCGCCGCGGCCGGCCAGCGCCGAGGGCCGGGCCGGGCTCGACGCGCTGCTCGCCGACCCGGGGCACGCGCTGATCGCCACCGACTTCGACGGCACGCTGGCGCCGATCGTGGCGCGCCCGGCCGATGCCCGGGCCGACCCCGGGGCCGTGCCGGCCCTGATCGCCCTGGCCAAGGCCGTCGGCACGGTGGCGGTTATCACCGGCCGGGCCCCAGCGGACGTGGTCCGCCTGGGCGGGCTCGAGGCCGTCCCCGGTCTCATCGTGCTCGGTCATTACGGCCAGCAGCGCTGGCAGGACGGCCAGCTGACCGCGGCTGAGCCCGGGCCGGCCGTCGAGGCGGCGCGGGCCGCGCTGCCTGGCCTGCTGCGTGCGGCGGGCGCCCCGGAGGGCACCTCGATCGAGGACAAGACGCACGCGCTGGCCGTGCACACCCGCGGCACGGCCGATCCGGAGGCCGCGCTGCGCGGCCTGCGCGGTCCGCTCGGTGAGCTGGCCGCCGGACTGGGGCTGACGGCGGAGCCGGGCCGGTTCGTCATCGAGCTGCGGCCGCCGGGCGTGGACAAGGGCACCGCGCTGGCTCACCTGGTCGCCGAGCGCGCGGCCACCTCGGTCCTGTTCTGCGGCGACGACCTCGGTGACCTGCCCGCCTTCGCCGCCGTCCGGGCGCTGCGCGCGGACGGCATCGGCGGCTGCGCGGTGGCCAGCGCCAGCCCCGAGTCGCCGCAGGTGGCGGCCGCGGCCGACCTGGTGGTGGAGGGTCCGGGCGGTGTCGTGGCGCTGCTCGCCGCGATCGCGCGCCGGCTGGGCGGCTGAGGCGGGGCTGCGGGCACGCACCGGTGTCCGTTCGGTAAATTTAGCGGAACGGACCGTGGTGTCACGTTCCAGGCCAGCGCAGGACGAACGGCGCGGCGGCTACGTCCGCAGGCAGGCGAGCTGATCGGCCAGCCAGAGCGCGGGCCGGGCCGCGGCGGCCGCGGTGGCCAGGGCGGCGCCGCGGCGGTAGCGTTCGGCGTCGGGCATGGCGAGCGCGGTGTGCATGGCGTCGGCGGTCTCGGTGACGTCGTAGGGGTTGACGAGCAGCGCGTCGGCGGCGAGCGTGACGGCGGCGCCGGCCTCCCGGGAGAGCACCAGCGCGCAGCCGCGTTCGGACAGGATCGGGCCTTCCTGCGCGACCAGGTTCATGCCGTCCCTGATCGGGTTCACCACCAGCACGTCGGCCAGGGCGCAGGCCGCGAGCGACCGGGGATAGTCGTCTTTGACCTCCAGGATCAGCGGGTTCCAGTCCGCCGTGCCGAACTCCTCGGTGATCTGGTGGGCCAGCCGCCTGACCCGTTCCGTGTAGACGCCGTACCCGGGCACGGCCGACCGGGACGGGTAGGCGAAGGCCAGGTGCGTGACCCGGCCCCGCCACTGCGGCCGGGTGGCCAGCAGCTCGCGGTAGGCGGCCAGGCCGCGCACGATGTTCTTGGAAAGCTCGGTCCGGTCCACCCTGACGATCAGCTTCCTGTCGCCCGCGGCCCGCCTGAGCGAGCCGGCGTGAGCGCGCACATCCTGCTCTTGGGCCCGGGCCCGCAGCGCGTCGGCGTCCACCCCGAGCGGCTGTACGGCCACGTCGGTGACGTGACCGCGGTACCGGACCCGGCCCACGGTCCCGGTGGCGCCGGCGTCGGCGCCCGGCCAGCGGTCCACCTCCGCGCCGGGCACCGCGGCGCAGCAGTCCAGGAACGCGTCGGCCCACCGCCCGACGTGAAAGCCGGCCCGGTCCGCCCCGAGAATGCCGTCGACCAGGGCGCGGCCGATGCCGGCGGGCAGCATCTGGTAGTAGTCGGACGGCGCCCACGGCGTGTGCCAGAAGTGCGCGATGCCGATGCCGCGGGCCGCCTCGCCGAGTCTTTCCCGCAGCCGCCGGGGGGCCAGGCTCAGGTGATAATCCTGGATCAGGACCCTGGTCTGGCTTGGCCCGGGCCCGGCCGCGCCGGTTCGGACCTCCGTGGCCAGCGCGTCGGCGAATGCCTGGTTGTAGGCCAGGTAAGACTCCCAGTCACGGGCGAACTTGAGGCCGAACTCCGGCTCGTTGGGGGTGTCGAACAGCAGGTGGTGCAGGAACCACAGGGTCGAGTTGGCCACGTGGTTGTAAGCCCGGTCGAAGGTGTCGGGCGGGATGTCGAGCATCCGCACCGGTATGCTGCCGTGATCGCGGGCCACGGTGTGCTGCTCCCGTGCGGCCGCGCGGTCCGCGTCGCTGAGCGCCGCGCAGAACCAGATCACCTCGGCCTGCGGTGCGACGGCGGCCAGCCCGGACGTCACCCCGGCGATCAGGCCGCCGCCGCCGCGCTGGCCGGTCAATGAGCCGTCGTCGGCGAACTGGTAAGAAATCGGTCCGCGGTTAGACGCCACCAGCACCCGTTGCCTCATACCCCGGCAGGCTAGTGCCCCTGAGCCAACGATGTCTCAGAGGCCCCAGGGGCTTCCGGGGCCAGGGGTGCTGTTGTCCCTGGGCCAGCACCTTCCCGCGCTGGTACCATTAATTTCGTTTGGGACACAACTGAATAACGCTCATCCAGAGGGGTGGAGGGATCGGCCCTGCGAAGCCCCGGCAACCTAACGCGCATGCAATTCCCGTCGTGAACGGCGAGGCGCGCGAGTTGGTGCCAAATCCGTCCCCGCGGTCAACCAGGCCGCCGGGAAAGATGGGGAAGGAAGGCCTCGCCGGTGACTACCACAACGACGCAAACATCCACAGCTTCTTCCGGGTTCGGCTACGCCACCGGACTGTCCTGCCGTGAGTGCGGCCGGGTGTACGAGCTCGGGCCGCACTACGCCTGCGAGGACTGTTTCGGGCCGCTCGAGGTCCGCTACGACTACCCTCGCCTGACCCGGTCCGACATCGAGGCCGGTCCGCCCAACATGTGGCGGTACGCGCCGCTGCTGCCGGTACCGCCCGATATCGCCGAACGGCCCACGACCGAGCCCGGTTTCACCCGGCTGATCCGGGCCGGCCACCTGGCGCACGCGCTGGGCATGCGCAAGCTCTGGATCAAGGACGACCGGGGCAACCCGACGCACTCGTTCAAGGACCGGGTCGTCGCGGTGGCGCTGGCCGCCGCGACCGAGATGGGCTTCAAGGTGCTGGCCTGCCCGTCGACCGGGAACCTGGCCAACGCCGTCGCCGCCGCCGCGGCGCGGGCCGGCATCCGCTCGGTGGTGCTCGTGCCCGCCGACCTGGAGCTGCCGAAGATCATCACCACGGCGGTCTACGGCGGCACGTTCGTTACCGTGGACGGCACCTACGACGACGTGAACCGGCTGGCGTCCGAGCTGGCCGGCGAATATCCGGACTGGGCGTTCGTGAACGTGAACGTGCGGCCCTATTACGCCGAGGGGTCCAAGACGCTCGGCTTCGAGATCGCCGAGCAGCTCGGCTGGCGGCTGCCCGAGCAGGTGGTAGTGCCGATCGCCTCGGGCGCGCAGCTGGTGAAGGTGGACAAGGGCTTCACCGAGCTGACCTCGCTCGGCCTGGTGCCGCAGACGCCGTGGCGCGTGTTCGGGGCCCAGGCGACCGGGTGCGCGCCGGTGTCGGCGGCGTTCGCCGCCGGGCACGACGTGGTGCGCCCGGTCCGGCCGCACACCATCGCCAAGTCGCTGGCCATCGGCAACCCGGCCGACGGGCCGTACGTGCTCGATGTGGTCCGGCGCACCGGCGGGACGATCGCCGACGTCAGCGACGAAGAGGTCGTCTCCTCGATCCGGCTGCTGGCCGAGTGCGAGGGCATCTTCGGCGAGACCGCCGTCGGCGTTACCCTGGGCGTGCTGCGCAAGCTGCTCGCCGCCGGGCAGCTCGACCCGGAGGCCGAGACCGTGATCATCAACTCGGGCGACGGGCTGAAAACCCTCGACGCGGTCTCCTCGGCGATACAGCTACCCGCCCCGATCAAGCCCACACTCGAAGCGTTCCAGGAGGCAGTGCCGTGACCGTCAACGTTCGCATCCCCACCATCCTGCGTTCCTATACCGGCGGGGCGTCGGAGGTGACGGCGGCCGAGGGCACGCTCCGCGACGTCATCACCGGCCTGGACGCCGCCTACCCCGGCCTGGGCGGCCGGATCATCGATGACGGCGGCAAGCTGCGCCGGTTCGTCAACGTGTACGTGGGCGACGAGGACGTCCGTTTCGCGCAGGGACTTGACACGCACGTTGCGGCCGGGACGCGGGTATCCGTCATTCCCGCGGTCGCCGGCGGGGCGGCAGAGGCTGGGGCCAACGTGGACCAGGTGGCGTGATTGGTGGGTAAGTGGCGTCAGGCGCGCTCGGTACAAGGTAAGGTCAATTCCGGTCGCCGTCGGACGGGGGCGGGTTTCGTGCGAATAACGTACGTATCCGTTCTCACCTGGTGGGATCGACGGGTTCCGCGGTGACAAGGGCGGGGCTCGGGGCTCGAGGGCAGTTAGGGAGTTGTTTGGCATGGCTCAGGGCACCGTCAAGTGGTTTAACCCGGACAAGGGATACGGCTTCATCGCCGTCGACGGTGGCAAGGACGTGTTCGTCCACTTCTCCGCGATCCAGTCGGATGGGTATCGCACCTTGGAAGAGGGACAACGGGTCGAGTTCGAGATCACGCAGAGCGATCGGGGCGCGCAGGCCGACAAGGTTCACGTGGTCTCTTAGGTTCGCTGGCGGTTCCGGTCGGCGCCCCCGGGTGGAGGGCCGGACCGCGGATCGGCCCGGCCCCATCCGGGGCCGGGCTAATCTGATTTCTCCGCGTTCGGCCGCACCGGACTCGCGTTCCGGGCACGCTGAACGCGAGTCCCCTGGTGGGCGCGAGCTTGCCTGGATGACGGCTTTCTGTCCTCCGCGGCGGACCCGGTCTCCCGGTTTTTTACCCTCGGCGTTTGCACTCTCCCTATGAGAGTGCTAAACATGGTGCTGGCACTCTCCTTATGTGAGTGCCAGCATGATGGCGGGATCGGGCGATGAGGTGCCTGCCTCGCGGCAGGAAAGGACTGACCGCGGGAGGTACCGTCCGTCGCGGGCGTCGGCTCGATCCGCGCGTTACGCCACGGAGGACTGGAGCCTATGGCAGCCAAGATGATCGCGTTTGACGAGGAAGCCCGGCGCGGCCTCGAACGCGGTATGAACC